>OZ242341.1:2265905-2589605 GCA_965208545.1 Candidatus Poriferisocius sp. | reverse complement strand
CCTGGCCCCACTATCCCCGGGGCTGGGCCATGGCCTGCAATACCCCTTTCCGGCTGTACAAGATCACCGCTCACCGGGGAGGCCATTCGGTGCCCATGGTGTTGTCGTGGCCGGCCCGCACCGAGGCGATCGGGGGGGAGTTGCGCCATCAGTACACCCACATCACCGATCTGCTGCCCACCTTGGCCGATCTCCTGGGCCTGGACGTGCCCACCGAGCGCCACGGACAGGCTTCTGACGCTCCCGACGGGGTGTCGTTCGCCGACTCCCTGGATGATCCCAACGCCCCCTCCGACCACACCGAGCAGTACATCGAGTGCATTGGCCATCGGGGCATCTATCGCGACGGCTGGTCGGCGGCCATTTTCCACGAGCATCACACCCCGTTCAGCTCCGACCGCTGGGAGCTGTTCAACCTGGCCGACGATTTCAACGAGCGCAATGACTTGGCCGACGCCGAGCCCGAGAAGCTGGCTGAACTGGTCGAGGCCTGGGAGGAGGCCGCCTGGCGCAACCGGGTCTTCCCCCTCGATGAGGCCTCTGGTCTGTTCCGCACGGTGAAGCCGCCCGAGCACGCCAAGCTGACTCGGGAGATGCGCATTCTGCCCGGATCGCCCACAGTGGAGCGATTGCGATCGTCCCGGCTCATCGCCGGCGGCAACTTCACCGTCGCAGTCGACTTGCACCACCGCCCCGGCGACCAGGGCGTGCTGGTGGCCCACGGCAGCCAGGCATCGGGCTATGTGCTCTACATCGAGAACGACGCCGTGTGTTTCGTGGTCAACAGCTCTGGCCGGTACCTGATGGCCGATCCCATGGAACTGTCTGGGGAGTGCCGGCAGGTGGTGGTCGATGTCCAAGCCCCCGGCGGCCGCATCTGGAACGTCTCAGTGAGCGCCGACGGCCAAGTTGGGACCTCGCTCTCCGACATCCCTCAGATGATCGGCTTTCTGCCTTGGCAGGGCATCGATGTCGGCCTCAACCGGCGTTCTCCGGTGTCGTGGGACATCTACCAGCGCCACGGCACCTTCCCCTACACCGGCACCATCCACCAAGTCACCTACACCCCCGGCCCCCCGGCCCCCGACGCCGACGACGTCCTCCTAGAAGAGTTCCGCGAATTCGGCATGGCTCTGGAGTAGCTACCCCCCGTACTCCACCGCCTCTAGCTCCTTTAGCAACTCAAACCGCTCCCGCAGCTCACCGCGCCGAGTGCGGTCGTTGGCCAGATTCACCAGTTCGTGAGGATCGTCGTCGTGGTCGTACCACTCGTGGTCGTGGTCGTCGAAGTCGGCATCAGGCCCGAACAGCATTGAGTCGCCCAGCGACACGCCGAGGTTGCTGATCCCGCCGCCGATGCCGTAGTAGCGGCAGTACTTGTGGCGGCCGTCGAACACCCCGGAGGAGGCGTAGCGAACCTTCTCCACCCCCAGGTACCACGGCCACCGCTGGGCGAACAGGATGTGGTCGCGGACCAGTGCCGACTGGTCATCGAACAGCGGGCTCAGGCTCTGGCCAGGAAGATCCGAGGCGTCTACCCCAGCCAGTTCCAGAACGGTTGCGGCCAGGTCGGTATGGCAGGTGAGCGACTCGGTGGCGGTGCCCGCGGTAGTGAGGCCCGGCGCCGACATATACAGCGGGATCCGCATGGTCTCCTCGTAATTCCACGGTCCCTTGGAGCGCAGCCCGTGCGAGCCGCACTGGTCGCCGTGGTCGGAGGTGAACACCACCACGGTGTTGTCCCACTGGTCGATGTCGTCCAAGGCGTCGAGGATCACGCCTAGGCATTGGTCGCTGAGCTGGTGGAGCTTTACGTAGTAGTCGAGCTGGCGCAGCCACAGGTCGCGGTCGCCGGGGTCCATCGGCCCCGGGGTGCTGTTGCGCTCCATCTCCAGCAGCCACCGGCGGTGCACCTCGGGCTTGGTGTGGAGGTCGTCGTGAAAATTCTCGGGCAGCTCGGTACACCACCGCTCGATCTCGGGGGCGAAGGCCGGCAGGTTGGTGGCCCGACCCCATTTGCGCCGATCCAGCTTTTCCCGGCTCTGGGCCACGTAGTCGGGCTCTTGCTCCCAGAACCAGGGCTGGTCGAGCGGAAACCACATGATGTCGTGGGGGTTCACCAAGCCCACGGTCAAGAACCACGGCTGGGTTGCGTCGCGCTGGTCTCGCAGCCAGGCGGCCGAGTCGGCGGCGATGGGCTCGTCGAACTCGGTGCCGCTGCCCGGCAGCCCCCAGAAAGCCATGTCGTTGCCGGTCCAATCGGAGAACCCGTAGGCCTCCATATCGGGCTCGGCGGCGGCTTCGAGGTGCCATTTGCCCTTGTAGGCGGTGCGATAGCCGGCCTCTCGCAGCCGAGTGCCCAAGGTGGGGATGTCGGTGGAGAGCTGGGTGTTGTTGGGGTAGCTGGAGTTCTCGGTCACCCCGTGCTCGTCCATGTGCAGCCCGGTGAACAGCGTGGCCCGAGACGGTGAGCACGGCGAGGTGTGGGTGTAATGGCGGCGGAACTCCAGCGACTGCTCCAGCAAGCGCTGGCGGGCGGGCAGCGGCACATCGGGGGGCAGCCAGTCCCGCTGGCGCTCCTGGTCGGATACCAACAGCAGAATGTTGGGGGGCTTGCTCTCCGGCACTGCCGGGAGCGTAGCGGCGATTAGTCGTCTATTTCTTGCGCCTCCAATTGATTAGTGCTGAACTATCGCCCTGAACGGCGTCGATTCGCGCGGACCCGAGGGGGATCAATGAAAGCACGTTCTTGGCTGTATTCACTTTTCGCCATTTTGCTGGCGTTTTCGCTCGTTGCCACCGCATGCGGTAATGACGATGACGATCCGGGGGCGGGCGACACGCCGTCGGCACCTTCGGACGATGCCGGCGACGGAGCCGCGGATGATGACGGCGACGACATGGCCGACGACTCCGGCGATGGAGCCGCGGATGATGACGGCGACGACATGGCCGACGACTCCGGCGATGGAGCCGCGGACGATGCTGGCGATGGCCCCGCAGATGACGCCGTCGTCATGGAGGAAATCGGGCCACCTGAAGACACTGTGGTCACTGTGTGCGATGCACCGTCGTTCACGCAGATCTATGCCAAGGTGATGTCCAACCGGGGCTTTGCCGAGAACCGGGGATTCGAGATCGATTTTGTGGCCTGCCACTCCGGTCCGGCGCAAGCCGCGGCGCTGGTCTCCGGCCAGGTTGATATCGCGCTGAACACCCCCGACAACATGCTCGGCATCCGCAACGCCGATTTCGACGTGGTGATGTTTGCCCAGGCCGTCGACAACCACTTCTTCGACATCGTGGTGTCCAACAACTTCGGCGAGATCGACTGCCCGCAGGGTGACTGGGAGTGCGTGATGGCCGTTTTGGACGGCACCCGAGTGGGTGTGGTGGCCCGGGGTGCCGCCGCCGAGCAGATCGCCCGCCAGCTCCTGGACTCCGCCGGTTTCGACCCCGACGACACCACCTACATCGCCACCGGCCTGGCCGGTACCACGCTGGCCGCGCTGGAGTCCGATGAGGTGGACTGGGCCATCACCTTTGAGCCCGGCTTGAGCCGAGCCGAGCTCGATGACATCGGCTACGCCCCGTTCCGGCTGAGGGCCGGAGATGGGCCGACCGAGTTGGACTGGCCTTCTGCGGTGATCATCACCGCCCGTTCCTACTGGGATGCCAACCCCAACACTGTGCTGAATTACCGAGCGGCGATCCTCGAATCCATGGAGTGGCTGCGCAATCCGGACAACCGCGACGCGGTCTTGGAGGAACTGGACGCCCATTTGGGTCTTGATCCTGACGTCGCCGAGTACGTCTTCGACCGGAACATCGGCTCGATGACCGTGACCGCCGAACTCGACCCGGTGCGGATTCAGAACAACGTGGACTACGCCGTAGGCCGGGGCATCCTCGCGGAGGCCCAGGAATTCGGCGAGTTCGCGGTGGGCCCAGGCATCGATGTGATATTGCCGGCAGCGCTGGTGCCCGAGACGACAACCGTCAGCATCTGTCAGGCACCCTCGTTCAACGGCATGATCGCCCATATCGCGGTTCAGGAAGGATTCCTCTCCGATCGCGGAGTCACCGGCGAATTCGTCCAATGTCCCTCCGGACCGGCCAACGCCGCCGCGCTGATTGCCGGTGATGTCCAGTTCGTGGGCAATACGCCCGACAACATGCTGGGCATCCGCAACGCTGGATTCGACGTGGTGATGTTCCAGCAGTTGGTGGACAAGCACTTCTTCGACATCGTGGTGTCCAACAACTTCGGACCGATCGATTGCGAACAGGGCGACTGGCAGTGCGCTATGCAGGAGCTTGAGGGCACCAACGTCGGCGTGGTGGCCCGTGGCGCGGCGGCCGAGCAGATCGCCCGCCAGCTGGTCGACTCTGCCGGTCTTGATCCCGACGGCGCCACCTACATCGCCACCGGCTTGTCGGGCACCACATTGGCTGCCCTGTCGTCCGGCGAGGTGGACTGGGCCATCACCTTTGAACCCGGCTTGAGCCAGGCCGCGGTTGACGACATCGGATACGCCCCGTTCAACCTGCGTGCCGGGGATGGTCCGACCGAGCTCGACTGGCCGTCGTTGGTCAACACCACTTCCCGGCAATTCGCCGAGGAGAACCCCAACACGGTGGCCATTTTTGCCAGGGCATCTCGCCAAGCCATGGACTTCATGCGCAATCCGGCCAACCGTGAAGAGGTCTTAGCGTACATGCGAGACTTCCTCAGCTTGGAAGGTGCAGTAGCCGAGACCGTTTTCGATTCCAACATCGGGAGCTTGTCGCTCAACGGCGCCCTCCAGCCGGCCCGGATACAGAACAACGTGGATTACGCGGTCGGCCGGGGCATCCTCGAAGAGGCCCAGGACTTCGACGAGTTCACGGTTTCTCCTTAGCAAACCCCTCTTCTGGTCGGGCGGTCTGTAGTCAGGCCGTCCGACCGGAGGGGCTGACTAAGGTGTCCGAATGGTGGAGTCGTGAGTCCAGCAGTCGAACTCAAAGACGTCACCCTCATTTTTGGGGGTGACCACCCCAAAGACGAGCCGGTGCTCGCCGTCCAGGACATCGACCTCTCCATTCCCGCCGGCCAGTTCGTGGCCGTGGTCGGCCCGAGCGGCTGCGGCAAGACCACCATCTTGAACATGCTGGCCGGAATCATCGGCGCCACCCGGGGATCGGTGATGCGTCACGGCAAAGAGATAAACGGCCCCAGCGACGACATCGGCTACATGCTGGCCCGCTCTGGGTTGAGCCCGTGGCGCACCGCTCGCCGCAACGTCGAGCTCGGGCTTGAGTTCCGGGGCGTGCCTCGGGGAGAGCGGCGCGAGCGGGCCATGGAATTGCTGGCTAAGCTGCGCCTGGAGGGCTTCGCTGACGCGTTCCCCTCCCAGCTCAGCCAGGGCATGCGCCAGCGGGTGGCCATCGCCCGCACGCTGGCCATCGACCCCGACTTGTGGCTCATGGACGAGCCCTTTGGCGCCCTCGACGCCCAGACCCGGCTCACCGTCCAGGCCGAGTTCCTGGAGCTTTGGTATGAGACCCACAAGACGGTCATCTTCGTGACCCACGACCTGGAAGAGGCCGTGCTGTTGGCCGACCGGGTGGTGGTTATGACCGCTCGTCCCGGCCGCATCAAGTCGGACACCATCGTCGATCTGGCCCGGCCTCGGGTGATCGACGAGCTCCGCTTCGACCCGGTGTTCCGGGAGACCGAGCACAAGATTTGGGAGGAGTTGCGCGGTGAGATCGTCTGACGTCGACGAGCCTCGGGAAGCCGACATGGCCGACCAAATCCGGTTGGCCGACGCTCTCAGCCAGGAAGAGGTCGAGGCCCTCATTCCCGAGGAGTCCATTTGGGCCTACCGGCTTCGCCGCCTCGACATCCCGGTCCAAATCCTGCGGATTGCGATTCTGTTCGGAATCTGGGCGCTGTGGCATTACGAAGTGGTTTGGAACGGCTGGGACTCATTCTCCATTGCCGGTATCACACCGTTTCCAGATGTGCCCGAGACGTTCCGGGCCAGCCCCGGAGAGACTTGGGAGTACTTCACCCAGATCTACCACGAGAAGCTGTTCTGGCAGGACCTCTGGGTCACCGTCAAGGAGGCGTTGTTCGGCTTCGCCATTGGCTCGATCCTCGGGTTGGTGATCGGCATCGTCTTGGGGCGCTTCCGGCGGGCGGCCAAGACCATGGGGCCCTTCATCGTCATCATCAACGCCATGCCCAAGATCGCCTTCCTGCCGCTGATCTTGATCGTGTACGGCGTGGGCGAGACCTCCAAGGTGGTCCTGGCCGTGATCATCGTGTTCTTCATCGTGCAGGTGCCCACCCAGGCCGCGGTGGCGCTGGTCGATCCCGACCTGGACTTGGTGGCCCGCACCATGGGGGCATCGCAGCGCCAGCTGTTCACCAAAGTCACGCTGCCCGGCATCACCCCGGCGGTGTTCGGCGCGCTGCGGCTGGCCGCGGTGATCTCGGTGCTAGCGGTGGTGTTCGGCGAGATTTTCTCGGCCCGCCGGGGCCTCGGCCAGCGGCTCATCACCGCGGCCAACCAGCTCTCCTACGGCGACACTTTCGCAATCGTGTTCATCCTGGCCCTGATCGCGCTGATCATGAATGGGGTGATCGGTTTCTCTGAGCGCAAAGCCCTCCGCTGGCAAGCCACCCAACAGGGCGGCCAAGTCATCTCGCTGTAGAGGTTGCGGTCCGCTCAGGCTTGACCGCGGGCCAATTCAGCAAGTCGGGCCAAGTCGGCAGGATCCAGCATTTCGATCACGTCGTAGACCGGTTTGTCTGGGCCAATGACTGCTTCCAGCGCTCGATGCCCTGCACTGTTGGGGGCAGGACGATCGGTAGTCAGCAGCACCAACCGGGCCTCCGGCTCAGAGGTGTGCAGTACGGCCGCCTTGCCCAGCGCCTTCCACAGGGTGTCGGTCCGGCGTAGTCCAGGTCGCTGGGTGATGCTGAAAGCGCCCGACACGTCGAACAGCCAGGTGCGGCCCTGCTCATCGACAGCCTCAAAGTCGATCTCGATGCCGCAAGAAAGGCGCATCTTTTCGCTGATTCCTCGAAAGCCGCTCGAAACCAGCACATTTCGCGCCAGGTCCCGGGCCTTGCCCACCTCTGGCCTCGTAGCCGCCGAAGTGCCATCGCCCCCAGCCGCGTTGAGCTGTTTCCGTTCGTCGGCAATGCGCTGCTCAGCAACGGCGAGATATTCGGGGTCGGTGTCGAATCCGACGAAGTGCCTTCCGGTGCGAAGGGCGGCCACTGCGGTCGATCCGGCACCCATGAACGGGTCCAGCACCAGATCGAATGGGTAGGTGTAGAGATTGATCAGCCGCTCGGGCAACTCCACTGGGTACGGGGCGGGATGCCCCACTCGAGAGGCCGATTCCGCGGGAATCTCCCACACATCGGTGGTGGCCTCCATGAATTCATCCACCGACATGGTGCCCTCCGATGGCAAACCAAGAGCGGCCCGTTCTGCTGCGGGAAGTGCCCGATCAAAGCGCCCTTTGGAGGCGATCACAACTCGTTCTGTCAGATCTCGCAGCACCGGGTTGCTCGGCTGCTGGAAGCTTCCCCAGGCGCAGTTGCCCCCCGCGCCCCTGGCTTTGTGCCAGATCACCTCGCCCCGCATCAGCAGCCCAAGACGGTCTTGGAGTATGGAGGTCACATCGGCCGACAAGGAGCGGTACGGGCGACGGCCCAGGTTGGCGACGTTCACTGCGATGCGCCCGCCCGGTTCCAGCTTGCGCACGCATTCGGCAAATACTTCTTCCAGCATGGCGAGGAAATCCATGTAGTCCGCTGGAATATGGCCTTGGCCAACGGCCTCTTCGTATTCCTTGCCCACAAAGTAGGGAGGAGAAGTCACCACGAGCGCAACCGAGTTGTCGGCGATCTCCCCGGATATGTCCATCTTGCGGGCGTCTCCCACCCACAGCTGGTCGACGCAGGAAGGAGGAGAAACTTCCTCATCCTCGCTAATTTCCGGCACCGGAAACCGCTCGTAGAACGCGGAGGAATCATGGCCCTCGCGCCGACTAACCCCGAATTTGGAAGTAGACGTCCCCTGCCGTCGCCGGGCAGATTCCATCTCTCGAAGTTACATCCCAGCAGTGACAGTTTCGCGGAGATCTGCCTCAACGGGCTTGGGAGTGCCAGCGACCGTTGTGGTGTTCCAGTTCTAGAGGCAGGCCGAAGCACGCTGACAAGGATTCGGACGTCAGTACATCCTCCAGGGGGCCTTGGGCTAGCACTCGACCCTGTCGCAGCAGCATCCCGTGGGTGAACCCGGCGGGGATCTCTTCGGTGCGGTGGGTGACCATCACCAGGGGAGGGGCGGAGGGGTCTGCGGCCAGGCGGGTGAGGTCGGTCACCAGCATCTCCCGGCCACCCAAATCCAGGGTGGAGGCGGGCTCGTCCAGCAGCACCAAGCCGGGGTCGGTCATGAGGCTACGGGCGATCTGTACCCGCTGGCGCTCGCCCGACGACAAGGTGGCGATGGTGCGGTCGCCTAACCCTTCTGCTCCCACCTGCTCCAGCAACTCCACTGCCCGCTGGCGATCGGCGTCGGTGTATTCGTGCCACCACGGCTCCAGGGCGCCGTGACGGGCGGTCATGACCACGTCGACGGCCTTCAAATGGGGCCGCAGCATCTGGGCCAATGCGGGCGACACGAATCCCACCCGGTGCCGCAATCGGCGCACGTCCACCTGGCCCAGCAGGTGGCCCAGAACCTCAACCGTCCCGGTGGTGGGGTGTTCGTACAGCGCGGCGATTCTCAACAGCGAGGTCTTGCCGCTGCCGTTGGCCCCCAGCACCACCCACCGCTGGTCACACGCCACCTCCCAGTCCACATCGGAGAGAATTGGGCGCTTGTCGCGGGTGAAGTTAACCCCGACCAGCCGCAGCGCGGAAGTTGGCCCCTGGGTGCCCATCACTCAGTTGGCGTGGGCCATCCAGGTGGCGTACATCTCGGCATAGTGACCGCCTTGGGCCACCAGCTCATCGTGAGTGCCGATCTCGGTGATTCTGCCTTCTTCCACCACCGCAATCCGGTCGGCCCGCATGGCGGTGGCCAGCCGGTGGGCGATGATGATGGCGGTCCGCCCCTCCAGCAATACGTCTAACGCGGCTTCGATCTTCGACTCCGATCGCAAGTCCAGATTGGAGGTGGCCTCATCCAGCACCAGCACTCGAGGTCGGGCCAGAAACGCCCGGGCCAGCGCCAACAGCTGTCGCTCACCTGCCGACAGGGAAGCGCCCCGCTCGTGGACTTGGGAGTTAACGTCATCGGGCAGCCGCTCCAAGAGCTCGGTCAACCCAACTGCCCGACAGGCCTCCAGCACCTCGGCCATCGATGCCTCAGGCCGGGCGAAGGCCACGTTGTCGCGGATCGAGCCGTAGAACAAGAACGGCTCCTGGGGCACCACGCCCAATTGCCGACGCAGCGAAGCCAGTTTCACCGTGCGCAGGTCGTGGCCGTCGATGCAGACCCTTCCCTGCTGGGGGTCGTAGAACCGGGCGATGAGCTTGGCCACCGTGGACTTGCCCGCTCCGGTGGGGCCCACCACCGCCAGGCTCTCGCCCGGTGCCAGCCGCAAGCTCACGTCGTGCAGCACTGGAGTGTTGTCCTCATAGCCGAAGCTCACCCGGTCGAGAGTGATCTCTCCCTCGATGAGGGGCAGTTCCACGGCATCGGGGGCCTCCACCACCGAGGGCTCGTTCATCAGCACCTCGCGCAGTTTCTTGGCTGATGCCTGCCCCTGCTGGTAGCCGTTGTAGAGCTGCACGAGCTGCTGGATGGGAGCAAAGAAGAAGGTCAGATACAGCACGAAGGCGGTGAGCTCACCGGGGGTCAGACTCCCGTTGATCACCATGGTTCCGCCGATCACCACCAAAAGGGCCTGACCGATGATCACAATGGCCTCAGTGGTGGGGGCGTAGATGGACGCGGCCCGCACACCGGCCAAATTGGCATCCTTGTGTCGCCCCACCACGTTGTTGTGGTGAACGACGTTGTGGCGTCGGCGGTTGTGGGCGGTGATCACCCGGATGCCGGCCAGGCTCTCCTGCAAATCGGCCAGCACATCGGCAATGCGGTCTCGAACCAGCCCGTAGTACAGGTTGGACACTCTCCTGAACCAGATGCTGAGCAGGAACGTGCCCGGCACCACGATTACCAGGGTCAGCACCGCCAGCAGCGGGTTCAGATAGAACAGCACGCCGGTGATCACCAAGAGCACCAGGGATTGCACTGCGAAGTTCACCAGGCCCTCTTGGAACAGCACGGTCAGGGCTTCGATGTCGCTAGTCATGCGGGTCATCAGCACGCCCGCCTTCTCCCTGGTGAAAAAGTCCAGCGAGAGCCGCTGGTAGTGGGAGAACACCCGCATGCGCAGGGCGTACATAAGCCGCTCGCCCAGCTTGCCGGTGTAGCGAATGCGCAAAGACGAGCTGAATGCGTGGGCCACCACCGTGCTCAAGAACACGGCGGCCACCACCAAAAGCACCTGGACGTTGCCCGAGCTGACGCCGTGGTCGATGCCGATCTGGGCCAGCAGCGGGCCGGTCTGCATCATGGCCGACTCGATCACCACCAAAAGCAGCGCCACGGCCAGCTGGCGCCGGAACGGCCAAAGCAGCGTGCGCAGGGTTAGCGGTGGGTCGGCCGGTTGGCGGTGGCTGAAGTCGACATCGACGGGGGGATACTCGGGTTCCTTCCTCAGCACCTCCTCGACCTGGACCCGAAGATTGCCGGGCACGCCGGCGTGGGGGAGCCCGGCGTCGCGGGCCGCGCTCTGGGCCTGGGGCCCGCCGAAGTACCCTCCCCAGCCCATTAGCCGCCGCCCCCGAAGGTCCAAGGTTCATCGCCGCTCTTGGGGAATCCGGGCATCTCGTTGTCGAATCGGCGGGCTGTGGTGCGGTCGCCCTTGCCGTTGCCCGAGACGCCGTCCAGCTCGTCGTCGCTATGGCGGGCCAGGATCTCCACATAGTGGGGATCGGTGGCCAGCAGCTCGGCGTGGGTGCCCGTGTTGGCCACCCGGCCCTGGTTCAGCACCACCACCCGCTCGGCCAGGCTGATGGTGGACAGGCGGTGGGCGATGATGATGGTGGTGCGGTTGGCCATTAGCTCTTGTAGGGCCTTGTGGATGGCCTCTTCCACGGTCACGTCGATAGCGCTGGTGGCGTCGTCCAGCACCAGCACCTTGGGGTTGGCCAGTAGCGTTCGGGCGATGGCGATGCGCTGGCGCTGGCCACCCGACAGGGTGTAGCCCCTCTCGCCGACCACCGAGTCGTAGCCATGTTCCAATTCGCTGATGAAACCGTGGGCCTGAGCGGCTGTCGCAGCCTCCACAACGTCGGAGCGGGGGGCGTCGGGTCGGGCGTAGGCGATGTTGTCGTGGACCGAGGCTGAGAACAGGAACGGCTCGTCTAGCACAAGCCCAACCGTGTGGCGCAGGCTTCGCAGCGTCACGTCCCTCACGTCTAGGCCGTCGATGCGAACCGAGCCGCCGTCCACGTCGTAGAACCGGTCCAAGAGCCGGGCCACGGTCGACTTGCCGGTTCCGGTGCTGCCCACGATGGCCACCCGCTCGCCGGGTTCGATGTGCAGGGTGAAGTCGTCGAGCACCGGGGTGTCGGGGTTGTAGCCGAAGTTGACCCCTTCGAAGTCCACCTCACCTCGGGGGTCGACGATGTCCACCGCAGTCGGGGAGTCGACGATTTGGGGCGGCTCGTCGAGGATCTCATAGATCCTCTGGGCCGCCGCGCTGGCCCGTTGGCCCTGCATGAGCATGAAACCGGCCATGCGGAAGGGAACCTGGAGCATGATCACATACGCGCTGAAGGCCAGCAGTGTTCCGATCGACACCACTCCTTCGATGGCCAGCCAGCCGCCATAGAGCACCACCATGGCGGTGCCCAGTCGGGGCAGCGATTCGATGAGGGGATTCCAGCGGGACCGGCTGTTGGCGATTTCCACGTTGGTCCAATAGATGCGCTGGGCCGACCGTCCCAGCAGGGCGATCTGGCGCTCTTCGGCGGCGAACGACTTCACCACTCGGGTGCCATTCACGTTCTCGTCCACGATGGTGGCCAAATCGGCCATTCGGGCCTGGGTGACCCACGACAGCGGGAACACCTGATTGCGGAATTTCAGGCCGAACCAGTACACGCCGGGAAGCGGCGCCAGCGCCACCAGTGCCAGCCAGGGGTGGACGTACACCATGAACCCCAGGGCCATCACGAACATCAGCACGTTCATGCTGACAAGCGGTCCGAATGCGAGCAGCAGTTGCAGCGAGCGGATGTCGCTATTGGCTCGGGAGATGACCTCCCCCGACTGGGTGCGGTCGTAGTACGAGAACGACAGCCGGGTCAGGTGTTCGTACATGATGGCCCGAAGGTCGGTCTCCACGTTCCAGCCCAGCTTGAACAGCTGGTAGCGGTAGATCCCGCCGAAAACCAGCCGCCCGATTCCGAATGCGGCGGTGAGTCCGAAAACCAGCCACAGGGCCCCACGATTGCCTTCGATGGCCGCGTCCACTGCCGAGCGGCCCAATGCCGGAACTGCTGCCTGGATGGCCAGAGCAACTACGCCCGTGACCACGCCGATCAGCATTGTCCGGCGGTAGGCCCGGACCATCGGCCAGAGCCGTTTCATCCAGCCCTTGGTCTGGTCGGGGTCGATGCCGGCTGGGGGCGGGTCGTAATGGGCCGCTACCGAGACCGGCTCGAAATCAGGAGTGCCGACTGGGCCGACGTCGACCGCGGTCACTGCTGAGTATCCAACGCGGTGCGATGCCGGTTGAGCGCCTCATTCCAAAGGGCTAGCCCATCGACGGCCTCATCGGTCTGTTGCTCTTCAAGGTGGGCGGCGATCCCAGAGATTCGCTCGGCCACCGCGGCGTCGGCTGCGGCCAGCGCCTCTCGCCCTGCCTCAGTCAGCTCATGGGCAACTTTGCGGCGGTCGGCCGGGTCGGACTTCCGTTGCAGCAAACCCCGCTTCTCCAACCCGTCGGCCAGCGCGGTCACGCTGGGCCGGCTCACCGCCAATCGCCCGGCCACAGCCGATGCGGCCGCGTTTCCTTCCGAAAGGAACAGCAGCAGGCGATACTGGGAGGGTGACAATTCCAAGTCCCCCAGCGCCACCGCCACTTGGCGGGCCAGACGCGTCGCCGCTCGAGCCGCCTCCAGCGCTACAGTGGAAGGCGATTGTTTGAGACTCACATGTTTAGTCTCTCTAAAGAACATGGCCACTGGCAAGCTGTGACCTGGAAAAACGCCCGCTAATGGACTGGACCACGGTATTGGGATTGGTGGCGGCCGCGCTGTTGATCGCGGCCAACGCGCTGTTTGTGGCGGTCGAATTCGCCCTGGTGGCGGTGGATCGAATTCGCATCGAGCGGTTGGCCGCCGAAGGCAGAAGAGCAGCCCGTACCGCGCTGTCGCTGCTCAAAACCCTGTCGTTTCAGCTGTCTGGAGCGCAATTCGGGATCACCGTCACCTCCTTGGCGCTGGGCTTCATTGCCCGACCCTCGATCGCGGCGGCGTTGGAGCCTGCCGCCGACCGCATTGCCGGCGGCGCCGCCGAAGGCCTGTCCATCGCTGCGGCCCTGATCATCGCCGTGGTGGTTCAGATGGTGTTGGGGGAGCTGGTTCCCAAGACCTTGGCCATCTCTCGGCCGCTGCCCACCTCTTTGCGCTTGGCCGCGCCCATGAAGGGCTTCGCCACCGTGGCTGGGCCGTTCATCCGCTTCTTGGACGGCTCGGCCAATTGGATCGTGACCCGATTGGGCATTGAGCCCGCCGAAGAACTCAGCGAGGCCCGTTCCCGCGACGAATTGGCCTGGCTGGTCCGATCATCGGGACGAGAGGGATCGATGCGGCCGGCGAGAGTCCGCCTGTTGACCCGGGCTATCCGTTTTGCCGAACGGGACGCCGCCGATGTGCTGGTTCCCCGGGTGTCGGTCAGCGCCATTGAGCGCCAACAGTCGGTAGCCAATCTGGTGGCGCTCTCAAACCAGACCGGGTATTCCCGCTTTCCGGTCATCGGCACCGACATTGACGACGTCTTGGGCGTGGCCCTGGTCAAGAACGTGTACGAAGTGCCCTTTGAGAGATGGGCCGATACCCCGGTCTCCGACATCATGCGGTCACCGCTCATCGTGCCTGAGACCCGGGACTTGCGCTCTTTGCTGCTGGACATGAGATCCCAGCGCAGCCCCTTAGCTGTGGTCATGGACGAGCACGGTGGCACCGCGGGCATCGTCACTCAGGAGGATCTCGTGGAGGAGATCGTGGGGGAGATCGCCGACGAGCACGACGACACCGAGCCCCCTGCGGTGGCCCGAGACGCCGGAGAGCTGGTGGTACAGGCGGGGATCCACCCCGACGAGCTAGAGGACATGACTGGGCTCAGAGTGCCGGATGGCGACTACGAGACCTTGGCCGGCTTCATCTTTGATCATCTTCAGCGAATCCCCGCCTCTGGCGAGGTGTTCCGATTCCAGGGCTGGGAGTTTCAGATCGAGTCGGTCGACCGTCACCGGATTGACGCCGTCCGGTTGCGCCAGGTGACAACCGGACATCCAGCCTTGCCAGATCGGGCCGACCGATGACCGCGCTGTACATCGCCGTCGCGTTGGTACTGCTGGTGGCCAATGCTGGATTCGTTGCGGTGGAGTTCGCCCTTATCGCGGCCCGTAGATCCCGCCTGGAGCCGCTGGCCGAAGCCGGCAACCGCCGGGCCCGCATGGCGCTGGCCGCCATGGGCGACATCAACCGACAGCTGGCCGGTGCCCAGCTCGGCATCACCATGGCGTCGCTGGGCTTGGGGTTCGTGGCCGAGCCGGCGGTGGCCCGTCTCATCGAGCGGGCGGTGGAGTCGTTCGTCCATCTGCCCTCCGGGGTGCTGCATACCATCTCGTTTGCGGTGTCGCTGGCTCTGGTGGTGTACCTGCACATGGTTCTGGGGGAGATGGTCCCCAAGAACGTGGCTTTGGCCGGGGCGGAGCGCACCGCGATGTGGCTGGCCCCCGTCAACCGCCTCTATGCCATTGTCTTCGGCCCGCTCATCGGGTTGTTGAACCGGCTAAGTGCGGGACTTGTCCGCCTTTGCGGAGTCGAGCCCATCGACGAGTTGTCCACTACCCATACCGCCCAGGAGTTCGCAGCCGTGGTGGAGCACTCGGCGGCCGAGGGGTTCTTGGATGAGTTCGACCGGTCGCTGTTGTCCAGCGCGCTGGAGCTGGCCGGCCGTCCGGTTCGATCTGTCATGGTGCCCCGCGACCAAATCGTGGCAGTGGAGCGAGAGGCCACGGTGGCCGAGGTGGTCGAAGTGATGACCGCCAGCGGCCACTCCCGGGTGCTGGTCCAGAGCGGCTCGCCTGATCACGTGGTCGGCTTCGTTCACGCCAAGGACCTCTTCGATACCACCCGGGCCCGGGCAGAACAGCCTCTAGGCGAAGAGCTAATCCGGATTGTGCCGACCATCGAAGAGGAGACCTCGCTGGAGGGCGCGCTAGTGCTGATGCAGGGCAGCCGTCGCCATTTGGCCGTCGTCCGCCAGGGTGGTCGCCGCACTGTCGGCCTGGTCACCCTGGAGGATGTGCTGGAGGTATTAGTGGGGGATTTGTTCGACGAGACCGACCCCATGAGCTCGGGGGGTTGAGCCGGGCCATAATGTCGGCATGAAATTCTGGTGCGTGACCGCGTTCATGAAGAGCACCGAGCTGGTGCCCATTGCCCAAATGGTGGATGAAGCCGGGTACCACGGGATGGTGCTCTCCGATCACATCTTCTATCCCCGAGACCTCAATAGCGCCTACCCCTACTCGCCTTACGAGGACGGCAGGCCCATTTGGGATCCGGAGACGTCTTGGCCTGACACCTGGGTGACCATCGGAGCCATGATCGGGGCCACCGAACGACTGCACTTCTCCAACAACATCTACATCGCCCCCAACCGCCCCATTCTGGCCGTGGCCAAGCAAGTCTCGACTGCCGCGGTGATCTCCGGCAATCGGGTGGCGCTGGGCATGGCCGCGGGCTGGATGCGCGAGGAGTTCGAGCAGATGGGCCAAAACTTCGACAACCGCGGCCCCCGCACCAACGAGATGATCGAGGCCCTGCGGGAGCTGTGGAAGCCGGGTTGGGTGGAGTTCCACGGCGAGTACTACGACATCCCAGCCATGATGATGGGTCCGGCCCCCGACCAGCCCATACCTATATTCACCGGGGGACACTCTGGACCGGCGCTGCGTCGAGCGGCCCGCCACGCCAACGGTTGGGTCGGCAATGCCTACGACTGGGACACCCTGGCCGGCATCGTGGCCCGTCTGCGGACACTCTTGGCCGAAGAAGGTCGGGCCGACGACCACTTCGAGATCATCTCCGGCTTCTACGAGCCACCTTCATTGGATCTCTACCGCCGAGCAGAAGAGGAGTTGGGCATCACCGGGTTGTACGCCCTTCCCTGGGCAGAACTCGAGGATGTCAGCACCGACAACCGGGAGGGACTCTTGGAGAACGCATCGGCCTATAGGGATGCCATCAACCGCTTCGCCGACGACTTCGTTATTCCCCTGGCTGACGGCTAGGCCAATCGGGGCTCAGGCCCCCATGGCGTGGTAGCCGCCGTCCACATGGACCATCTCGCCAGTGGTCATCGGGAACAAATCAGATAGCAGCGCCACCGCGGCCTTAGCCACCGCTGAGCTGTCCTTGACGTCCCAGCCCAGCGGGGCCCGGGCGGCCCAGGAGTCCTCGAACACCTCGAAGCCGGGAATGGAGCGGGCCGCCATGGTGCGCACCGGGCCTGCTGCCACCAAGTTCACCCGGATTCCCTGGTCGCCGAGCGAGCGGGCCAGATAGCGAGCGGTGGACTCGAAGGCCGCCTTGGCCACCCCCATCCAGTTGTAGAAGGGCCAGGCCACAGTGGCATCGAAGTCGAGCCCCACAATCGAGCCGCCGTTGTCCATTAGCGGCACCACCACCTCGGCCAGTGTCTTGAGCGAGTAGGCCGAGATCTCCAAGGCCACCTTCACGTCATCCCAGCCAGCAGCCATGAAGTCGTCGCCCAGGCACACCTCGGGGGCGAACCCGATGGCGTGTACGGCACCGTCCACCGACCCCCACCGGTCGGCCAGCTCGTCTTGCAGCGCACCCGGATGGTCGGGATCAGTCACGTCGAAGGCCAGCACCGGCGGGGAGCCCGGCAGCTTGCGAGCGGTTCGCTCGGTGAGGCTGAGGCCCCTTCCCGCGCCGGTAAGAACCAGATCGGCACCTTCTGCTGCGGCCAGCGAAGCGATTCCGAATGCGATCGAGGCATCGGTCAGCACGCCGGTGACCAGAATCCGTTTGCCATCGAGGAGTCCCATGATCGTTGGAGGCTACTCGCCCTGTGCTGGCTGTCATTGTCCTATGTGGGATCGGAGGTGCACCTCCTATACCGTTAGGTCGATGCGGATCGGGATACTGGGAGGCACTGGACCGGCAGGCCGCGCCCTGGCCGTACGGTTGGCATCGGTGGGATTCGACACCGTGGTGGGGTCGCGTTCCGCCGAGCGGGCCGCCGAGATCTGCCAAGGTCTGCTGGCCGAATGGCCCGACCACGACCTCCCTCTGTCTGGTGCGGCAAATCCCGGCGCTGCGGCCTGCGACGTGGTGGTGGTGGCCACCCCGTGGGACGCCGCCGCGTCCACCGCGGCCTCGGTGGCCGACGAATTGGTCGGCAAGGTGGTCATCAGCATGGCCAACGCCCTGGCCAAGATGGGCCGGGAGTTCCAGCCTTTGGTGCCGTCCAGGGGCTCAATTGCGGCCGCGGTGCAGGCCGCGGTGCCCCAGGCCTTGGTTTCGGGCGCCCTCCACCATGTGCCGGCCCATGACCTCGGCAATCTGAGCCAGCCGGTGGACTGCGACGTTCTGGTGTGCTCGGATCACCCAGAGGCCACCGCTACCACCATGGAGATCATGGACAAGCTCCCCGGCGTCCGCTCCCTTGACGCCGGCGCGCTGTCGTACGCGAGCCCGGTAGAGGCCTTCACCGCAGTGCTGCTACAACTCAACGTCCGCTACAAAACCAGGGTGGCGGTCCGCTTCACCGGCTTGGGCCTCGAAGGGGGCTGAGCCTGCCGGCTATGGCTGCCTCCGCTTCTCCGGCCGCATCCCCCTCTGGTCTGATGCAGCTCTACGACACCGCCCGGCAAGACGTCGTGCCGTTTGAGCCGGGGCCGGTGGTGGCCATGTACACCTGTGGCATCACCCCCTACGACGCCACCCACCTAGGCCATGCCGCCACCTATGTGGCCTACGACGTGCTCCAGCGGCGGCTGCGCGACCGGGGCCACGAAACCCGCTGCGTGCGCAATATCACCGATGTGGACGATGACATCCTTCGCAAGGCCCGAGAGATTGGCGTCCACTATCTGGATCTGGCCGCGGCTGAGACCGCTCGATTCGATTCCGACATGGAGGCACTGGAAATGCTGCCCTGTTGGTCGGAGCCCCGGGCCACCTCGGCCATCGCCGACATTCGCAAGATGATTGGTCTCGTGCTCGACCAGGGCCACGCCTACCAGTCCGGCGGGTCGGTGTACTTCGAGATCTCCTCGTTCGACCGCTTCGGCCAGGTCAGCCACCTGGACCGAACCGCCATGCTGGCCCTGGCCGCCGAGCATGGCGGCAACCCCGACGACCCCAACAAACGCGATCCGTTGGATTTCGTGCTGTGGCAGAAGTCCGCCCCCGATGAGCCCGCCTGGGACTCCAAGTGGGGTCCGGGGCGTCCTGGATGGCACATCGAGTGCTCGGCGCTGGCCATGCGGGAGCTGGGCGAGACCGTCGATTTGCACGGCGGTGGATCCGACCTTGTCTATCCCCATCACGAATGCGAGACCGCCCAGTCTGAGGTGGTCACCGGCAAGCAGTTCGTGCGCCATTGGATGCACCAGGCCATGGTGAGGATGGACGGCGAGAAGATGTCCAAGTCGCTAGGCAACCTGGTATTCGTCTCCGATCTGCTCAAGGAGTACGACCCCCGGGCGGTGCGCCTGGCCATCGTGGCCCACCACTACCGGGATTCCTGGGAGTGGGACGATTCGATCATGCCCGCCGCCGCCGAGCGCCTCGAGGGCTGGCAATCGGCAGCCAGCGGCAGCCTTGACACAGCCCCGGCCGTCCTCGATGAGGTGCGGTCCTGCCTCGACAATGACCTTGACACGCCCTCGGCGGTAGCGGTTATCGACGATGCCGCATCAACCGGCGGGATCGCCCCCGCAGCTGCCCTGCTGGGCGTTCAGCTCTAGCGACATAACCCATGGCAACGTTGGGGTTTTTGTCCTGCGCCTCTCTTAAAGCATCTTGACATCAGATATTTTAGGCATCAAGATGTACCCATGAGGACGACACTGACTCTCGACGACGATGTGATCGACGCCCTGAAGGAACGGGCCCGTCGGCTAGACCAGTCGTTCAAACAGGTTGTCAACGAAACTCTGCGACGCGGCCTCTCTCCGGTGGCTGCTGAATCGCGGCCTCCCTATCGGGTAAATCCGCATCGCAGTGGGTTCAGGACTGGCGTCGACCCGCTCCGGCTCAACCAGCTCAACGACGAACTCCAAGCCGATGGGTTCGTATCCGAAGAACTCAAGTGATCGTTCCCGATCTGAATCTGCTCGTCTACGCCCACAGCGACGGAAGTCCACTCCACGAGCCGGCTCGCCAGTGGTGGGAGGAATCAGTCAACGGCGCGGAGCGGATTGGTCTGCCTTGGATCGTGACCGCAGGCTTCGTCCGACTGCTCACCCATCCCAGCGTCTTGACCCAACCAGCGACTCCGGAAGGTGCTCTAGATCTCGTGGCAGAGTGGTTTCGCTCGCCCAATGTCGTGCCCCTTAACCCCGGTGGGCAGCATTTGGAGTTGTTTCGCCAAGCGCTCGCTTCCGCTGGCGTGGGCGGGAATCTCGTTACCGATGCTCATATCGCCGCAGTAGCGATTGAAAACCAAGCCGAAGTCCATTCCAATGATCCCGATTTTGCCCGCTTCCCCGGCCTGCGGTGGCGCAATCCACTTTGAACGGAGTCGGCTGCTGCTCTCGTGGCAAATTAGGTGGTGCAGGGCATTGACGTGTATCAGGACTAAGCCCCCCAGGCATTCCTCAGCTTGGACCATGACTCTGAGAGGGGCTCGGGCAACACTCGGGCCTCGGCCACGGTGGTCATGAAGTTGGTGTCGCCTTGCCAGCGGGGCATGCAGTGGACGTGGAGGTGGTCGGGAATGCCAGCACCGGCGGCGGCTCCCAAGTTGAGACCCACGTTCACTCCTTCGGGGCTGTAGGCCCGGCGGATGGCGGCCACTGCCGCTCGCACTGCCGACCACAGCTCCTCGCTCTCGGCATCGGTGAGATCGGCCAGGTCAGCTACGGCCCTATTGGGGGCCACCATCAGGTGGCCGCTTCCGTAGGGGTAGGCGTTGAGCACCGCAAAGCAAGTATCGCCTCGCCACAAGATTCCGGTCTCTTCGTCGGGTTCGGAAGCAGCCAAGATGCGCTCAAACAGCGTGCCCTCTCCCGACTCTGAGTCAGTGTCGCCAAGTCCAGCCACATAGCGGCTGCGCCATGGGGCCCACAATCGCTCGAGCATCAGCGCCCTCCTGTCATAGGAGACCGCCGGTCCGTCCTAGTGCGTCCATCAGCGGTGGGTTTCCACTTCGTTGGCCAGTCGGGCCGCGAAGTCTTCCAGCTTCACACCCCGCTCGTCGCCGTCGCTGCCCCGGGCATTGACCCCCACCGTGCCGTGGGCCACGTCGTCGTCGCCCACCACCAGCACATAGGGCATTTTCTGGAGTTTGGCTGCCCGGATGCGCCGGCCCAGAGGCTCCTGTGCTTCCACCACTTCGACCCGGAAGCCGTGTTGGCTGAGCCGGGCCTCCACCTCGGCGGCGTAGTCGCCATGGGTAGCGGCCACCGGCAAGATGGCGGCTTGGACCGGGGCCAGCCAGGCCGGAAACGCACCGCTGCAATGTTCTATGAGCACCCCGAAGAAGCGCTCGATCGCTCCCATAAGGGCGCGGTGGATCATCACCGGGCGGTGGCGGTTGCCATCGGAGCCCACATATTCGAGGCCGAACCGCTCGGGAAGCTGGAAGTCCACCTGGAGGGTGGACAGCTGCCAGCTCCGCCCGATGGCGTCGCGCACGTCGATGTCGATCTTTGGCCCGTAGAAGGCGCCCCCGCCCTCGTCTAGCTCATACTCCAGCCCGGAGGCTTCCAGCGCTTCCCGTAGGGCCTCGGTGGCCAGATCCCACTCGGCGTCTTCGCCGATCGACTTCTCCTGCGGCCGGGTGGCCAGTCGAGCCTCGAATTCGTCGAAGCCAAACGCCCGCAGCACCGACAGCACGAACGCCACCAATGAGGCGATCTCGGCGGGGGCCTGCTCGCGGGTGGCGAAGATGTGGCTGTCGTCCTGGGTGAATCCCCGGATGCGCATCAAGCCGTGAACCGCCCCCGACAGCTCGTAGCGGTACACCGTGCCCAGCTCGAACAGGCGAATGGGCAGATCGCGATAAGAGCGCTGGCTGCTCTTGTAGATCAGCACGTGGAAGGGACAGTTCATCGGCTTGAGGTGGTAGGAGGTGCCGTCCAACTCCATGGCCGGGTACATGGACTCCCGGTAGAAGTCCAGATGGCCGCTGGTCTCCCACAGCTCAGAGCGGGCTATATGGGGGGTGACTACCGACTGATAGCCCCCTTCGTCGTGGCGGCCCCGGCTGTAGTCCTCGATGATGCGGCGCACCGCCGCCCCTTTGGGGTGCCACACCGCCAGCCCCGGTCCCAGCTCTGTGGGCCACGACAACAGGTCGAGCTCTCGGGCCAAGCGGCGGTGATCCCGCTTCTCTGCCTCGGCCAGGCGGTGCAGGTGGGCAGCCAGATCCTTGCGCGACGCCCAGGCCGTGCCGTAAATGCGCTGCAACGATGGGCGGCCGGCATCACGGCGCCAATAGGCCCCAGCCACGCTCATCAGCTTGAAATGGCCCAGGCGGCCGGTAGAGGGAACGTGGGGGCCGCGGCACAAGTCGATGAAGGAATCCGAGTTGCGGTAGTAGCTGATCTGACCATCGCCGGCCACCTCATCGGCCAGCTCTTCAGCCGGCTGTCCGGCCTCGTCGGCGCCGGGGGCCATGGCCACCGTTTCGATGATCTCCCGCTTGTAGGGGTGGTCGGCAAAGAGCTCTAGCCCCTCGGCGGCCGGCACTTCGTGGCGCTCGAAGGGCTGGTCGGCTTCGATGATCTCCCGCATCCGGGCTTCGATGGCCTCGAGGTCGTCATCGCTGATGGTGGCGCCGTCGGGCAGGTCGAAGTCGTAGTAGAAGCCGTCTTCAATGGGTGGGCCCACCGCGTAGGTAGAGCCGGGGTAAAGCTCCAGCACTGCCTGGGCCAGCACATGGGCGGTGGAGTGGCGCAGCGTCTCCAGGCCGGCGTCGCTGTCGGCGGTGATGATTGAAACCTGCTGGCCGTCGGCCAAAGGTACGTTCAAGTCCACCTCGACGTCGTCGACGGTGGCGATGAGCGCGGCCTTGGCCAACCCGGGGCCGATGTCAGCAGCCAAGTCGCCCGCGGTGGCACCGGAGGGAATGGTGCGCTTGCTGCCGTCCGGCAGAAGGACGCTGATGTCAGCCATACCGGGACAACCCTAGATGTTCATGCAATTTCGTTGCCATTCAGTTTCAGTGTATTTCCGTATATGCTGAACTGGGCCGCACCGGACCCGCTATGCAGGCCCGGTGCGGCCCAAAGAGGAAGCAGCGCTTCCTCCAGGATGGGGCTACCCGTGGTCGGGCCGGCCCGGACTTGACACCCCGCCGGGAGGGTTCGATCCCCTCTAGCTCCATCCATCAGGATGGGGCTACCCGTGGTCGGGCCGGCCGCGACTTGACACCGTACCGGGAGGGTTCGATCCCCTCTAGCTCCACCTGTCATCCTATGTTGCCCCGATGCCCTGCACCACCTAATTTGCCAACCGTGTCCGACGCGGAGATAACCGATGAGCTTCCCCAAGAGCTAAATGTCAGCGAGTACGTCGGCCCCTACCTGTTCCCCAACAACAGCCGGCGTCGAATTCCGGCCATCATCTACCTGTCGGCTGCATTGGTCTGCACGTTGGTGTGGGCGGTGGCCGCCGACAGCCCGTTGGTCAATGGGGGATTCCTGGGCGCCGCTATCGCCTTGGCAGCTTTCGCCCTGTACGGCTTCGTCTGCGGCAAGGAGCTGAAGATTGACGAGTCGGATGCACTGGTCATCGCCATCGGCGCAGTGGGGTTTCCCGTGGGCCATGCATCGGCCCAAATGGGGTGGCGAGGCTGGCTGAGCCGCCCCACTTGGCGAATCCTGCTCTATTCCAACGAGCCCCAGCCTGACCAGCGGGGATTGGTCTTTGTGGACGGCATCACCGGCGAGGTGATCGACCAGCTTGTGCAGCCCAATCCCGAAGACTGGGCTGACCTGGGAAACGACTGAGCAGTAGAGTTAAATCCACATGTTCGACGGCAATTGGCGCTCGGCGGTCAATCGTGGGCTGGATCCCATCGGCGCCGTCCTTTGCCGGATAGGCCTGAGCGCCAATGCGGTTACCGCCTTCGGCATTGTCATGGCCGCCACAGCCGCGGTGGTCATCGGCCGTGGTGAACTCATCCTCGGCCTGGTCTTTTTGATCCTCACCGGTCTGGCCGACGCCCTCGACGGGCCCATCGCCAAGGCATCGGGCACCAGTTCGGTCCGCGGGGCCTTCTTCGACTCGGTCAGTGATCGGGCCTGCGACGCACTTCTGATCGCGGGCTTTGCCTGGTATTTGGGGTCCACTGAGCCCGGTCACATCTTCATGCTGCCGCTGGCCCTCATGGCGGTGACCTCGCTGGTCTCCTATCAGCGGGCCAAAGCCGAGTCACTGGGACTCGACGCCAAGGGCGGGCTCATGGAACGGGCTGAACGATTCTTCGTACTCGGTGCCGGATTGGCCTTCAGCTTCGTGATGATTCCCATACTGTGGGCCATGCTGGTGCTCACCGCGGCCACTGCCCTGTATCGGTTTGCCAAAGTCTGGCGCCAGACCAAATCCCTTTCCTCAATATGACCGACCCTGCCGGGAGCCCTGCTCCTTTAGCGCCTCTGGCCCGAACCCGCCGCCTCTCGGCCGACGTGGTTCTCTATCGCAGCGGCGCCGCCCTGGCCCGCCGTCTGCCCCAGCCGGTGGGCGCCGCCCTCACCCGGGCCATAAGCCGCACGGCTTATCGGCTGTTGCCCGAGCGTCGCTTCATCACCGAACGCCGCCTACAGCGGGTGTGCGGTCCCCAATTGCAGGGCGAGGCGCTGGCCGAGGCCGTGCGGGCGTCATTCGAGTCGTACGCCCGCTATTGGTACGACGGCGCCCGGATCGGCGATTTGGACGACGCAGAGGTTGAGGCCGGCTTCAGCCACCAGGGATTTCACCACATTCAAGAGGCGATTGACACCGGCACGGCGCCGATTCTGGCCCTTCCCCACCTCGGGGGCTGGGAATGGGCGGGAACGTGGATGGCCCGCATCCCCGGCTACCCGGTGATCTCCGTGGTGGAGCCGCTCAAGCCGGCACGGCTGTTCGACTGGATGGTGGAAGAGCGCCGCCGTATGGGCATCGACATCGTGGCGCTCGGCCCCGACGCGGTCTCCGTGCTCATCAAGTCGCTGCGGACCGGGCAGGTTGTGTGCCTGCTCGCCGATCGCCAGGTCGGCCGGGGAGGCGTGGAGGTGGAATTCTTCGGAGAGCGCACCCTGTTGCCCGGTGGACCAGCCACTCTCGCCCTGCGAACCGGCGCGGCGATCCTGCCGACCGCGGTATACCAGGACGGGCCCAACCACCGGGGGGTGGTTCTGCCCCCGATTCCCACCGAGCGCCAGGGAAGGCTGCGGGCCGACGTGACCCGTGTTACCCAGGATCTGGCCCGATCGCTGGAGCAGCTGATAAGCGCCGCTCCGGAGCAGTGGCATCTCATGCAGCCCAACTGGCCCAGTGATGAGGCAGCCCTCCAGAGATTCCGCCAGCAGCGGAGGGGCTTAGATAGATCAGGGGACGACGACCCCCAACAACGGGCCAAGTCGGAGCGCTCAGGCGAACAGAGAGTGCCCGGATGAGGGTTGGGCTGGTTTGTCCTTACTCCTTGACCATCCCCGGAGGTGTCCAGGGACAGGTGATGGGGCTGGCCCGATCGCTGCGCCGCATGGGGGTGGAAGCCCGAGTGCTGGCTCCGTGCGACGGACCTCCGCCCGACGAGTCGGTCACCCCCTTGGGCAACAGTTTGCCCACTGCGGCCAACGGCTCTATCGCCCCTTTGGCTCCCGATCCTCCGGCCCAGCTCCGCACGATCCGGGTGCTGCGCGACGAGCGATTCGACGTCGTACACATCCACGAACCCCTTGCCCCCGGCCCCTCCAACACCGCGGCGGTGATGAAATCTGCGCCGCTTTTGGGCACCTTCCACCGGGCCGGTCACAGCACCGCCTACCAGTTTCTGCGGCCGATCGTGCAGGCCGTGGCCAACCGCCTGGACTATCGCTGCGCGGTGTCCGAGGATGCCCGCCGTTTGGCCCAGGGGCAGCTCGGGGGCCACTACGAGGTGGTGTTCAATGGGGTGGAATTGGATGCCCCCTCGGCCGATCCCATCACCTCGCCCTATCCCACCATTTTCTTCGTGGGCCGCCACGAGCCCCGCAAGGGACTCGAAATCCTCATCGACGCGCTCCAGCATCTACCCGACGAGGTGCGTTTGTGGGTGGGAGGCGACGGCCCCGAGACCGAGGGGTTGAGAGCCCGCACCGTCCATGACTCCAGAGTGGAGTGGCTGGGCCGGATCTCCGACGCTGAGAAGCAAGCTCGCCTGCGGGGAGCCGATGTCTTCTGCGCCCCGTCGCTGTTCGGGGAGTCGTTTGGAGTCGTGCTGTTGGAGGCAATGGCGGCCCGGACGCCGATTGTGGCCTCCGATCTGGACGCCTATGCCATTGTGGCCCGACCGGGACGCGATGCGCTGCTGTCGGCCCCTGGCGATCCCGCCGCCCTGGCCGCGGCACTGAAGCGGGTGCTGTTCGACCAAGACACCGCAGACTCGCTGGTGGCATCAGGGCTGGACCGAGCCCAGCAGTTCTCTATGGACACCCTGGCCGAGCGTTACGTCGAGATCTACGCCGATCTGGCGGCCCGCCGCCGGGTACGCGCTCCCCAGCACTCTTGGCGAAATCCCCGCCAACAAGAGGAGGAAGTGTGAATTCCAGCCAGCGCCGATCAGCCGTTGTCCTTGGCGCCCTTGGCGCACTTGCGGGCGCGGTAATCCTGGCAGTGCTCTTCTTGGTCGGGCTCCCCTGGCTCGTCGCCGTGGTCGCCGGCGTGGTTGTCGGCGTGGTCGCCGCTGTCGGACTGCACTTGATCGCGTGGCGCCTGCTGCTGCGCTTGGCCGGTGGCACCAGACCCAGCGGCGAGGCGGAGGCCGTGCTTGAAAACGTGCTGGAGGGCTTGTGTGTGAGCCACGGCATCCCCAATCCCGAACTGCGGGTCATTCACTCCGGCTCCATCAACTCCCTGGCCGCGGCCCGCACCCCCGCCCATGCGGCCATCATCGTCACATCCGGCGCAGTGGAGCAGCTTGAGCGCATCGAGCTGGAAGGGCTGGTAGCCCATCATCTGTGCCGGATCCGCCGGGGCGACGCCGCCTTTGAGACGTTGGCCGGGGTGCTATTGGCCTGGCCGCTCTCAACGGTCGGCTGGCTGCGTCGCCGGGTAATGGATCGGGTGCTGCCCGCGGGACGGGGCCTGGCGGCCGACTTCGAGGCGGTGTCGCTCACTCGCTACCCACCCGGCCTGCTGTCTGCGCTGATGACACTTTCTGGCCAAAGCGCTCAGGTACCATCGCCAACAGTGGCAGCGCTTCATATGTGGATCGATGAGCCTGATTGGGGCATCGCCGACGCCATCCGCCATCCCCGGCTGGAAACCCGCATCGCCGCGCTGACTGAGCTTTGATTTCAAGCAGGCCCCCCAATCAGGGGGTCCGTTGGCTCAGGAAGTTTGCAGCTGCTCTATTGGCCCTTGCCCTAGTGGCCGCGGCCTGCGGGGGCTCTGAAGAGGAGCCCAGCGGCAATGGGCCAGTGGCAACAGATGAGCCTGCCCCATCGGAGACGAATGCCCCCACTGGAGACGGCGGCGCAGAATCGCCAGAAGGCACCACAGCTCCGTCCAACGGCGACCCGGGCATATCCGAGGGCAGTAGCCCCGGCGATGGTACTGGCGAAGCCCCCGGCAGCGACCCTGCTCCCGACCCCGACTCAACAGAAACCGGCGACCCTGCTCCCGACCCGGCCACACCCACCCCAACGCCGGGACCCACCGAGCCGCTGACCGGCGAGCCGCTGGTGGATCCGTCCATCATGAACCGGCCGGCTCTGGCCGTGAAGATCGGCACCAGCAGCGTGGGCCGCCCCCAGACCGGCATCAACCAGGCAGATGTGCTCATCGAGGTAAGGGTCGAGACCATCACCCGCCTCTTCGCCATCTTCCACAGCCAGGACGCCGTCTCCTTGGGCCCGGTTCGATCGGCCCGCAGCTCCGATCCCGACATCTTGGCCAATTTCGGCCAGCCGGTATACGGCCATTCGGGGGGAAATCCCGGTGTGCTGCGGGAAATATCCCAAGGAGAGTCGGCGGGCATGCTCTATGAGCTGCTGTGGGATGGCCTGCCCAACGACTACTGGCGGATTGCCGACCGAGTTCCCCCGTGGAACTTGTACACCACCACGGCCAACATCTGGCGAGCGGCTCCCAGCAGCTTGCCGCCCCCCCCACCGCTCTTCGAATATTTGAGGGAAGGCGAGGCGCTGCCATCAGATGCTGAGCCTGTGCCCGGTGTAGAGGTCCGCTATCTCGGTGGCACCGTGGCCCAATTCGTGTGGGATGCCGAGGCCGGCGGGTGGGCCCGCTGGCAAGACGGAACCCCCCATGTGGACATGGCCCGCCACTCCGACGGCACCCCCAATCCCAATGTCGAACCTGAGCAGGTCACTACGGCCAATGTGGTGGTGCTGCAAACCCGATACACCGGCAGCGCGGCCTGCTCGTACTGCCCCGAGGCCATCACCGTTGATCCGGAGGGCGGGACTGCCCTGGTGTTCACCGCTGGCCACATGATCCGAGGCCGGTGGTCCCGCCCTTCAGCCAGCGAGCCCTGGAAGGTGACCGACAGCAACGGCAATCCGGTGCGGCTCACTCCAGGCCAGACCTTCATCGTCTTGCCGGGGGGCGATGTCCTGGTGATGGTGCAGGACTTTGCCGAACACCTGCTCAAGAACCGCTGATCCGAGCTATCAGACGAAAACCGACATCGTGTTTGCGGTGCTGAAAGCCATAGACTGCAACCATGGCTGCTGAGTCGATGACGGGCCGCGAGACGGGAACCCCTCTGGTCAAGCGGGGGCTGGCCGAAATGCTCAAGGGCGGTGTGATCATGGACGTGGTCACCCCTGATCAGGCCAAGGTGGCCGAGGATGCCGGAGCGGTGGCGGTCATGGCCCTGGAGCGGGTTCCAGCCGATATCCGCCGCGACGGCGGCGTAGCCCGCATGAGCGATCCCGAGATGATCACTGGAATCCAGCAGGCGGTGACCATTCCGGTCATGGCCAAGGCCCGCATCGGCCACTTTGTGGAGGCCCAGATACTCGAGGCCCTCGACGTTGACTACATCGACGAGAGCGAGGTGCTGACCCCCGCCGATGAGGCCCACCACATCGACAAGTGGGCGTTCACCGTGCCGTTTGTGTGCGGGGCCACCAACCTGGGTGAGGCCCTGCGGCGCATCTCGGAGGGCGCCTGCATGATCCGATCCAAAGGCGAGGCCGGCACCGGCAACATCGTGGAAGCCGTTCGCCATCTCCGATCGATCATCGGCGACATTCGCAAGATCACCCAGGCCGACTCAGCCGAGCTTTTCGACTGGGCCAAGCAGCTCCGGGCCCCTTTGCCGCTGGTCCGCGAGGTGGCCGAGACCGGCTGGCTCCCAGTGCCCATGTTCTGCGCCGGCGGCATCTCGACCCCCGCTGATGCCGGACTGGTCATGCAACTCGGTGCCGAGGCCGTCTTTGTTGGTTCGGGGATCTTCAAGTCGGCCGACCCGGCGCCTCGGGCCAAGGCCATCGTGGAGGCAGCCACCAACTTCCGCGACCCTCACATCTTGGCCAAGGTGAGCCGCGGCCTGGGCGAGCCCATGCCCGGCCTGGAGATCGACGGCCTCGAAACCCGGCTGGCCGACCGCGGCTGGTAGCAGCGGTTGATCGTGCAGCAGATCGAGGCAACACCCCGAGACCCGGAGCCCCCGGGTGAAAGTCGGGGTCTTGGCCCTACAGGGCGCATTCGGGCTACATGAGCGGGTCCTGAACCGGCTCGATGTAGCCGCGGTCCAAGTCCGCACTCCCGAAGAGTTGGCCGAGATCGACCGTCTGGTCATTCCCGGCGGCGAGTCCACCGCCATCTCCAAGCTGTTGGACGCCAACGGCTTGGCCGACCCGCTGGTCGAACGCCTGGCCGGCGGTCTGCCCGTACTCGGGACCTGCGCCGGGCTGATCCTTCTGGCATCCGAGGTGGTGGACGGCTATCCCGGCCAGCACTGCTTCGGTGCCATCGACGCCACGGTGCGGCGCAATGGCTATGGCCGACAGTCAGAGTCATTCCACGCGCCGATTGACATTGAAGGATGGGAATCGCCTTTCCCCGGTGTCTTCATCCGCGCTCCGGTGATCGCTTCGGCCGGCCCGGAGGTGGAGGTGTTGGCCGAATTGGACGGGGTACCGGTTCTGTGTCTCCAAGGCTCCGTGGTGGTGACGTCGTTCCACCCCGAGTTGGCTGAAGACGATCGAATCCACCGCTGGTTCATCGAGCAGGAATAGGGGAGCACCAATGTCGGGACACTCCAAGTGGGCCACCATCAAGCACCGCAAAGGGGCGGCCGACAAACGCCGGGGCAAGCTGTTCGCCAAGCTCATCCGCCAGGTGGAGGTGGCGGCCCGCGAGGGCGGGGGCGACCCCGACGCCAACCCCACGCTCCGCACCATGTATCAGAAGGCCAGGGACAACTCGGTGCCCCTCGACACCATTGAGCGGGCCATCAAGCGGGGAACCGGTGAGCTCGAGGGGGTGGCCTACGAGTCGGTGTACTACGAGGGGTATGCCCCCGGAGGAGTGGCCCTCTACGTGGAAACGCTCACCGACAACCGAAACCGGACCAGTTCGGAAGTGCGGGCGCTGTTCACCCGCAACGGGGGATCGCTGGCCGAACCCGGCGCGGTGGCCTGGCAATTCGAGCGCAAGGGGGTGGTGATCCTCGACCGCTCGGTGGACGAGGACGAGCTGATGATGGCCGCCCTTGATGCCGGGGGCGAGGACTTGGCCGACGAGGGCGACACCTGGCGGCTCACCTGCGACCCTTCCGACCTCTCAACGATGCGCGACGCCCTGTCTGAGACCGGCATCGCCTTCATGTCGGCGGCCTCCACCATGCTGCCCACCTCAGTAGTGGGGGTCGACAGCACCGACGCCGCCCGGTCGGTCCTCCGTCTCATCGACGCCCTCGACGATCACGACGACGTCCAAGACGTCTACGCCAACTTCGACATCCCCGACGACATCCTCCAAGCCGCCGCCAACTGAGGCCGCCTAGCTAGAGGAAGCAGGCGTAGGGAGGGGGTCGCCGAAGTCGGTGGGATCGGGGTTGCAGGCGTCTTCAGCGAGAACTCCGGGTGGCTCGCCGAAGTCGAGTGTGCCCAAGGAGGTGCAGGCTGCGGCCAAGGCCGCGGGGAATTGCGGGTGGTCGGAGAAGGCGGCGACGAGGGCGTTGTAGCGGGCGACGGCCTCTCGTCGGGTCCAGGGCAGTGCACACCGGTCGGCTACGCCATCACCGTCGTCGTCGGTGGCGTACCTGATTGGCCCGCCGAGGCTGTGGTCGAGGCAGAACGTCTGACTGCTGATAGCGCCGGAGTAAAACAGTCTGTCGTAGGTGAAGTTGAGCGGCTCGGGTACGGGCGGCGCGGGATTCTTCACGTCGGGATCGCGGGCGGCGAGACCGCAGGCGTCGTCGCTGAGTTCCTCGTCGGTGTCCCCCATATCGACAGGCGCCGTCTCGCACGTGCCCGTCACAGACTCGTCGACGTCATCGGTGTCGGGGTCGTCGGGGAGGCCGAAGAGGGTTTCGTGGAAGGCGTCCTGGTTCACGATGGCCAGCTGTTCCAGGGCGAGTTGACGGGCGACGGAGGCCCGCCGGGACTCGTTGAGCGAGCAGACGTCGGCCACACCATCATTGTCGCTGTCGAAGGGATGGGTGGGCGGCCCGCCCAGGCTGCGGTTCGTGCAGTGGTCTAGGCCGTCGATGGTCCCGGAGAAGTACTTGAGACCGGATTCGCTCAATACGGTGACAGCCACGGTGTCGGTGTGGGAAATGCCGTTGTAGCCCACGGTGAGGTCGAATACGACTTCACCCCGTTGAAGTCGTGCAGCTCCGGGGCGTCGAAGTAGGCGAATGTGCTACCGAGGTTCTTTAGGCGTCCGCCCGCGGTGGAGTCGTAGGTGCCATCGTCGGCGGGAAGCCATCCGCCGGGAGCGAAGCCCTGTTCGATCTCCCTGTTGGTGAGCGGAGGACGAAGCTGGGGCGGGGGATCGGTCTCAAGGCCTTTGTAGGCCCATTGGTGGGTAACAGACTCGAGAGCGGTGGCGCTGACCAAGCCGGAGCTGAAGCTGCCGACGAGCCTCACCAGGGTTCCGCCCTGCACCTGCTGGTCGGCACCGGCCAAGGCCTTGAGGTCGTCGTCTCCATCGCGGATGGTTATCTCCACAATGTCAGTGGCCGTCACGCCCCATTCGTCGGTAACGGTGAGCTGCACGTACACAATGGCCCTGTCTCCCTGGGTGACCTCGAAGAGCTTGAACGAGGCGTTGGGGGTCTTAGAGCCGATCAACGAGACCCTCGGTCCCCGATACGCCACTTCGAGCGGGTCGCCCGATTCGTTGAGCACCTGCTCCCATTCGTAGGTGATCTCGTCACCATCGGCGTCGAACCCGATTCCCCGCAAACTCACGATCCCGGTTGGGGGGTCAGACGGGGGAAAACCCCCGTTGGGGCCGTCCGGAGTGTCGATATCGTCGGGCGCGGTGGCGGTGGGGGCGGTGGTCTCAGCCACCACCAATTCAATCGAGGTAGAGGTCTGAAGCCCCTCGGGATCGACCACCTCAACCGACGCGGTAAACGAATCGCCCTCCAAGGTGCCCAGCGGTGCCTTGAACACTGCCTCGGTCCGGCTTCCCGGCTGGTTCAATTCACTGGGAGTGACACCCACACCCGACCAAGTGTGGGCCAGTGCATTGGTTCGCGCCGTCCCATCTGCGGTGCCGGCGGCCACCAAGGTCACTCCCAATTCAGCAACATCCGGGGAGATCACAAAACGGCCTTCGCCCGCGGGCAGGATGCCTTCCCGTTTGTCTTCTTCACTGGATGCACCGGGATCGGACTCCGGGTGGGCGATCTCCACCTCGGGATGGTCGTGGAAGTCCTCGACCACGATCTTCACGACCTCTCTCGTAGAAGCGCGATCCTCATCGGTCACCGTCAGCCGGTACCACACCAAGAAGGGCACCGTGCCCCTCCCGCTCACAAACGGCAGCCGGGCCACCGTCTCGGTCCGCGGGTCGGCCGGGGTGTTGGGGTCCTCGTCGGTGCTCAGCATCTGCTGGCCTCTGATCTTGTTGCCCACGACGCTGATGGGCAGCGTTTCTGTCACCGATTGGTCCCCATGGGCGACCCATAGCTCCCATTCGAAGCTCTCGTCACTTAGCTCGCCGTCGGGATCGAAGCTGCCCGACCCGTCCAACACCAAGAGCGTGGCCGCCCGGATGTGCCATTCGTTGTCGGCGGCGCCGTTCTCGCCGGGAGCGTGAACCAAGCCCTCGATGCTGTATCGCTCTTCGTTCTCGTCCACCACGCCGTTGCGGTTGTCGTCGTAGCCCGGCTCATCGTCGCGGTCGAACAGCTTGGCCGTCACTCTTATGTCCACCACGGGGGATTGGTTTATGCGAAATTCAACCGCCACATGGTCAGAAAGGGCTGGACGGCCGTTGTCGGTGACGGTCAAGCGGAACTCGATCGACCAGACTCCCTGTCGCTCCACTAGCCGCTCCGGCGGGACCTGAAAGGTGGCGGTAGGAGATTGCGGGTTGGCTTGAGTCAGCTCAATCCACTGGTAGGCCTCGGTGAGCACTTCCCACTTGTAGCTGGCAATGGCCCCATCGGCATCGAAGCTGCCGGAACCATTCAGGGTCACCACCGCCGGGCTGGTTGTTTGGACCGTAGCGATGGCGACGGGAGGCAGCTGGTTCTGAGCCTGAGCGGAGATGGGCAGGCCAGCCAGCGCTAGCGAGGCCACCAGCAGCCCTGCGGCAAGATGCGCAGCCTTTTGCAAACCAACTCCTACTCAATCTCCAGCCTCAGCAGATCGAAGCGACACTGCGGCCTATCGATGCCGGTCACTCGGCCAGCCCAAGCGAACAATGATTGTCATCAATCAATATATCTTGAGCATAGACATGCTATCTAAGATGGTTGCGATTCAAAATAAGCGGCTATCCCTGACAGATGGTGCTGCTACGTCCTTAGTCGGGGTTCTACAGAAAGATGGTTGCCTCCAACAAGTAGCACTGTTACGATTCGCTACGCAGTCGGAACTGGCTTCGCTTTTCGGTGTCAAAGGGTTCCCTTTCGAGTTCATAAGGAGAGAGGGAATCTGATGACAGCGGTTAGCGAAATTGAGCGGACGGAGTTGGTGAATCAGTTGGTTGCCACCATTGGCGAAGGGCCTGCGGAGACGTTGATGAATTGTGTTCTGCCCGATGGCCGCGACCAGCTTGCCACCAAGGAGGACTTGACCAAGTTCGCCACCAAGGAGGACTTGACCAAGTTCGCCACCAAGGAGGACTTGACCAGGTTCGCCACCAAGGAGGATCTGAAAGTTCTGGAGGCCAAGATGGCCACCAAGGAGGATCTGAAAGTTCTGGAGGCCAAGATGGCCACCAAGGAGGACTTGACCAGGTTCGCCACCAAGGACGACCTGGAAATCTTTGGTGCCAAGCTGCGAGCCGAACTGGGAGCCGAGCTGCGAGCCGAGTTTCGGGCCGAGATGGCCAGGCAGACGCGGCTCCATTTGACGATAATGACGGCCTTCATGGTCCCAATCTGGGCCGCAATGGCGGCGCAGTTCTTCGGCTAGAGAGATCAGTCGAAGAGATTGGACTGGTCTGCCGCGCTGGCTGGCGGGGCAAGGCCCAGGTGCTGCCAGGCGGCGGGAGTGGCCACCCGGCCTCGGGGGGTGCGCATCAGCAGCCCTTGTTGGATGAGGAACGGCTCGTATACGTCTTCCACGGTCTCCGCGGGCTCGCTCACGCTGATGGCCAGGGTGGACAGCCCCACCGGCCCGCCGCCGAATCGCTCGCACAGGGCCGACAAGATGGCCCGGTCGATCTTGTCGAGACCTACGTTGTCCACTCCGAACAGCTTCAACCCCGCGGCGGCGATGGCGTGGTCGATGATGCCGTCAGCTCGAACTTCGGCATAGTCCCGCACCCGGCGCAGCAGCCGGTTGGCGATGCGGGGGGTGCCCCGGGCCCGGCAGGCGATCTCCGCGGCCCCGGCCGAGTCGATCTCGATATCGAGGATGGCCGCGGCCCGAGCCACGATGGCCTCCAGGTCGGCCGCGGTGTAGTAGTCGAGTCTGGACACCAAGCCGAACCTGTCGCGCAGCGGGCCGGTGATGAGGCCGGTGCGGGTAGTGGCACCCACCAGGGTGAACCGGGCCAGCTCCAGGCGAATCGACCGCGCCGCCGGTCCTTTGCCCAGCACGATGTCGATGTTGAAGTCCTCCATGGCCGGGTACATGACCTCTTCGACCATGCGGGGGAGTCTGTGGATCTCGTCGATGAAGAGCACATCGCCGTCTTCCAGCTTGGTGAGTATGGCGGCCAGATCGCCGGCCCGCTCCAGCGCCGGGCCTGAGGTGATATGCAGCCCGGCTTCCATCTCCTTGGCCACGATGTGGGCCAGCGTGGTCTTGCCCAGTCCGGGCGGACCGGCGAACAGCAAGTGGTCGGCGGGCTGGGAACGGGCCCGGGCTGCGCCCAGGATGATCTGGAGATGCTCCTTCAGCTCGCCCTGCCCGATGAACTCGTCGAGCCGGATGGGGCGAAGCCCAGCTTCTGCCGCCTCTTCTTCGGGGTCCGGGGTCCCCTTGAGCAATTCCAATCGCTCGCTCATCGCCGCTCTCTCAGGGCCGGCATCAAAGGGTCAGGGCTCATCGCCGGGTGGCCAGTCGCTGGAGGGCGGCTTTGAGCAGTTCTCCGGGGTCGTCGCCGGGGGGCAGCGACGAGATGGCGTCGCGCACCTCGTCGGCGCCGTAGCCCAGCTCAGCCAGCGCTTGGCGCACCTCGCTGCGAGCATCGGGCGGCCCGTCGGCCGGCTCGCCGGATGCCACTGCGGTGGTCACGTCGCCGATATCCAGTCGGGACTTGAGCTCGACCAGCAGTCGGGTGGCGGTCTTCTTGCCCACCCCGGGCACCAGACACAAAGCGTCGATGTCGTCGCTGGCCAGAATTCCGGCCAACTCCGCCGGGCTGTGTACCGACAGGATGGCCATGGCCAGCGCCGGACCCACTCCGTGAGCCGAAATCAGCCCCTCGAAGATGCGCCGCTCCTCGTGGCTGGGAAAGCCATAGAGGATTTGGGCATCCTCGCGGACGTGATGGTGGATGTGCAGCACCGCCTCTCGGCCCGGTTCACCCAGGCCAACCGCGGTGTCGGGGGAGACGGTAACCCGATAACCGATCCCGGCGGTCTCCACCATGACCTCGTCCCCATCTCGCAGGGCCAGCGTGCCCCGAAGCAGGCCGATCACACCGAGGCCTGGATGTGAGATCGGTTTGGCGCGTGGGCCAGGTGGCAGAGGGCCGCCGCCACCGCGTCGGCGGCGTCCACCGGTTTCAGCGGACGAGGCAAACCCAGCAGGGTCTGCACCATCTTGCCCATCTGCTCTTTGTCGGCGCCGCCCCACCCGGCGACCGCCTTTTTGATCTGGGTGGGCGAGTACTCGAATACCTCGGCTCCCGCCCCCACCGCCGCGGCCATGGCCACCCCGCTGGCTTGGCCCACCCCCATGGCGGTGCGGACATTCACCTGGAACAGCACCTGCTCGATGGCCACCGCATCGGGGCTGTAGGTGCTCATCAGATCGATCAGCTCATTCTGGAGCTCAAACAGCCTTTGGGGAATGGGATCGTCCTTGTCGGTGCGGATGATGCCCGCGGCGATCGCCTCCGTGGCGCGGCCCTTTTGGCGGACGACGCCGTAGCCGCAGCGCGACAGGCCGGGATCGATCCCCATCACCAGCATCAGCCCCAAACTACCGGGCTGGTGTGACAGTTTTCGGGATAAACCCAAGACACACCACTTGTCAGGTAGAAACACACCATGCGGACCGAGGAGCTTCACTACGAGCTGCCTCAGGCCGCCATCGCCCAGGAGCCGGCCGAGCCCCGAGACAGCTCGCGACTGCTGGTGGATCGAGGGCCATCTGCTCCGCCCGATCACTGCCTGACCCGTGATCTTCCTGAGCTGCTCGGCCCCGGAGATGTGCTGGTGGTGAACGACAGCCGGGTGATGGCCGCCCGACTGCGGCTCCGCAAGGCCACCGGGGGCAAGGTTGAGGTCCTCTTGCTGGAGCCGGACGACAACGGATGGTGGAGCGCGCTGGTCCGCCCCGGCCGCCGGGTGCCCCCCGGCACCGAGTTGTGGTTCGACGAAGCACCGGTGTTGGAAGTGGGGGAGCGCATCGGCGAAGACGGCCGCCGCCGGGTGCGCCCCACCGGCGATCCCGACGCCCTCATGGATCAAGCCGGCGAGGTGCCGCTGCCCCCCTACGTCACCGGGGAGCTGGCCGACATCGAGCGCTATCAAACGGTGTATGCCGAGCGGCCGGTGTCAGCCGCGGCCCCCACCGCCGGGCTCCACCTCACCGAGGCGGTGCTCGACCGCTGCCGGGCCGCCGGGGCCAGCGTGTGCTCGCTGGAACTGGCCGTGGGCACGGCCACATTCACCCCGGTTATGGCCGATGAACTCGAAGACCACGCGATGCACACCGAGACCTACCTGATCCCCGAGGCCACCCTGGCCGCCTGCGTACGGGCTGAGCGGGTGGTGGCGGTGGGCACCACTGTGGTGCGGGCGCTGGAGTCGGCGGCGGCCACCGGGTCGGCCAGTGGCCGCACCGACCTGTTCATCAAGCCGGGGCACCAATTCGCCGTGGTAAATGCCCTGCTCACCAACTTCCACCTCCCCCGGTCCAGCCTCCTGGCCCTGCTGGCCGCCTTCATCGGCCCCCGCTGGCGAGACCTCTACGCCACCGCCCTGGGCGAGGGCTACCGCTTCCTCTCCCTGGGAGATGCCATGTTCTGCACCCGCCATCCCAGCCAGAATCCAGGGACATGAGCCTTCGATTCGAGGTGTTGGCCCGGGATGGGCAGGCCCGCAAGGGCCGCATCACCACGCCGAGGGGCTCGTTCACCACCCCGTGCTTCATGCCGGTGGGCACCCGGGCCGCGGTCCGAACCCTCGACACCGCCGACCTTGAGGCCCTCCAGCCCTCAGTGGTGCTGGCCAACACCTACCACTTGATGATGAGGCCCGGTCCCGAGGTGGTGCAGCAAATGGGCGGCGTCCACGGGTTCACCGGCTGGTCGGGCCATGTGCTGACCGACTCCGGCGGGTTCCAAGTGTTCTCCCTCGACCCCAAAGTGGACGACAACGGGGCCACCTTCCAGTCCACCTACGACGGCTCCACCCATCGATTCACCGCCGAGCGGGTGGTTGACGTCCAGCTTCAACTCGGTTCCGACATCCAGATGGCCTTCGACGTGTGCCCGCCGTCGCAAGCCCCGGAGGAGGTCCAGCGCCAGGCGGTGGACCGCACCGCGGATTGGGCAGTCCGAGCTCGCCGCCGCTTTCTGGAGATGAACGGGCCCGACGCCGGCGCCAGCCAATTCGGCATCGTCCAAGGGGGCATAGACCCCGGCCTGCGAGCCGAGAGCGCGGCCCGGACCATAGAGGTGGGCTTCGACGGCTATGCGGTGGGCGGGCTGTCGGTGGGGGAGAGCCCCGAGCAGATGATGGCCGCGCTGGAGGCCACCGCACCGCAGCTGCCCGAAGACCAGCCCCGCTACTTCATGGGACTTGGCGATCCCATAGGACTGGTAGAGAGCGTTGCCCTAGGGGTGGACATGTTCGACTGCGTTCTCCCCACCCGGCTGGCCCGCCACGGCACCGCTCTCACCTGGGATGGCCGCCTCAACATAGGCAAATCGTCGTTTGCCACCGACGAACGACCGGTCGACCCTGAATTCCCGGCCAGTCCAGCGGCCCGCTATTCCCGGGCCTACCTTCGCCATCTGTTCAACGTGGACGAGCCCTCCGCGGCCCGGCTCCTCACCCTGCACAACGTGGCCTGGCTGCTGGCCCTCATGGATGATTCCCAAAACGCCATTGCAGCTGGCACATTCGACCAACTCCGCACCCGGGTGGCCGAAGCGTGGACTCGACCCGCCGAGTCGTCTCCTGGCTAGGTCTTCCGGTAGAGTTCTGAGCCTTGGGCGAGATCCTCCCACTCCTGCTTTTGATGTTCGTCGCCATGTACTTCTTCATGGTGCGTCCCCAGCAGAAAAAGGCGCGCCAGCACCGCGAGCTGCTGGAGTCCCTTGACGTCGGCGACGAAGTGATCACCGCATCGGGTCTGTACGGGATGATTACCGATTTTGACGGCGGCACAGTGTTCATCGAGATATCCGACGGTGTCGAGATCAAGATCAGCCGCGACACCATCGCCAACAAGGTGGTGTATGCCGCCGAAGTCGATGAAGACGACGAGGGCCAGGGCCCTCTGATGAGCGGCGACTAGTCGCATTCCCCAGCAACAATGAGCCGCCGGTCGCTGGTCTCGCTTGTCTTTATTCTGGCCTTGGCGGCTGGTTTGCTGGCCGCCTCGCTGGCCGTTGGCAATCGGCCCCTCTTGGGCCTCGACCTGAAGGGCGGGGTCGAAGTGGTGCTGGTGCCCGAAGACGACCCCGATCGGCCAGTGGCCATCACCCAGGGCGACCTGGACACCGCGGTCAGCATCATCCGAGACCGCATCGACGGACTTGGGGTGGCCGAACCCGACGTGACCCGCCAAGGCGGCCGGGTGGTGGTCCAGCTTCCCGGCATCAGCGACCAGCAGCGGGCCATCGACATCGTGGGCCAGACCGCCGAACTGCGGTTCCGCCCGGTGTGCGTCGAACTTCCCGCTCTGGAGATTTCTTCCGACAATCCAGACCTCGAGCTTCCTTCGCCTGAATTGCCCGATCCGGTGTTGGACGAGCGGGGACTGGCCCCGTGCCCCACGGATGTCGACTACAACTTCTTGGCGACATCCACGTCGGCCGAAGACGAGCTCGACCGCTTTGTGGTCCTTCCCCACAGAGACGGCACAGTGCGCTACCTGATGGGCCCATCCACCCTCACCGGTGCGGGCCTTTCCGGGGCGGACAGCTCCTATCGAAATGAATTTGTGGTGGACGCCACCTTCAAGGGCGGCGATGACGGTGCCGATCAATTCGACGAGATCGCCATCGAGTGCTTCTCCGGCACCGCCTACTGCCTGCCCGGCGCCGAGGGGCGCGGCCGGCTGGCCATTGTGGTCGACGGGAAGGTGCAGTCGGCACCGGTGGTGAACGCGGCCAACTTCGACGGCCAAGTGGTCATCTCCGGGCGATTCTCCGAACAGGAGGCCGATGACCTCGCGTTGGTGCTGCACTACGGCGCGCTGCCCATCGAGTTCCAAGACCCCACCGACCCCCAGAGCGACAGCACCAGCCGAGCGGTGTCGGCCACCATCGGGGGCGACTCCCTGCGAGCCGGGGTCATTGCCGGCATCGTGGGGCTGGCGCTGGTGTTCTTGTTCATGGTCGGCATGTACCGCCTGCTGGGCCTGATCGCCATGTTGAGCCTGGGGGTCTCGGCCACCCTGCTGTGGGTGATCGTGGCCTGGCTGGGCGAGACTCAAGACCTGGCCCTGACCCTGGCCGGGGTCACCGGCCTCATCGTGTCGATCGGTGTATCGCTCGACTCCAACGTGGTTTATTTCGAGCACCTCAAAGAGGACGTGGCTACCGGCAGAGCACTGCGTTCCTCGCTGGAACTGTCCTTCCCAGCGGCGTTTAAGACCATCTTCAGGGCCAATTTCGCCTCGCTCATCGCCGCCGTCATCCTGTACTGGCTCTCGGCCGGCTCGGTCCGGGGCTTTGCCCTCATGCTGGGCTTGGCCTCGGTGCTCGACCTGGTGGCCACCTACTTCTTCCTGCGCCCCTGCGCCCAGCTGATGTCCCGGTCGCCCAGCCTCATGGACCATCCCCACCGCATCGGTCTTCCCACCCGGGAAGAGGCCATTCCCGCAGGAGCTGAGGCCTCATGAGCCGGCTCCAGCGCCTGCTGCGCAACCAGACCAAGGTGGACTTTCCCGAGCTGTGGAAGACCACGCTGAAGGTGTCTGCCGCTCTGATCCTCATCAGCGTTGTGGCCCTGCTGGTGCGAGGGGTCAATCTGGGCATCGAGTTCGAAGGCGGCACCGTGTGGGAGGCCTCGGCACCCGACGTGTCCACCGCGGACGTGCGCGACGCCCTGCGGGGCGTGGGCCAGGCCGACGCCAAAATCCAGTTCGTCGGCGGCGACGTGCTGCGAGTTCGGGCTGAGTTGGACGCTACCGATGCCACCAGCGTCGCCGGGGTGTCTCTGGCCCTGGCCAACCTCACCGGCCAAACCGTCGACGACGTCAGCTTCAACTCCATCAGCGCGTCGTGGGGCAACGAGATCACCGACAAGGCCATCCGGGCGTTGATCGTGTTCTTCATCGTGGTGGCCATCTACATCACCCTGACGCAGGAGTGGCGCCTGGCCCTGGCCGCCCTGTTGGCCGTGGCCCACGACATCGTCATCACCGTGGGCATCTACTCCCTGTTCCAACTCGAGGTGACCCCGGCGACCGTCATCGCCTTCCTCACCATCATGGGGTACTCCCTGTACGACACCCTGGTGGTGTTCGACAAGAACCGCGACTACCAGCGGCGATCGGCGCTGGTGGGGCGGGCCACCTACACCCGGATCATGAACACTGCGCTCAATACCGTGCTGCTGCGGTCGGTGAACACCACCATCACCTCCGTGTTGCCGGTGCTGTCGATGCTGGTCATCGGAACGTTGGTGCTGGGGGCGGTCACCCTGGCCGAATTCGCGGTGGCTCTGCTCATCGGCCTGTTGGTGGGCACCTACTCGTCGCTGTTCGTGGCCGCGCCAGCCGCCGCCTGGATGAAAGAGCGCCAGCCCGAGTTCGTGGAGCTGCGGGATCGCCTCGAGGCCCGGGCCCAGTCTCGGGGCACGTCAGTACACGAGGTGGAAGACGTGGCCGTTGGCCCGTCGCCGTCCCGTACTGCTGCGCCTTCGTCTGATCGCCCGGCTCGGCGGCCCCCGCCCCAAGCCGGCACAGCTATTCCCCCTAGGCCAAGGAAGCGCAAGCGCCGGTAGGCGGTTTCAGCAGACGGGTAGGGTTGGAGCAGTGGATTCCGGCTGGCCTGCGAGCCTCATTAGGGATGTCCCCGATTTCCCCACGCCGGGGATCATGTTCAAGGACATCACCCCGCTGCTCGACGATGCGGGGGCTTTCAGATGGGCCGCCGATGAGCTGGCCGACCGTTTCAGCGACACTCCGGCAGATCGAGTGGTGGGCGTAGAGGCCCGGGGGTTCATCCTGGGGGCCGCGGTGGCCTATCGCCTCGGTCTCGGTTTCGTGCCGGTTCGCAAGCCGGGCAAGCTGCCCTACGACACCCGGTCGGTCGACTACGAGCTGGAGTACGGCACCGCTTCGCTTGAAGCCCACACCGACGCTATGTCCCCAGGTCAGCGAGTGCTCATCATCGATGATGTGCTGGCCACGGGAGGCACCGCGGCCGCCACGGTCGAGCTCGTCGATTCTGTTGACGCGGAAGTGGCCGGGGTGGGCTTCCTAATCGAGTTGGGATTTCTGGATGGCCGGGGGAAAATAGAAGAACTCGCCGACTGTCCGGTGATCTCTCTGTTCTGCTTCGGGGGTGATTAGTGACGCTGACAGAACGGCCCTTGCCGTGGATGGATCAACCCGGTCAAGACGTGGGCCCGCTTCTTGAGGCCTATCTCGAACGCCACCCCAACAGCACGTCCGACCGCATTGAGACGGCCTATCGCCTGGCCGAGAAGGCCCATTCTGGGCAGGTGCGCAAGTCCGGCGAGCCCTATGTCACCCACCCCTTGGCCGTGGCCCACATCGTGGTCGAGCTGGGTCTGGACGATGTGTCGGTCATCGCCGCCTTGCTCCACGACGCTATAGAGGACACCGCCATGGACCTGTCGGAGGTTGAGCACCATTTCGGCGGGGAAGTGGCCTCAATCGTGGACAGCGTCACCCGGCTGGACCGACTCAAGTTCAATACCCAGGAGGAGGAGCAGGCCGCCTCCATGCGCAAGATGCTGGTGGCCATTGCCAAGGATCTGCGGGTGTTAGTGGTGAAGCTGTCCGACCGGCTGCACAACATGAGGACGCTGGCCGCGCTGCCTCTGGAGAAGCAGCACCGGGTGGCCAGCGAGACGATGGACATCTACGCGCCGCTGGCCAACCGACTGGGCATGCAGGACATGAAGCTCCAGCTCGAAGACCTGGCCTTCGCCGCCCTGCACCCCAAGCGGTATTCCGAGATCGACCGCATGGTGGCCACCCGTGCCCCCGAGCGAGACCTCTATCTGACCCAGGTGCTGTCCAGCGTTGACGCCCGCCTGGCCGAACTGGGTATCCAAGCCCAAGTCACCGGTCGTCCCAAGCACCTTTGGAGCATCTACGAGAAGATGATGACCAAGGAGCGCAGCTTCGACGAGATCTTCGACTTGGTGGGTATCCGGGTCATCGTCGACTCGGTGCGGGACTGCTACGCCGCTCTGGGCTCTATCCACGCCACCTGGAAGCCGGTGCAGGGGCGGTTCAAGGACTACATCGCCATGCCCAAGTTCAATCTCTACCAGTCGCTTCACACCTCGGTTGTGGGGCCGGGGGGCAAGTCGCTGGAGGTCCAGCTCCGCACCAATGAGATGCATGCCCGGGCCGAGCAGGGGGTGGCCGCCCACTGGGACTACAAGGAGGGTGCCACCACCGACGATCTGGCCTGGCTGAGCCGCATCATCGACTGGCAGCAGGAGACATCTGATGCTGCCGAGTTCTTGAGCAACCTCAAGACCGACCTCGACCACGATGAGGTTCAGGTGTTCACCCCCAAGGGCGATGTGGTCTCGCTGCCCATGGGGGCCATCCCCATCGATTTCGCCTACTCCATCCACACCGAGGTAGGCCACGCCTGCATCGGGGCCCGGGTCAACGGCCAACTCGTCCCCCTCGACCGAGAGCTGCGGCCCGGCGACATGGTGGAGATCTTCACCTCCAAGGTGGCCGACAAAGGGCCGTCGCGCGACTGGCTTGGGCTGGTGGCGTCCCACCGGGCCCGCAACAAGATCCGCCAGTGGTTCGCTCAGGCCCGGCGGGAGGACGCCATCAAGGCCGGGCGCGATGCGGTGGCCGCCGCCCTGCGCCGGGAGCGGCTGCCGGTGGCCAAGATCCTGTCGGGCGACGAGTTGGTGCAGGCGGCTCAGGACATGAACTACCGCGATCTCGACACCCTGTTCGCCGCAGTGGGCGAGCGCCACGTGTCGGCCAAGGCGGTGGCCGAGCGGGTGGCCGGCAAGAGGGTGGAGCCGTCCTCTGAAGACGATGGGGAGGTGGAGTTGGCCGATGTCCCATCACCGTCGGTGCTGCTCCGCCCAACCGACCAACCGGTGGAGGTTGAGGGGCTCGACGATGTGCTGGTCAATCTGGCCCGCTGCTGCAAGCCAGTGCCCCCCGACGAGATCATCGGGTTCGTCACCCGGGGCCGGGGAGTCTCGGTACATCGGGCGGAATGCGCCAACGCGGTGTCGCTGTCGTTTGAGCAGGGCGACCGCCTCATTGACGTGGATTGGAGCACCGAGCGCAGCGGTACCTACTGCGTGACCATCGAGGTCAAGGCCTTCGACCGCACCCGCCTGCTGCGAGACGTGGCCAACGCTCTGTCCACCGGTTCGGTGAACATCCTGGCCTGCGAGACCCGCACCGGTGCCGATCAGATCTCGGTCATGCGATTCGACTTCGAGCTGAGCGACGGCTCCCACCTCGACGCCCTCCTGCGCACCATACGGGGCATTGAATCCGTTTACACCGCCTACCGCGTCCTCCCCACCGCTGCTGGCACCTAGTTGTGGCTGAAGTGTTTCAAGCTCCCAAGGGGACTCGCGACATCTTGCCGCCTGAGTCGGACCGCTGGCAGGCGCTGGTGGCCGCATTCGCTGAGGTGTTCGGACGGGCCGGCTATGGGCTGGTTCAGAACCCCATGTTCGAGGACATCGGGGTGTTCCAGCGCTTGGGCGAGGGCACCGAAGTGGTCCGCAAGGAGATGTACGACTTCTTCGACAAGGGCGAGCGCCACATGGCCCTGCGCCCGGAGGGCACTGCTTCGGTGGTCCGGGCCTTCAACCAGCACCGGCCCACCGTGCCCTGGAAGGTGTGGTATCTCACCCCCTGCTTCCGCTACGAGGAGCCCCAGGCCGGGCGGTTTCGCCAGCACCACCAAGTGGGGGCAGAGGCCATCGGCTCGGCCGATCCCGACCTCGACGTGGAGGTCATTGCCCTCCAACACGACTTCTATCGGGCGCTCGGATTGAGCCAGTTGTCGCTGCGGCTCAACTCCATGGGCAGCCCTGGCGACCGGCAGGCCTACGCCGGGCAGTTAGCCACCTGGCTGGGCCAGCGGCTGGGGGAGTTGGACGAGGCCGACCGGGCCAACGCCGCCGATCATCCTCTGCGGGTGCTGGACTCCAAGCGGGAGCGCACCGTGGCCGCGGTCGCCGATGCCCCCCTTATCACCGATTGCCTCTCCGACGAGGCCGCCGCCCACTTCGAGCGGGTGCAGGCCGGGCTGGATGCCCTGGGGGTCGGCTACTCAATTGATCCTCGCCTGGTGCGGGGCCTGGACTATTACACCCACACCACCTGGGAGTTCGTGGCCGGTGCTCTGACCTCAGCCCAGAACGCGGTAGGCGGCGGAGGGCGCTACGACGGCTTGGCCGAGTCCCTCGGCGGCAAGCCCGCCCCCGGAGTGGGTTTTGGCGCCGGCATCGAGCGCATCCTGTTGGCCGCCGACGCCGAGGATGCCCTCCCCGAGGCCGAGGCGACCGTCGACGTGTTCGTGGTCGACGTGACCGGCGGTAACGCCGGGCGCGATCTCACCTTCGAATTGCGCCGCAACGGCATCTCGGCCGACCGGGCATTCGACGCCCGCTCGATGAAGGCCCAGATGAAGGTGGCCGACCGCTCGGGCGCCCGTTTGGCCCTTCTGGTGGGCGACGACGAACTGGAGTCGGGCACCGTCACCCTGCGCGACCTGCGCTCAGGAGGCGGCCAAACCGCCCTTCCCCGGGACGAAGTGGTTATTGACGTGGCCCAGAGGCTGGCGACAGAGTGAAATAGCCGCGATGCGAACTGACTATTGCGGCGAGTTGCGCGCCGATGACATTGGCCGGGAGGTAGCGGTGTGCGGCTGGGTGGACCGCCGCCGGGAGCACGGCGAGAACTTGGCGTTCATCGACCTGCGGGATCGCACCGGGGTGATCCAGTGCGTGGTCGACGAGCGCCACGATCTGCGCTCGGAGTACGTGGTCCGCATCAGCGGCACCGTGCGGCCCCGGCCCGAGGGCACCGTCAACCCCAAGCTGGACACCGGCGAAGTAGAGATCGGCGATTGCCAGGTGGAGGTCCTGTCGGCCGCCGAGCCCCCGCCGTTCCCGTTGCACTCCCGCACCGAGGTGGACGAGAACGTGCGCCTGCGCTATCGCTACGTCGATCTGCGGGGGGAGCGCCTTCAGCGCAACTTGGAGCTGCGGGCCACGGTGAACAGCGCCATCCGCCGCTCCATGGAATCCCAGCGATTCACCGAGATCGAGACCCCCATGCTGGTGGCCTCCACCCCCGAGGGGGCTCGCGACTTCGTGGTGCCATCCCGCATTCACCCCGGTCGGTTCTACGCCCTTCCCCAGTCGCCCCAGATTTTCAAGCAGCTCTGCATGGTGGGGGGCATCGACCGCTACTACCAGATCGCCCGCTGCCTGCGCGACGAAGACCTCCGGGCCGACCGTCAGTTCGAGTTCATGCAGCTCGACGCCGAGGCCAGCTTCGCCGACCAGCACGACGTAATGGCATTCATCACCGAGGCGGTGGCCGACGCGGTGGAGGCCGTGACCGGGACCCGTCCCGACGAACCCATCTTCATGACCTGGACCGACGCCATGGAGCGCTACGGCTCCGACAAGCCCGACATCCGCTTCGGCATGGAGCTGATCGAGCTGACCGGCCTGTTCGAGGGCACCGAAGCCAAGGTCTTCCAGGTGGAGTGCGTGAAGGGCATCAACTGCAAAGGGGGCAGCCAGAGCCTTGGGCGCAACGCCATCGACGAGCTCACCCGCAAGTGCCAGCAATGGGGGGCCAAGGGCCTGGCCTGGTTCCGGGTGGGCGACGACGGCGCCCTCGACGGCGCGTTGACCAAATTCATGTCCGACGAGGAGCAGGCCGCACTCGGCCCGGCCATGGGCGCCGAACCCGGCGACCTACTGCTGCTGATCGCCGACCGCCGCTCCAAGGTGCGCGACATCCTCGGCCTGCTCCGCTTGGAGCTGGGCCGACCGCCCATCACCGAGGGCGGGCTGAACTTCGTGTGGGTCACCGAATTCCCGCTGTTCGAGTCCATCGACGACCAGGGCCGACCCATCGCCGCCCACCATCCATTCACCATGCCCCACCCCGACGATGTGGGTCTGCTAGACGGCGAAGGCGAGGAGCTGCTGGCGGTTCGCTCCCAGGCCTACGACCTGGTTCTCAACGGCTGGGAGCTGGGCTCGGGCAGCGTGCGGATCCACCGGCCCGACATCCAGCGGGCCGTGTTTCGGGCCCTGGGCATTAGCGATGAAGACGCCGAGACCCGGTTCGGCTTCCTCCTCGATGCCTTCCGCTATGGTGCCCCGCCCCACGCCGGGTTCGCCTTTGGCATCGACCGCCTGGTGGCCATCTTGGCCGGGGAGGAGAACATCCGCGAGGTGATCGCCTTCCCCAAGACCCAGTCGGGCGCCGACCCGCTGTCCAACTCGCCCACCCCAATTGCCGACCGCCACCTCGACGAGCTCGGCCTGCGCGTGCTCCCGCCCCCCGACGCTGGTTAATCGGATGGGGCGCCGCACCCATGCCGGATGGCGATGAGCGACGCGGCCGGTCTAGGGCACGGCAAGGGCTACGTGTATCCTCAAGCTGATGGCCAAGCGATTCGTATGGTTTGCCGCGGGGGCGGGCGCGGGTGCGGCCGGGGCGTCCTATGTGCGTCGCAAGCTGCGCCAAGCCGCTCAGCGGGCTGTTCCGATTCGACCGAGTTCTGGGGCCAGCGCTCGAGTCAAGGCCGCGGCCGCTGAGGCTCGGGCTGCATTAGCCGAGGGCACTGCTGCGGTTCGGCGCTATCGGGCCGAGATCGCCCGCCGGTCTCTCGACGATCCGCCGCGGCGATAGGACGGCGCATTGATCCCCAAACGAGCCCAGGAGATCCGCAGCGCGTTCACCTCCTTCTTCGGCGAGCGGGGCCACGCCGTGCTGCCGTCGGCCAGCCTCATTCCCCGCGACCCCACGGTGCTGTTCACCGTGGCCGGCATGGTGCCGTTCAAGCCCTACTTCCTGGGCGAGGAGACCTCTCCCCACCCCCGCGCCGTCACCGTTCAGAAGTGCGTGCGGGCCGGAGGCAAGCACAACGACCTGGACGAGATCGGGATCACCCGCCGCCATCTCACCTTCTTCGAGATGCTGGGCAACTTCAGCTTCGGCGACTACTTCAAGACCGAGGCCATCGATTGGGCCTGGGAGTTCGTCACCGAGGGCCTGGGCTTCGACCCCGACCGTCTGTGGATCACCGTCCACCTCAGCGACGATGAGGCCGCCGAGATCTGGCGGGATGTGGCCGGGGTGTCTCCCGACCGCATCCAGCGGATGGACGAGGACAACTACTGGCGCATGGCCGACACCGGGCCCTGCGGACCCTGCTCGGAGATCTTCTTCGACAAAGGGCCGGAATTCGGCCCCGACGGCGGTCCGGCCCACGGCGGCGACGAGCGCTTCCTGGAGTTCTGGAACTTGGTCTTCATGCAGTACGACCAGCGCCCCGACGGCCAGGTTCCGCTGCCCAAGCCCAGCATCGACACCGGAGCCGGCCTGGAGCGAATCCTCACCCTGATCCAAGGGGTGGAGTCGGTGTTCGACATCGATGAGATGGCCGAGTTGGTGGGCGAGGCTTCCGCGGTTGCCGGGGTGAAGCTGGGGGCGGCCGAGCACAGCGACGTCACATTGCGGATACTGGCCGAACACGCCCGCACCATGACCTTCCTCATCTCCGACGGCGTATTCCCCTCCAACGAGGATCGGGGCTACGTGTTGCGCCGAATCATGCGCCGGGCCATTCGCCGGGCCTATCTGCTAGGGGTCACCGACGTGGTTACTCCCAAGCTGGTGGACAAAGTGGTCGACATCATGGGATCCGACTATCCCGACGTGGCGGCCAACCACAGCTTCGTGCGTGACGTGGTCGCCCGCGAGGAGGAGAGCTTCCGGTCGACCCTGGCCCAAGGATCGCAGATCCTCGACGACGCCATCGACCGCCTCGACGAGGAGGAGGCCCTGTCGGGCGAATTGGCCTTTCTGTTGCACGACACTTATGGGTTCCCCTTCGAGGTGACCGAGGAGACCGCCCGGGAGCGGGAAGTTGCGGTGGACCGGGACGGTTTCGACCAGCTCATGGAAGGCCAGCGCACCCGAGCCCGCCAGGACTTCGATGCCCGGCACGCAACCTCCGCCGACGTGTCGGCCTACGCCGCGCTGGTGGCCGAACACGGTCCCACCGAATTCATCGGCCGGGACTTCGACAGCGCCGAAGCCGTGGTTCTGGCCGTCACCGACGACGGCATCGTTTTGGACCGGACCCCGTTCTATGCCGAAGCCGGCGGGCAGGTGGGCGATACCGGATCCATCACCTCACCCACCGGTTCGGCCCGAGTTGCCGACACCACCTATGTGGTGCCCGAGTTGCACTTGCATCACGCCGAGTCCATCGACGGCGAGTTAGCTGTTGGCCAGACGGTGATCGCCGCCATCGACTCCGACCGCCGGGCGGCCATTCGTCGCAATCACACCGCCACCCACCTGCTGCACTGGGCGCTGAAGGAGGTGCTGGGCGACCACGTCAAACAGCAGGGCTCGCTGGTGGACGGCGACCGGCTGCGCTTCGACTTCACCCACTTTGAGGCGCTGACCGCCGAGCAGATCACTGAGATAGAGCGTCTGGCCAATGCCGACATCCTGGACAACCCCGCCACCCGCCACTATGAGACCTCCATGGCCGAAGCCATGGAGGCCGGAGCTATTGCATTCTTCGGCGACAAGTACGGGGATCGGGTCCGAGTGCTCGAGGCCGGCCCGCATTCCACCGAGCTGTGCGGCGGCACCCATGTGCGGGCTCTGGGCGATATCGGACCGGTGAAGGTGGTGTCTGAGGGCTCCATTGGGGCCAACATCCGCCGAATCGAGGCGGTGAGCGGCACCCGCCCGGTTGAGCTGCTCACCGAGCGGGAGTCGACCCTGGCTCAGGCCGCCGAGCGACTGGGCGTGCCCGTCGATCAATTGCTCATTGGGGCCGAAAAGCGCATCGCCGAGATCAAGAGCCTCCGGGCGGAGCTGAGCGACCTGCGCAAGGCGGCTTCGGCCGACCAGTCGGGGGATCTGGCCCAGCAGGCCGTGGACGGAGTCGTGGTGGCGCTGGTTGAAGGCTTGGACCGGGGCCAGTTGCGCGATTTGGCCATCGCCACCCGGGATCGCCCCGGCGTGGCCGCCGTGGTGCTGGGGGCGGCTCCTGAAGGGGGTGGGGCGGCCCTGGTGGCCGCGGTGGCCGCTGAAAGCGAGCTGAATGCCGGCGAGCTCATCGCCGAAGCGGCTGCCACCATCGGCGGCGGCGGAGGCCGCGACGCCAAGCTGTCTATCGCCGGCGGCCGTGACCCGTCCCGGCTTGAAGAGGCCCTCGAACAAGTGCGGGCCGCGGCTGGCATCGGCGGGTGATGGCACGAGCGCTGGGAATCGACCTCGGCGAGCGCCGCATCGGCGTGGCCGTCTCCGACTCCGACGGCCGGGTGGCCACCCCGCTGACCGTTATCAAGCGCTCCGGCAGCCGGGACCAAGACCACCGCAAGATCGCGGAGTTGGTGCAAGAGTACGAGGCCGGGGTCGTGATCGTGGGCCTGCCCCTGTCGCTGGACGGCGGCACGGGCCCCGCTGCCGTCGGCGCGCAGCGCGAGGCCCAACAGCTTGAGTCAGCGCTGGGAGTGCCGGTGTTGACCCACGACGAACGGCTGACCACGGTTATCGCCGAGCAATCGCTGGCCGAGTCCGGCCTCAGCGGCAAGGCCCGCCGCCGCCGGGTCGACATGGTGGCCGCTTCGGTCATTTTGCAGGGCTGGCTGGACTCCTCATGAGCACAGATGAGGACTGGGACTGGTTGCCTCGAAGAACCTCGACTCTCACCCGGGTGATCATCTTGCTGGGCCTGATGGGCGTGGTGGTGTTAATCGCCACGCTGCTGGTCAAGGGCTGGATCGATGATCGCCTCGATCCTCCCGGCGATGAGGGCCCCGAGCTGGTGGTCAACATCCCCCAGGGGGCGTCCATCAACGACATCGCCCGGATTCTCGAGGACCAGGGGGTGGTGGCCAACTCCACGGTGTTCCGCTACTACCTGCGCTACAAAGACGCCGGCGACTTCCAGGCCGGCAACTATGTCTTGAACGAGAACATGGCGGTGTGGGAGGCCAAAGACGTGCTGCTGGCTGGTCCCGATCCCGGCCCGGCGGTAGATGCCTTCAGGGTGGTGTTGCCCGAGGGCCTCACCCTGGCCCAAATCCAGGGCGAGCTGCTGGCCCAGGTCTCCACCTTCAATGCCGACGACTTGGCCCGGGCCATCGCCTTCCCGCCGGTTCGGTCCGATTACCAGCCCGCCAACAGCACCTTGGAGGGGGTGCTGTTCCCCGACACCTACCTGCTCGACGGGGCCACCGCCGACGATGAGGCGGCCCTCGTCGTCCGCCTGGTGGAACAGTTCGATCGGGTGGCCTCCGAGGCAGGCCTAGACTCCGCCCCCGAAACGGTGAGGGTGACCCCCTACGAAGCGGTCATTGTGGCGTCGCTCATCGAAAAGGAGGCCCTGATCGACGAGGATCGGGCCAAGATTGCCCGGGTGATCTACAACCGCCTGGGCTTGGACATGCCGCTTCAGATCGACGCCGCGGTGCGCTACGCGGTGAACAAGCCGTCTGAGCCGCTGACCCTGGCCGACTTGCGGGTGGACAACCCCTACAACGTGTACAACCGCACCGGGCTGCCCCCCGGCCCTATCGCCGCTCCCGGGCGGGCGTCGCTGGAGGCCGCGCTGAATCCCGCCGACGGGTTCTGGCTGTTCTATGTGCGAACCGACGATCCGGTGCCCGGCGCCCATACCTTCAGCAACACCTTCGAAGAACACGAGGCCGCGACAGTCATTTGCCGACAGAGGGACCTGGGGTGCTGATCCCCATCGGGCTCGATCCCGACGCCGAGGTCGCCGCCGGGGTGATCGGCTTTCCCATTCGCCACTCGCTGTCCCCGGTCATCTGCCAGGCCGCGTTCGACGGGCTCGGCTTGGATTGGGTCTACGCCGCCTTCGAGGTGGCACCGGGAGAGGCGGCCACAGCGCTCTACGAAATGCGGGAGCGGGGCATGGCCGGCCTGTCGGTGACCATGCCCCACAAAGCCGACGTAGCCGACGCGGTCGACGAGCTGAGCCCTGCGGCGGCGGCGCTGGGGGTGGTGAACTGCGTGGCCCGCGACGGCGATCGGCTTGTCGGCCACAACACCGACGGCGCCGGCTTCTGCGACGCCCTGCTGGCCGATGGGTTGGAGCTGGCCGGGATCGGCTGTGCGGTTTTGGGCGCGGGCGGTGCCGCCCGGGCGGTGGTGGCCGAGCTGGCCCGCCGCGAGGTCGGCGAAGTGGCGGTGATCGCCCGCCGCCTTGAGGCCGCGGCATCGGCCGCTGCGTTGGCCGGATCGGTGGGTACCACGGCCAGCCTGGCCGATATAGGGCGATTCCGCTTGGTGATCAACGCCACCCCGGTGGGAATGGCCGAGACCGAGGGCGCCGGCAGCCTGCCCTTGGACCCCGATCTGCTCCACCCCCAACAGCATGTGGCCGAGCTGGTCTACAACCCGCTCCATACCCCGCTGTTGGCCGAATGCCACCGCCGCGACGTGCCCGCCTCCACCGGGGTGGGAATGCTGGTGTACCAGGCCGCCCACGCCGTGCGGATCTGGACCGGGGCTGATCCGCCGGTCGAGGCCATGACCGCCGCGGCCACCGAGGCGCTCAAGGGCAGATGAGCCGGGCGGAGGGGGGCGAGCGATGAGCACGGCAGCCATGGTCATTGCCGGGGTGGCCATCGGCATCGTGGCGGGCCGCCTCTTGTTGCCGCTGGTGTGGAGCTTCAAAGTGCGCGACAGCCGCTCACTGCGAGTGATGGTCCCGCTGTCCACCGCCGCCGCCTTGGGAGCGGCCAGCGGCCTGTTAGGCACCACCTGGGATGTGGTCCCGGTGTGGGCGCTGTTCGTTGCCCTGGTTGCCGTCACCACCGTTGATCTGTTCCACTACCGCATCCCCAACGCCATCGTGTTCCCCGCGGTGCTGGTTCTGCTGGCGCTGATGACCCTCATCTCGCTGCTGCGACACCACCCGGGGGTCATCGGCCAAGCAGTGGCCGCCGCCGGGCTCTACGGCGGCATCATGGCCGTGTTGCACACCGCCTCCCGGGGCAGTCTCGGGTGGGGCGATGTGAAGCTGTCGCTGCCGTTGGGCCTGGTGCTGGGCTGGGTGGGGTCGGGCTATGGCCAGTCTTTGCTGGCCGTGCTTCTGGCCCTCGGCCTGGCCTCGGTGCTGGGGGCCATCATGGGCCTGTTCGTGTGGGGTGTTAGGGCCCTGGGCATCGAGCTCTTGCCCGACCCCCTGGCCGACCCCGACAACCCCCGCCCCACCGTCTTTCCCTTCGCCCCCTCCATGGCCGTCGCCGCCGCGGCCGTGGCCCTGGCCATTCCCGTGACCGGCTGAAATATAGAAATAATCGAAATATACAGAAAATACAGTGAAAACCGGGGTTGGCTCTGCTATATTGGTGGCATGGAAGTCGCCCTCACCTCGCTCCTCAGCGTGTTGATTGCCCTAGTTCTAGGCGGCTTTGCTTGGTTGCGCTCTGACATTGTGCGGCTGACAAGTCGAGTCGACGACCTCACCGGCCGAACTGCCAAGATCGAGGGCATATTGGAGTCCCGCAAATAGGAAGCTGTCGCAACGGGTGTGGTAACTGGGCGCAGGGGGGCAAACTGCCACCGGTAGTATCGCGTTGTGGAAAGTAGGCCCCATGTGGCCCTCATCGGGATGATGGGGTCGGGGAAAACGACGGTGGGGTTCTGGTTGGCCCAATCCGAAGGGCTGCGGTTCGTGGACCTCGACGCCGCCATCGAGGAGCGCCAGGGCCGGTCGGTTCCCGAGTTATTTGAGGCCAACGGTGAGGACGGCTTCCGAGACATGGAGCAGTCGGAGCTGGCCGCCTGCTTGGCCTTACCGCAGCCGATGGTGGTGGCCTGCGGCGGAGGAGCGGTGTTGCGGGCTGAGAACCGTGCGCTGTTGAGAGACCGGGCCTGGGTGTGCTGGCTGCGGGCCACCGTCGAGACGCTGGGCCAGCGGGTCCGAGCCGGCGAGAACCGACCGCTTCTGGGCGACGACCCGATGGCCGATCTCACCGCCATCAGCGCCGCTCGGTCAGGGTTCTACGCCGAGACGGCCCACGAGATCATCGACGTTGACGGCATGGAAGCCCATCAGGTGGCCAACCAGATCAGACGAGTCTGGCCCTTGTCGCATATGACTACCGGAGGTGTCGGCTGAAGTGAACGACGCCACTGCCATCATTGTCTGGCCCCGTCCGGTGTCAGCCCGATGACCGCCGAGGCCGACCTCAAGGGCGCGATCCGGGTTCCGGTTGAGCTGGGGGAGCGGTCCTATGACGTCTGGGTCGGCCCCGGAGTCCGCCATCGTCTGCCCGATGTCATTCCCCCCGATGTGGGCCGGGTGGCGGTGGTCACCCAGGCCGCGGTGGCCGATGCCGGCCTCACCGTGGACCCCGGCGTGGAGCACCGGGTGTTCATCACCGAAAACGGCGAACAGATCAAAACGCTGGGCGCGGTCGAGGAGCTGTGCCGGGAATTCGCTCAGTGGGGCCTCACCCGCCGCGACGCGGTGGTGGCCGTGGGCGGGGGAGCGGTCACCGATCTGGGCGGGTTCGCCGCCGCCGTCTACCACCGGGGCATCCGGGTTGTGTTCGTGTCCACCACGCTGTTGGGCCAGATCGACGCCTCAGTCGGAGGCAAGACCGGCGTGAACCTGCCTGAGGGCAAAAACCTGGTCGGCGCCTTCTGGCAGCCCTCGGCGGTTCTGTGCGACACCGAGGCGCTCGACACCCTGCCTCCCGAAGAGATGCGGTCGGGGTTGGGGGAGATGGCCAAGTACCACTTCATCGCCGATGCCAATCTGCACACCCTGAGCCTGCCCGAGCGCATCGCCCGCTGCGTGCAGATCAAAGCTGAGGTGGTGGCGGCCGACGAGCGGGAGTCCGGTCGCCGGGCCGTGCTCAACTACGGCCACACCCTGGCCCACGCCCTCGAGGCCCACGGCGGCTACGACCTCCGCCACGGCGAGGCGGTGGGCGTCGGACTCGTCTACGCCGCTGAACTGGCCCACCGCACCGGCCGCATCGACGCCGAGCGGGTAGCCGAGCACCGCCGAGTGGTTGACGGTTACCAGCTGCCCACCCGCCTTCCCGAAGGGGTCGATGCCGATGCGATAGTCGGGCTGTTCAGCCGGGACAAGAAAGCGGTCGACGGGGTCACCTTCATGCTGGACGGCCCCGAAGGCGTCCAGCCGGTTGCCGGCCTGGAGCCCGCCCTTTTGCGAGAGACACTGGAGGCCATCAGATGAATTGGAGTCCTACCTGTGTGAAGGTGTTGAGATGAGCCAGACGATTCTTCTGCTGTCGGGACCCAACCTGAACCTGCTGGGCGACCGGGAGCCCGAGGTCTACGGCACCGACACCCTCGACGACCACGCGGCCACCGCGGCCTCCACCGCCGAGCGCCACGGGCTGGCCATCGAGCACCATCAGTCCAACGACGAGGCCGCCCTGATCGACCACATCCACCAGGCCCGGGGCCGGTGCGCGGCCATCATCATCAACCCCGGCGCCTTCACCCACTACTCCTGGGCCATCCACGACGCCCTCGCCGCCTTTGAGGGACCGGTGGTGGAGCTGCACCTGTCCAACCCCAACGCCCGCGAGCCGTGGCGCCACACCTCGGTGGTGAGCCCAGTGGCCACCGGCACCATCGTGGGCTTCGGCGGCCACGGCTACGAGCTGGCCGTCGAGGCAGTGGCCCGCTTGCTGGCCGGATGACGAAGCCAGAAAATCTCCCAGACCTCCTCGCCATGGACGTGGCCGGGCGGGCCGATCGGATTCGGGCCGCGGCAGGCGAAAACCAATGCGATGCCCTGCTGGTGACCAATCTGGTCAACGTCCGCTACCTCACCGGGTTCACCGGCTCGGCCGGACTGGTGTGGCTGGGGCCAAACGAGCTGGTGCTGATAACCGACCGCCGCTACGCCGAGCAGTCCGAGGCGGAAACCAGCCAAGCCGGCGTGGAGGTGCGGATCGAGATCACCAACGACGCCCCCAAAGAGCTGCTGGCCGCGGCAGCCACCGGCGTGGGCCGCATCGGCTTGGAGGCGGCGTCGGTGAGCTGGGCCGACCAGCGCCAGTATGCCGAGTGGTTTGAGGCCGCCGAGCTGGTACCCGCCGCTGGGGTGGTGGAGCGGTGCCGTCAGATCAAAGACGACGGCGAGATCGACCGCATGGCCAAAGCGGCCGCCATCGCCGATGCCGCGCTGGCCGAAGTCCGCCCCATGTTGGCCGACGGCCCCGCCGAGCAGGAGGTGGCTCTGGCGCTGGACACCGCCTTTCGCCGCCTGGGGGCCGAAAAGAGCGCCTTCACCACCATCGTGGCCGGGGGCCCCAACGCCGCCCTTCCCCATATCAGGCCCACCGACCGCCCCATCGGCCCCAACGAGCTGGTGATCATGGACATGGGCGCAGTGGTGGACGGCTACCGCTCCGACATGACCCGCACCGTGGCGGTGGGCGAGCCCGATCCCGAAGCCCAACGAGTGTTCGAAACCGTCAGGGAAGCCCAGCAGCTCGGCGTGGAGCAGGTGGCCCCCGGCGCTCCCATCTCCGATGTGGACAAGGCCTGCCGCACCCGCATCGACGCCGCCGGCTGGGCCGAAGCCTTCGTCCACGGCACCGGACACGGCGTCGGCCTCGACATCCACGAGCAGCCCTGGGTGCGGGCCACTTCCACCGAGCCCCTCAAGGTCGGCCAGGTGATCACCGTGGAGCCCGGCGTGTATCTGCCCGGCTTCTGCGGCGCCCGAGTGGAGGACACCGTGGTGGTAACCGATAGCGGCCCCCGGCGATTGACCCATTCGCCCAAGACTCTCGCTGTGGCCTGAGGGTTCTGAGGCTGTCATTGTTGTCCGCTGTGGTCAACAGGGACCCTGTGGGCCAGACTTTGCCCATGCCCACCATCACCACCAACGACCTCAAGAACGGGATGACGCTGAGCCTCGACGACGGCCTGTTCAACGTGGTCGAATTCCAGCACGTCAAGCCGGGCAAGGGCGGGGCGTTCGTGCGCACCACGCTGAAAAACGCCCGCACCGGCGCCGTGCTCGACCGCACATTCCGGGCGGGAGAGAAGGTGGAGCGGGCCAACATCGACCGCCGGGAGATGCAGTACCTGTACTCCGATGGCGAGAGCTTCGTGTTCATGGACAGCGAGACCTACGAGCAGCTTCACGTGGGCGCCGACGTGCTGGGCGACGCGGTCAACTACCTGGTGGAGAACAACTCGGTGATCCTCGGCATGTTCGGCACCGAGATTGTGGGCACCGACCTGCCTGCCGCGGTGGAGCTGGACATCGCCTTGACCGAGCCCGGCGTCCAGGGCGACCGGGTGTCGGGGGCCACCAAGCCGGCCACCTGCCAGACCGGACTGGTGGTGCAGGTGCCGCTGTTTTTGAACCCGGGCGAGCGGATCAAGGTGGACACCCGCTCCGGCGAGTACATCAGCCGGGCGTGAGGGTCCCGGCGGTCTAGACGCCTCGTCGCCAACCCATGAGCTCGCCCGATCCGCTCGTCTCAGGATCCCAGCGCCGCCAAGTGAGGGAGCGGGCCTTGGGCCTGCTCTATGAGGCCGAGGCCAAGGGCATCGAAATGGCCGAGCTGCTGTCCGAGGTAGAGCTGCCGCTCGACCCCTACGCCCACACGCTGGTCACCGGGGCGGCCGATCACCAAAGCGACATCGACGCCCGCCTGGAGGAGCTGTCCGAGAACTGGCCGGTGGCAAGGATGCCGGCGCTGGATCGGGCCATTCTCCGCTTGGCCAGCTTCGAGCTGGCCCACAGCACCGACATCTCGGTGGCGGTGATCATCAACGAGGCGGTGGAGCTGGCCCACGAGTACTCCACCCCCGCCTCCGCCGGGTTCATCAACGGCCTGCTTTCGCAAGTCGCCGCCATCGTCCGCCCTTAGCTGAAGGGGCCTTGCCCAAGGCGTCTAGAACGCGGGAGGGCTAGCTGCCGGGACGGGTCAGGCTGGCGGCTGTGCCCCAGCAGACCACGGTGTTGTCGTCTCGCAGGGCGCAGGACATGCCCCAGCCCGACGCGATGGCGGTGTAGGTGCCGGTGGTTGGGACATTGGTCTGGCCAGCGTCGTTGGAGCCCCAACACGAGATGGCGCCGCCAGCGCCGATGGCGCAGGTGTGGGTTCCCCCGGCGCTGATGGCGGTGGCTACCATGTCGCCGGCGTTGATCTGGCCGGACTCGTTGTTGCCCCAGCAGGCCACTGTCCCGTTGACGCGTTGCGCGCAGGTGTGGGCCCAGCCGGCGCTGATGGCGGTGAACCGCCCGGCGGGCGCGTCGGCCTGTCCGGAGTCGTTGGCCCCCCAGCAGGTTGCGGTTCCGTCAGCAGCGAGGGCACAGGTGTGGGTGCCCCCGGCGCTGATTGAGGCGTAGGCGCCGGCGGGCGGGGTGGCCTGGCGGGAGCCGTTGTTGCCCCAGCAGGTTGCGGTGCCGTCGGCGGCCAGGGCGCAGGTGTGGGATCCCCCCGCGGCTATGGCGGTAAACGATCCGGCGGGGGCGGTGGCTTGGCCGTCTCCGTTCCAGCCCCAACAGGTTGCGGTGCCGTTGGCTCGCAGCCCGCAGTTGTGCCACGCCCCGGCGCTGATGGCGGTGAACGATCCGGCGGGGGCGGTGGCCTGGCCGTCCTCGTTCCAGCCCCAGCACGTTGCGGTGCCGTCGGCCCTTAGCTGGCACACATGCAGGGCACCCGCATCCAGGGTGCTGGGTTGCCCGGGCTGGGGGCCAGGCTCAGGCTGAGGTTGAGTTCCAGAGCAGCCGCCGGGCACGAGCTGGGTATCGAAGTCATACTCGCAGCGGTAGAAGTTGAGCAGTGCCTCGTTCCAAGCGATCACCTGGTCGCGCGCGGTGAGCTCGGCGGTGGTGGGAGTGCCATAGAACGGCTCGGGCTCGGCGGGGGGCTCAACGGGCGCGCCGTCGGCGCAGCCGCCGGGCACGTACTCGGTGTCGACGTCGAACCGGCAGCGGATGATGCTGAGCAGGTTCTGCTGGTTGGTGATCGCTTGATCTCGAACGGTGACCTCGGGGTTGGGAGCCGCCTCGGGGTCGATGAGATTGCCAGGGTCGGGGGTTGGCTCAGGCTGTGGCTCGATTGTCTCCCCAGTGTCGGTTGTCTCCTCGGGGTCGGGGGTTGGTTGGGGATCAGGGGTCGGTTGGGGGTCGGGGGTTGGCTCGGGGTCGGGTTGATCATCGGTGGGGTCGGGGGTTGGGTCGGGGTCGGGACAGCCGCCGGGCACGAGCCCGGTGTCCACGTCGAACAGGCAGCGGTAGGCGTTGAGGAGGTTCTCGCGGACCGCGATGGCCTCGTCTCGGGCCGCGATGTCGGCGGCGGTGGCGGTACCGATGAACGGGGCGGGCTCGTCGGGGGGCTGTGTGGGCTCACCGTCGACGCAGCCGCCGGGCACGAGCTGAGTGTCCACGTCGAACAGACAGCGGTAGGTGTTGAGCAGCGTCTCTTGTCCCACGATGATCCGGTCGCGTGCTGCGATCTCGGGATCGGGGGTTGTCGCCGGGTCCGGGGTTGGCTCCGGGTCGGGAGTCGGATCGGGGGTTGGTTCGGGGTCAGGGACCGGGTCGGGATCGGGAGTCGGGTCGGGGGTTGGGTCGGGTGTGGGCTCAGGTTCGATTGTCTCCCCAGCGTCGGTTGTGTCCTCGGGCTGGGTTGTGTCGTCGGGTTGGGCGCAGCCGCCGGGCACGAGCTCGGTGTCCACGTTGAACAGGCAGCGGTAGGTGTTGAGGAGTTGTTCGCGGGCCGCGATTCCCTCGTCGCGGGCCGCGAGATCGGCGGCGGTGGGGGTGCCGGTGAACTGAGGGGGTTCTTCGGGGGGCCGGGCCGGGCCGCTTTCGGTGCAGCCGCCGGGCACAAGCTGGGTGTCCACGTTGAACAGGCAGCGGTACACGTTGAGCAGGGCCTCTTGTCCCACGATGATCTGATCGCGCGCCTCGATGTCGGCCACGGTGGGCGCCGGCGGGGCGGAGCCGGAGGACTGACCCTGATTCCCCGAGGCGGATTGGGCGAGGGCCCCCGGGGCCGACACGACACTGGCCAGCAGCCCGGCCGTCAGAGTCAGGGCCGCAAGCAGAGCTGCGGCGCGGCGGGATCGAGAGAATCGGTGGTCTGCTCCAAACATGCGAAGAATATAACCCTTGCCGATGACGTATTTGTCAAATGGATGCAGTTGAACTTTCGCAAGTGTCTGGCATTCCCACTGCTGGCACAATCGAGACAACCAGAAAAATCTGGCGATTGACTGACGAAGAGATCAAGGCATGGCGTGGTTGTGTTTGGGTGGGGGCGGGTTTAGGATCGCAGAGGCCGTCGGCGCCGGCTTCGTGGTGTGCCCTTTCAGGTTTTGTGCACATGAAGGGACGTTGCGATGTCGGTGAGCGAAATTGAGCGTAGGCAATTGGCAGCCAATTTGGCTGTCGCAATCGGCGAGGAGGCCACGGAGACTCTAATGAAGTGCATCCTCCCCGAGGGACGCGACGAACTGGCCACCAAGGCCGATTTGCAAGTCGGGTTGGCCGAGGCGCGAGCAGAGCGGGCCGCACTGGAGTCCACGATGGTGGCCGGGTTCGCCAGGCTGGAGACCAAGTTGGCCCGGCAGACCCGCATTCACTTCGGCACGCTGTCGGCGTTCATCCTCAGCGTCTGGGCCATATTCGTGGCCCAGATCTTCATGTAGACCAGCCCTGGCCGCCTGGATATCCCCCGCGGCCTCTTGGTCGCCCTCACTTCCCCCACCAAGACGTAACCCCGGCCGTTTGCCGAAGCAGGGACGGTTCCGGGGTCTTCAGGAACGAGGGAACCCGCCGATGGCCGCATCATTTTATTGACGACGTTTCGAAAGCAACGAGGAAGTGAACGGGTCGAGATTGCTCGGGCCCGCAAGGTCGCTGAGGAATGCGCAAATAGAGACCCCTGAAGGAGAATATAAATGGCCAATTATTCAAGATGGGAAAATGTGAAGAGGGAGCGGGGCGAGCCCAGCGAGGCGGTGCGCGCCGGCATTGAGCAGGACTTGGCCCTGGGCCAGTTGATCTATGACCTTCGCAATGCGGCAAACATGAGCCAGCGGGAGTTGGCAGAGCGGATGGGCACCACTCAATCGGTGATCTCGCGGCTTGAAGAGGGTGGAGGTGCCCGGAATCGGATCGACACATTGGCTCGAGTGGCGACCGCCCTGGGCCGTCACCTCATACTGTCGTTTCCAGTCGAGGCCCCGAAGCGCCTCAAAGACGCGGTGCAAGTAGCTTGACCGGCGCCGGCCGCGGCCAATTCTGAGTGGGCTTCGGTTACCGCAGCTTCTGGTCGTAAGCACCCGGGTACGGGGACTGCATGTTGTCGAGCTTGGGTGTGATGCGGTATCCGCCTAGTTCGATGCCAACTGCCGCTAGTTGTTCTGCGGCCTGGCGGCTGCGCTTCAATGCGTCCAAATCAACCCTGGAGTTGGTCTTGGCCATTTCCTCTGCCACGTCGAGTTCTTCCTGCATTACTCAACAGCCTAGAAGAAGTTGGGCGTGTGCACGCACGATGGATTCCCAGATGCCTGCATTTGGCTGTTCATGAACCAGAAGTAGTCCCATACCGCGACCTTTAGCCCGGGGTAGCAGTCGAAGTCATCTATCTTCAACTTCAGCTCCTCTCTCAGAGTGTCCATGTCTATTCCTCGCCCGTGTGTGAGCCGCCGGGGGATTTGGGGGCGTCGGGGCCCTTAGTCCGATTCCTCGTCCTCAGGTCGATAAATCAGAGCGGAGGGTGCTCCCCATGTCAGCTCGCTGGCGAGGTCCTTTTTGTTCTTGACCAGGACTGATTGCCACTTCTTGTTTCGGGGTTGAGCACCCCGTTCGTAGGCGTATACCAGGACATCCTCAATGAGGACCCGTCCCGATGGGATGTGCACCTTTCCGTGGTCCTGCCCAGAACCCATGAACCGCGGGTGTATATGCGGAAACCAGACGCGGGTTTGCTCGTCTGGGTGCCAGTGGAACTCGATGTCCAGCTCATCGTTCAGCAGCACCTTGTGGATGTACTGCTCAGTCGAGACTCTCCATCTCCCGTTTGATCGGTTGAGCGCATAGCTGATTGAGAAGGCGACCGAGACTCGCTGCTCAGATGACTTCAGGTAGACAGGATTGCCGCCGTTGGCCGTGAGGATCCCCCGTCCATTCTCATCCCACCTAGTTCCAGCTACATGGGCGTCAGCAAAGCAGGAGACGGCCTCTTGGACCATCTCCCGGAATTCCTCGAATGCCTCTCCCTTAGTGCGGCCACCCATTCGGGCGCAGACTGGCGACGAACATTACCCATGGCTCGTCCCGGTCGTAATATTCGCCCGCGTCCCAACGCCGAGCGAACTCTTCCCCGCTCATGTTCAGGCGAAGACGCGCGGCGTTGTCGAACATCTCCAGATGCTCTTCAGCAGAGATGAGATGTGAGTCAACGCTCGTCACGGTTTCCATCGTAACCCATACCGGCCTAGTTCCTCCATCCATTCTATAGGCCTTCTACCTGCTCACCACCGGCCTCAAGGGCAGCTCAGTCCCCAAGCTGCGGATTCTTGGGGTGGGGGAATGGTTGTGGGAGAGGTGATTGTTCAATGGGATGATATTGGAAGTCATATATTGCTAGAGTGACCACCGCATGTCGGACTGGTGTGGCTATGTGGTGCGGGTTGTGTTGGGACGCAGGTCGAGCGATGCCGGTGGGCGGCGTTTGAGTGACGTTTTAACGGGGGGGGGGGGGGTTACGCCCCACCTCCGGCATGACCCTCGGGCGGGGCTCCCAGCCGGCGGGCGCGTCGCGCCGAGGTTGTCGCTCCGGGGTGGGCCGGGTGCTGCTGCTGGCGGCGGGCCTGTTTTTGCCGGCGTGTTCGGGCGGCACTGCGGTGCTCGACGCTCCCTCGCCCTCGGAGCCGCCGCCGGAGCCGCCCACACCGTCATCGCCTGAGCCGCCGGCTCCTACCGCAACTTCGTCGGCGGCCCCGGCTGCCACGCCTGCGCCCACATCGTCTGCGGCCCCGGCGGTAGCACCGGCTGAGACGCCTGGCCCGGCATCGGGCCCGACCCCGGCGGCGACGCCAATCCCGGCTCTGGTCTCGGCGGTGGATGCGTGTTTGGAGTCGCTGTCGGATGCGGCGCAATCGGCCGACGACTCCCGGCTGCTGACGGCGTTGAACGGCTACGTGGCCCCGGAGGGGGTCACGCTGTGCTGGGCGGTGGACGAGGGCCGGGCCGACGCCATTACCGGGTTCAGTTGTGTGTACCGCTCGCCGGGCCACCTCGCCACGGGCGTGACGGGTGCCGTCTCCTGCCCGTCGGGGTCCGTGGCGGGGGAGGCCCGCTGGGTCACTTTGGCCGATTTGCCCGAGTTCGGCGACTACGACTTCGAGGTGGTCGCGCTGGTCGGCCCCGAGCAGTCGATCGGATGGCCCGAGCGGGCGTTGCGGCTGCGGGTAGCGGTGACCGAAGACTGGGCTGGCCCGGCCGGTGAGGGCCAGGCGGTGTCGGGGGCGGGGCCGCTGGTGAGGGCCTGCGGCCCCGACGACGACGCCAGTCGGCCATGGCGGCTGGACCAGGTTGTGTCGGCGGCGCACGTCACCCACTACCCGGGCCGGGGCTGGGCGCCGGGCGGCGACCCCGCCGCGGCCCCCGACTGGCCGGAGCCGCCCAGGCTGACAGACCTGTTCTTTGGGGCCGGTCTCGACGTCGAGCCTCTCCAGCGGGTGCTGGGCGGCGGTGCCTCGGACGGTTCCGCCAACGGGCACGACGGCGAGGGGGCTGACGAACAGGACGGCGAGGGGGCCGTGGATCAGGCCGCGGCGGTGCTGGCCGATGAGCGGACTGCGGGGGTGCTGGCCCGGGTCTCGGCGGGCACCAAGGCGCTTTTGCGCGCTGGCCCCGGCGGCGGCCACGAACTGCGGCTGCACACCAGCTACCCGTTCGGCGCTGACTATCTCTTTGAGGATTCCCACGCGGTGGCCCGCTGGGGCGACCCCGGCGCGACGGCCACGCAGGCCGCGCTGTGGCAGCGCACCAACTGCCCGCCGCCGGGGTATCCCGACGCCATCCACGACGTGGCCCTGGCGCTGTCGGCCGCGGCCGACGACGGCCTCCAACTGGAGCACTCCGGCTACGGCTGGTGGGCGGTGGCCCCGGTGGGAGTGCTGCCCGAGCGCATCGTGGCCACCAAGGGCGGCCTTTCGTTCGGCGATTCCGCATCCGAGCCTCCTGCGGCCGGCACCCAATGGCGGGGCCGGATGAGCGGGCACCTGTTCTGGGACCAGCAGCGCTGGGCGCTGGCCGGCGACCTCACGCTGGAGTTCGAGCCCGACCCGGCCGGTGGCGAGCCCCGGCTGGGCGGACGCATCGACAACGTGGTGCTGGTCGAACTCGACCTCGACACTCTGACGCCCCAACCGGCTCCGGCAATTCCATGGCGCTCGCTGATAATCGACCCCGCCGCTCTCGCCGACGACGGGGCATGGTCGGCGTCGCTGAGCGTCGGCCCGCCAGCAGATGTCGAGCCGGCGGCCATGCCCCCATCCGACGCGTTCGAGGGCGACTGGCGGGCCGGGGCCTACGGGCCCGACGCCCGGGAGATCGCCGGGCGGTTGCGGCTGTGGACGCCGCTGGCCCCAGGTGCCGACCCATCGGCTGACTGGCCGGCGCAGGCCGTGCTGGTGGCCGGATTCGGAGGGAAGATCCAATGACCGGGATGGCGCGTCTGCGGCGGCGGGTTGCACTGCTGGCGGCGATGGCAGTTCTGCTGCCCTTGGTGGCAGTGAGCGCGGCGGCGCAGACCCCGCCCGGCGACCCCCCGGCGGCACCGGTCAAGCCCACCGGGCTGAAGGTGGAGTCCGAGCCCGGCTCCCTGGAAGTGGATGTGGACTGGGACGACACCACCGACGCCGACGACTACCTGGTGCGCTGGAGACTGGCCGGTCCGGGCAACGAACTCAACGAGGGCGAGCGGGTGCCGGCCTCGGAGGCCACCGTCACCGTCGACGGCGTGGGCTCCTATGTGGTGCGGGTACAGGCCTGCAACAACGTTGGCTGCGGCCCGCCAGCCGCCACCACCGTTGAGGTGGAGCCCGCTGTAGAAGAGCCCACAACCGAAGAGCCGGCTCAAGAAGAGGAACCCGCTACGGAAGAACCCGCCCAAGAAGAGGAACCCGCAACCGAAGAGGATTCAGTGGGCGACTACGCGCGGTCGCCGAGATCAGAGACACCGGTGTCGGGGCAACAGGACACCCCGACGCTCCCGTCGGCGTGCCCTGCGCCTATATTAGGCCATGCCTGGACTTTGAGTCCCACATCGACAAGTACCTCGATCACGGTCACGACACCCGGTAAGGGTGGTTTACCCGTATTTGCGGATCAGCTAAGGATCTGTGACTCCTCGGGCACCGTCACCGTGGTCAAGACAGGGCTCACCGTTAGTGAGGAAGTCACAATCACCAAGCTGGGCACCGCCAACGATTCTCCGGCGCTGACGGCGGGCACCGACTACTGGATTCAGGCGTACACCACTTCGCCCGCCTATGGCGGTGGCTACCAGAACAAGGGCGGACCCTGGGCGTACATCCGCACCGTGGCCGACACGCCGACGGTGCCGTCGTTCACCGACGGGGCTACCAAGACGCTGACGGTGGCTTCGGGGGCTACGGCGGGGACGCTGGTGGGGACGGTGGCGGCCACCGACACGGACGGGGACACGCTGGAGTACTCGCTGACGGGCAGCCAATCCCCGCAGTTCGCGATCGACGACTCGGGAGTGATCACGGTGGCGTCGGGGCGGACGCTCGGCGTTGCCGGCACCTACTCGATCACCGCGCGGGTGACCGACGGCGAGGACGCCGATGGCAACGCCGAGACCGGCGCCAAGACCATCGACGACACCATCGCGCTGACCATCCGTATTGTGCCGGCTCAGACGCCGGCCGTCCCCACGGGGCTGACCGTGACCCAGACGGAGCTGGGCGGCAGCCTGGACGTGAGCTGGACGGGCGGGACCACCGGGGTTCAGGCCGTCTCCGACTACGACATCCGCTTCTACGCCGGGACGGCCGACCCGCTCCCGGCCGACGTCGACGACTGGGTCGAGCCCGACGAGGCCAACCTGGGCGGCCACGACCACATGGGCGCGGCCACCGAGGCCACCATCACCGGCCTCAAGGCCAGCACCGCCTACCGGGTGCAGGTGCGGGCCACCAACAGCGCGGGCACCAGCGCCTGGTCGTCATCGGCCACCGCCACCACCATCGCGGCGGCGGCCACCAACAACGCGCCGAAGGCGCTCAAGCTGAACGCCGCCATGACTGCGTGTGAGGCGGTCACCAGTCCCGAGACGAAGAACGGCATTGCGGGCCTCAATGCAAGTGCAGGAACCCTGATCAACGCGACACTGACCACACGCGGGTCAGAAACAACGGAGTTCCCGACTACTTGCACCCAGGCCGGCACCAAAGAAGCACCGGTCTTCGACGACCGGGACGGCATCGACGATCTGTCGTTCACCTGGGAGTGGGTCACTCTGCCCGACCACGTCATCCTCCTCTCAGATGAGGTGAGACAAGCCACCGTCGGAGGGAAAGAGGTCTTTCGCTTCTGGCTGAGAGGCGCCGCGGCAAGACAGCCAACCGGTACGAAGGTCCTCCTGACGGTCACCGATCCCCACGGAGCATCGGTCAGCACAAACGCAACGTTCAGCGTCAAGCCATTTGTGGGAGCCAATACCTCGACGCCGTCGTTCTCAAGCACCGTGGCGAACCAAGCGGTGGTCAAGGACGCGGCAATGACGGCGTTGGTGCTGCCAACGGCCACCGGCGGCGATGTCAGCTTTCGCGACGTTGCCCTCAACAACTACCAGTTCCCGTATCTCTATGCGGTAAGCGGGCTGCCAACGGGGTTGACCTTCAACGCGGAGACCCGCACCATCTCGGGCACGCCGACGGCGGCGTTCGGGACCTACACGGTGACCTACACCGCCCAGGACGCCGACGACACAACCACCGAGGCCGACACGGCCAGCCAGTCGTTCAAGATGATCGTGAGCGACGCGGCGACGGCGATCGTGTCGGCGGAGCTCACGTCGTCTCCCTCCATCGACACCAACGCCGACGGGGTAGCCGACACCTACGGCGTGGGCGAGATCATCGAGGTGACGATCACCTTCAACGACTCGGTGAGCTGGGATGTTTCGGCGGCGGGGGCCGACGTGAGAACGCGCTTCCAGTGGGGCAGCAGAGAGGCCTCCGTAGGTTTGGAGCGCGGTGGCGCCACCTCCGGCAGTGGCCGGTCGCTGGTGTTCCGCTTACGGCCGGGGGCGACTGATTCGGACACCGACGGGATAACCGTGATACCGGTGGGAACCGATCTGATCCAGCTCATCAGCGGTGCCACGCTGACCAAGACTGGCGGCGGCGCCGTGTCGCGTCGCCACGCAGGGACGGCCGCGGATGCGGGCCACAAGGTGGACGGCACCATGCAGCCGGACACCGCCGGGCCGTATCCGGTGGGGGTGGCGGTGAGCACCACCGCGGTCACGGTTACGTTCAACGAGGCGCTGAACCCGGATTCGGTGCCGGCGGCGAGCGCGTTCACGGTCACGGTGGCCGGCACAGCGGCCGCGCCGACCGCGGTGGCGGTGAACAGCACGAACAAGAAGCAGCTCGACCTCACGCTGGCGTCCGCGCCGCAGGCCACTGACTCGGTGACGGTGCGCTATGCCAAGCCGGCCATGGATCCGCTGCGGGACGGCGGCGGCAACGAGGTGGACAGCTTCGGCCCCATCTCCAGGCCGACCGACTACGACACCGACAACGACCAGTTGATCGAGATCTCCACCGCGACGCAGCTCAACGCCATCCGCTGGGACCGCAACGGCGACGGCGCGGTGGTCGACAGCGTGGACACCGCGGGCAAGGTGGGCTATCTGGAGGCGTTCAACCCGGCGGCGAACCAGTGCGACCCCGACACCACCGACATGACCGAGGTGGCGTGCGCCGGCTATGAGCTGGCCAACGACATCGACCTGAACACGGCCCCGTTCAACACCGGCTCGGGCTGGGTTCCGATCGAGGAGTACAGGACCAAACTCGCCGGCAACAACCACAAGATCTCGAATCTGTTCATCGACCGCAGCGCCGAGACCGCCCCGGAGGGCAGCGGCCTGTTCAGGACACTGCACAACGCCAGCGTCGTCGAGGATCTGGGCCTGGAGGGAGTGAGCATCACGGCCGCGAACGCCGGCGCGCTGGCACACGTCTGCCTCAGTTGCACGGTCAGTCGTGTGTGGGCGACCGGGACGGTGACCGCGGTGCGGCGGGCCTCGGTCGTCGGCGGGCTGGTCGCCTTGTCGCGCGGCACGATCTCCAACTCGGTTTCGGCGGTGGCGGTGAGCGGGGCCGGCACCGACCCCGGAGGGACGGCCATCACCGGCCACACCAAGTTCGGAGGACTGGTGGGCGAGTTGGGCGACGGGACGATCACCAACAGCTACGCGGTGGGGTCGGTGACGGTGGCCGGCGGCTCGGTCAGCAACGTAGGCGGCCTGGTCGGCGTAATGGACAACGATGACTCCGCAGTGACCAACAGCTACTCGACCGGCGCCGTCTCGGCGTCGTCGGGCGCGACGGGGGTGGGTGGCCTGACAGGCCCGGATACGAGTGACAACACGGCCGCGACGGTGACCGGGAGCTTCTGGGACACCACCACCAGCGGCCAGTCGTCCAGCACCGGGGGCACGGGCAAGACCACCGCGGAGCTCCAGGCGCCGACCGCGCCCGGCACCAACGCGGGCGATGTCTACCACGGCTGGGCTGCGGCCACGTGGGACTTCGGCAGCGCCAGCCAGTATCCGGTGCTGAAGGGCCATCCGCTGAGCGCGGCCGCCCAGCGGGAGCTATTCGCCGACATCAACCTGAGCGTCAACCCCGTGGCGATCACCGAGAACGGCGGTGCGCAGCAGGTCACGGTCACCGCGACCATGGCCAGCGGCACCGCGTCGGCCCGCACCACCGTCAATTTGAGCTTCGCCGGCACGGCGACGAAGGGCACCGACTACACCATCAGCCCCGCGTCGCCCACGGTGGTGATCAACAACGGCGCGTCCAGCGGCACCGCCACGGTCACCTTCACGCCGACCAACAACAGCCAGGCGGCGGGCAACAAGACGATACGGGTGTCGGGGACCGCGACCGGCTTGAAGGTGGGCGCAACGTCGCTGGCGCTCAACGACGACGACACGCCGTCCACCAGCCTCACGCTGTCGGCGTCGCCGGACTCTCTGGGCGAGTCGGCCGCGTCGACCGCGGTGACGGTGACCGCCACCCTCGACGGCGCAACGCTCACCTCCAACGTGACGGTGACGCTGGCCGCGCTGGCGGGCACCGCCGCCAAGGACACCGACTACACGGTGGCCGAGACCACGCTGCCCACCATCACGATCTCGGCGGGCTCGGCGTCGGGCACCGCGACGGTCAACATCGACCCGACCCAGGACACCCTGGACGAGGGCACCGGCGAGACGATTGTGTTCGACGGCACGGCCACCGGCAGCCTGACGGTGAACGAGGGCGCCCTCACCATCACCGACGACGACGCCACCCCGACCATCATCGATCTGTCGGCCAGCCCGACCAGCATCGGCGAGGGTGACTCCGCCACCACCGTCACGATCACGGCCACGCTGCGGGGATCGGCCACCCGCACCACCAACACCGTGGTGACGCTGGGGACGTCGCTGGGCGGCAACGCCACCAAGGGCGCGATGAGCGGCAACGACTACAGCCACACCGCGCTGCCCACCAGCATCACCATCAACGCCGGGAGCCCGTCGGGCACAGCCAGCACGTTCACGGTCACCCCTATCCAGGACACCGACTCCGAGGGCACCGAGACCATCACCCTGGGAGGCACCTCGTCGGGGTTCACCGTGAACGCGGCCAGCATCGACTTCGCCGACGACGACCTGCCGGTGATCACCCTGGCCGTGGATGTCAACCCGGGCATGACCGGCAACCAGACGACGCTGTCGGAGACGGCCGCGTCGACAACGGTGACCCTCACCGCGACGCGGGCCATGGCGACCGCCAGCTCGGCGGTGGTGACCCTGTCGTGGGCGGGCACCGCCACCGAGGGCACCGACTACGCCACCATCACCTCGAAGCCGACGTCGATCACGATCCGGGCCAACCAGACCACCGCGTCGACGACGTTTACGATCGACCCCACCGCGGATGTGATCTTCGAGGGCGACGAGACGGTGGTGATCAGCGGGGAGGTGGGCGACGGCACCACCTATAGCGTGGACGCGGCGACGGTGACCATCACCGACAACTGGACCGAGCCCACCGAGATCAGCTGGCGGATCGACGGCGCCGGGTCCATCACCGAGTCGTCGGCGGCGACCTCGGTGCGGGTGAGTCTGTGGAGCAAGAACGGCTTCGCGGTGGCGGCCGACAAGGCGTTCACGCTGGCGCTGTCGGGCACCGCCACCACAGGCACGGGCAAGGACTACACGCACGGGACGCTGCCCACGATCACCATCTTCGCCGGTGGCACCGCCGCCAACGGCACGTTCACCGTCACTCCGATCCAAGACACCCTCGACGAGGGAACTGGCGAGACGATCATCGTGACGCCCACCGCCCCGGCGGGGCTGACAATGGACCCGGCCACCCGCTCGTTCACCCTGGCCGACGACGACGCCACCCCGACCATCATCGACCTGTCGGCCAGCGACACCAGCGTCGGTGAGGGCGAGACCGCGGCGACCACGATCACGATCAAGGCCACGCTGAAGGGATCGGCCACCCGCACCGAGGACACGGTGGTGACGCTGGAGACGTCGCTGGGCGGCACCGCCACGGCGGGCCAGGTGTCGGGCAACGACTACACGCTCGGCGGGACGCTGCCGACCAGCATCACCATCTCGGCGGGCCGGTTGAGCGGCACCGCATCGTCGATGTTCACGATCACCCCGATTCAGGACACCGACTCCGAGCCCAAGGAGACCATCACGCTGGCCGGCTCGGCCTGCATGACCACGGCCAATCCGTGTCCGGCGACCGACAGGTTCACGGTGAATGCGGCCAGCATCGATTTCGTCGACGACGACCTGCCGGTGATCACGCTGGGCCTGGGCACCACGAGCCGGGCCGAGTCGGCCAGCTCGACCGGCGTGGTGGTGACCGCGTCGCGCGACACCGCCATCACCACCAAGGCGGTGACGGTAACGCTGACATTGACGGGCAACGCGGTGCGCAACACCGACTACACCGCGTCGGGGACGCTGTCGGTGACGATTCCCCAGAACCAGCCCAGCGCCACCCTGACCATCTTCATCGACCCCACCAGCGACAAGCTGAGCGAGGGGGATGAGACCGTCATCTTCGGCGGCACCGCGACGGGGTTCAACGTGAGCCCGGCCACCTTCACCATCACCGATGTGTACACCGCGTCCACCAGCATCGCTTTGTCGGTGAACCCCACGAGCGTGGCCGAGACGGCGACCGCGAAGACGGTGGTGGTGACCGCCACGGTGAACGACGGCGCGCCGACGTCGAACGTCTCGGTGGCGCTGGGCACGCTGACGGGAACGGCCACCTCCGGCGCGGGCAAGGACTACACGTTCAGCCCGACGACGCTGCCTTCGATCACGATTTCGGCCAACCAGACATCGGGCACCGCCTCGGTGGCCATCACCCCGGTCGCCGACGTGATCGACGAGGGCAGCGGCGAGACGATCATCTTCAGTGGCTCCACCACGGACGCGGGCTTCACCGGGGGAGTGAGCTCGGCCACGGTGACCCTCACCGACAACGACAACGCGCCGTCGGGCATCACGCTGAGCCTGCTCGACTCGAGCAGCATGGACCTGACCAGCGTGGCCGAGGACGACGGGGCCACCACGGTGACGGTCAAAGCGACGGTGACCGGCGGCACCACGTTTGCGACCCAGAAGGTGGTAACGGTCAGCGTGGCGGGCAGCGGGACGGCCACTGCGGTGGACTTCGCCACGGTCGCCAACTTCAACATCACAATTCCCGCGGGGTCGGCGTCGGCGATGGGCACGTTCACGCTCACGCCCACCGACGACGTGGTCGACGAGACCACCGAGACCATCACCGTGGGCGGCACCTTGGCGGGGGTCGCGGTGACCGGTGACACGCTCAGCTTGACCGACGACGACAACGCCCCCACCGGCATCACGCTGAGCGCCAACCCCGCCACCGTGAGCGAGGCCGCGGCCAAGACGGTGACGGTGACCGCGACGGTGACCGGCGGCACCACCTATGCGACGGCCCGCACGGTGACCGTCAGCGTGGACGGCAGCGGCACCGCCACCGCGGTGGACTTCACGGCGGTGGACGACTTCACCATCAACATCGCCGCGGGGTCGGCGTCGGCGATGGGCACGTTCACGCTCACGCCCACCAACGACGTGATCGACGAGACCGATGAGACCATCACCATCAGCGGCACCTCGAGCGGGGTCACGGTGACGTCGGGCACGCTCGCCCTCACCGACGACGACCCCACCCCGTCGGGCATCACGCTGACCCTCGACAAGGCCACCGTCAGAGAAGACGCCACCGGCACGGATAGGACGGTGACGGTGACCGCGGCGGTGAACGGCACCACCCGCTATGTGGACGCCAAGACGGTGACCGTCAGTGTGGACGGCAGCGGCACCGCCTCAGCGGTGGACTTCACGGCGGTGTCGGACTTCGACATCACCATCGCCGCGGGGGCGGCGTCGAACACCGGCACGTTCACGCTCGTGCCCGACAATGACGAGACCGACGAGACCCACGAGACCATCACGGTCAGCGGCTCGTCGGGAACGATCTCGGTGACCTCGGCCACACTTGAGCTTCGCGACAACGACGGTGCCTCGGGGCAGATCGACTTGTCGGTGAGCGCCGACAGCCTGGCGGAGGCCGCGGGGTCCACCACGATCACGGTGACGGCCAAGCTGGACGCGTCGGCGCTGGCCAGCGCCACCACAGTGACGCTGGCGCTGGACGAGGCCAACTCCACCGCCAAAAAGGGCACCGACTTCGCCGATCCGGGCACGCTGGCCACGATCACCATCGAGGCCGACGCCAAGTCGGGCACGGCCACGGTGAACCTCGACCCGACCCAGGACAACCTCGATGAGGGCACCGGCGAGACCATCCGCATCGGCGGCACCCACTCGGGCAGCCTGACGGTGACCTCGGTGGACGTGACCATCACCGACGATGACGACACCCCCACCGATGTGGACCTGTCGGTGAGCCCGACCAGTGTCAGCGAGACCGACACGTCGGCCACCACGATCACGGTGTCGGCCCGGCTGCGGGGCGCCGCCACGCGCACCACGGCCACGCCGGTGACGCTGGACTCGACGCTGGGCGGCACCGCCACGGTGGGGGCGGGCAACGACTACACCCACTCCGCGCTGTCGGCCACCACCATCACGATCCCCGAGGGCCAATTCGGGGGCAGCACGACGGTGACCTTCGACGTGACGCCGCTGCAAGATCCCGCCTACGAGGGTGCCGAGACGATCCAGGTGCTGGGCTTGACCACCGTCGGCGGGCTGACGGTGAACGCGGCCACCCTCCAGCTCAACGACGCCGACGTGCCCCGGATCGACCTCAGCGTCGACACCGACTCCGGCTCGGCCGGCACCCAGACCACCATTCGCGAGGACGACCGCGCCCAGACGGTGACGATCACCGCCACCCACGCCCCGGAGACCTCCGACGACGACAAGGCCAAAGCGGTGCGGGTGACGGTGATGGTGGGCACGTCGGGTTCCAGCGCGGGGCGCGGTGCCGACGGCGACTACACCTCGGCTGAGACGGTCAACGTCACCATTCCCGCGGGGCGCGACAGCGGCACCGCGCGGGTGACGATCCGCCCGCGCCAAGACGACGAGCCCGAGGGCAGCGAGACGATCGTGTTCAGCGGGCAGGTGGGCGACGGCACCGAGTTCCAGGTGGCCCCCACCCAGATGACGCTGCTCGACGACGAAACCCCCTCCACCGGCATTGTGCTGCTGGTGAACCGCGACAGCATTGCCGAGAGGGCGTCGTCGACCGCGGTGCGGGTGACGGCCAAGCTCAACGGCCAGACGCTGGCCGCCAACTCCACCGTGACCCTGGCGCTGGGCGGCAACGCGACGATCGCGACCAACGACGAAGACAACGACTACTCGGTCAGGCAGTCGCCGCTGCCGACCATCGAGATCGGCGCCGGCAAGGCGTCGGCCGCCGTGACGGTACACATCGATCCTGAGGACGACCTGATCGACGAGCTCGACGGCGAGACGGTGCGCTTCACCGGCACCCACTCAGCCAACCTGGCGGTGGCCCCGGTGGACGTGACCATCGCCGACGACGACACCGCCTCGACCATCATCGCTTTGAGCGTGGACACCGACACCGCCACCGACGGCACCCAGACCACTGTCAACGAGAGCGGCGGGGGCACCGCTGTCGCGGTCACGATCACCGCCAAGCTGGCCGGGACGGTGACCCGCAATGAGGCGACCACGGTGGCGCTGGGCTCGGCGTTGGCCGGCACTGCCACCAGCGGCGCCGACTACGCCCACGCCTCGCTGCCCGCCAGCATCATTATCGCGGCGGGGCAGTCCAGCGCCAGCGTCACCGGGCTCACGATCACCCCGACCCAGGACGCCGCCCCCGAGAGCGTCGAGACCATCATCGTGAACGGCACGCTGGCGGGCTTCAAGGTGCATGGGGCCACCGTCTGGCTGGTGGACGACGAGACCGACGCCCCCGGCGTACCCGGCGAGTTCGAGGCCCGGCTGTCGGGGGCGAACTCGGTGAGGCTGAGTTGGGAGGAGCCCACTGCGCCCGACGACGATCCGGTTACCGCCTACCGGCTGGAGCGTCGCACCGACCGAAGCGAATGGGAGATCGTGTCGGGCACCATTTCAGACACCGCCCGGGGCCACACCGACGGCGGCCTGGAGTACGAGACCGCCTACTGGTGGCGGCTCGCCGCACAGAACGAGGACGGCCGGGGCCCCGCCACGGAAGAGATCGAGGTCGTCACCCGCAGCAGGCCCCGCATATCGTTCGGCGGGGGCGGAGGCGGCGGGGGCGGACCCGGCGGTGGGGGACCCGGCGACGAGGAGGAAGAAGAGTCCGAGGAGCCCGAAGAGACCGAGACACCCGACGCGCCGCCGGCGCTCGGCGACGTCAACCTGGCCACCTCCTCGGCCCGCGACATCCTCAGGGCCATCCGCTCGCCCCTCATCATCACCGAGGAGGACCGAGCCGACCCCGCCCGCCTCGCCCAGCGCCTAGAAGCGGCCAAACCGGTGGTGCGGCTGTGGCAGGCCCTCTCCCGGCACTGCCCCGCCCTCATCCTCACCGACGAATACCGACGCCCCGCCCACGCCGCCTGCCTCAACACCATCGCCAACCTCCCCCCAGCCGCCACCCCCCAACAAGCAGCCACCAGAGTCCAGGTCGTCACCCTCCTGGCCCGCCTCTGGAAAGAAAACGGCCCCACATGAGTGGAATATGCCAAACAACACTGAAATATATTCTTGTTATATTGGTCAGAGTGCTGCGATGGGGTGGGGTTGTGGAGACGGTTACGGTGATCGATTCAGATGGGAGCGAGGCCGAATTTGATACCGGGGTGGCCCAGATCGAATTCATGGGCGAAATTCTGGGCGGAAGGGTGATGTTCGCCGATTCGGACACCCAGCCTCTTCTGGGGCTCACCGCGCTGGAGTCAGCCGGCATGTTGGTGGACCCAGAAGCCCAGCAACTAATTCGCCGCCCCTACCTGCGCCTTTAAGGTTCTAAGCCTCCTTCGACAAATGCATCCGTGACTAGCGCGTCGGCGGGTGTATAGTGCTCTGAGCACCCGTGAAGTGGGTCCGGCGAGGCCCATACGGACATGGAGGAAACCGAGATTGGCTGAACGCGAGCGCCGGCGGACGCCCCCTTATGGGGGCGTTTTCTCTGCCCGCACCCGAGTGATGGAAGCCGAGGACATCAAGCGGGCCACGTGGCGCATGGCCCACGAGATCATCGAGCGCAATCACGGCCTCGACGGTGTGGTGGTTGTGGGCTTGCAGACCGGCGGGGTGTGGCTGGCCGAGGCCATCGCCGGTGCCCTGCATGAGATCGAGGGGGTCAAGCCTGCGTTGGGGACCCTCGATGTGGCCTTCCACCGCGACGACATCGGACTGAGGCCCCTGCTGCCGGAGGCGCCCACCGATATCCCGTTCAACCTCGATGGCCAAGCGGTGGTGATCGTCGACGACGTGCTGTATACCGGCCGCACGATCCGGGCGGCACTCGACGCGCTCAACAGCTATGGGAGGCCACGGACCGTGCAGCTGGCGGTGATGGTGGACCGGGGCCACCGGGAGCTGCCCATCCGCCCCGACTACGTGGGCAAGAACCTGCCCACCCGCCGCGACGAGATGGTGGACGCCCACCGCGACGGCGTCGACCTCGGAGAGATCGTCAAATGAAGCACCTCTTGTCGATCAACGATCTGGGGGCCGAGGGCATCGAACAGGTGTGCCGGTTGGCCGACCACTTCACCGAGGTATCGCAGCGGCCCATTCCCAAGGTTCCCGCCCTGCGGGGCAAGACGGTGGCCATGCTGTTCTACGAGGACTCCACCCGGACCCGGCTCTCCTTCGAGGTGGCCGCCCGGCGCCTCTCGGCCGACGTGATGGGATTCAGCGTGTCGGCCTCGTCGGTGAACAAGGGCGAGTCGGTGCGCGACACCGTGGCCACCGTCTCGGCCATGGGGCCTGACGCCCTCGTGGTGCGCCATCGCTCGGCCGGGGTGCCCCAGCAGACCGCAGCGTGGACCCATGCCAGCGTGATCAACGCCGGAGACGGCTGGCACGAGCATCCCACCCAGGCGCTGCTCGACTGCTACACCATCCGCGATCGGCTCGGCTCGGTGGTTGGTCGGCGCATCGTGATTTTGGGCGACATCAAACACTCTCGGGTGGCCCGCTCCTGCGTGATGGCGTTCACCTCGCTGGGGGCGAAGGTCACCCTGGTGGCCCCTCCTACGCTGTTGCCCCCCGCGGTGGACTCCTGGCCAGTGGACGTGAGCTTCAGCCTTGATGCCGTGCTCAGCGACTGCGACGTGGTGTACGGGCTGCGGGTGCAAAACGAGCGCCAGCGGGAGGCATTGCTGCCGTCGCTGCGGGAGTACACCGCCCAGTGGGGGCTCACCGTGGATCGGGCGGCCCGGCTGCCCGCAGGGGCGCTGGTTATGCATCCCGGCCCGGTGAACCGGGGGGTGGAGATCGCCCCCGAGGTGCTGGACCAGCCCAATGCCACCCTCAATGAGCAGGTGCGCCACGGGGTGGCGGTGCGCATGGCGGTGCTCTATCTCCTGTTGGCCGCCGACCCCGACCGGCAACCCGAGGGCGAAGCCGCATGATCCCCCAAGGCGAAGCCGCATGATCCCCCAAGGCGAAGCCTCATGATCCCCGAGGGCGAAGCCTCATGATCACAGTGATAAAGGGCGGCTTGGTTGTCGACCAGACCGGTGAGCGCACCGCCGATGTGGTGGTGGACGACGGCCGGATAGCGGCGGTCGGCCCCGATCTGTCGGGAGATGAGATTCTGGACGCCTCGGGCTGCGTGGTGGCACCCGGGTTTGTCGACCTGCACGCCCACCTGCGCCAGCCCGGCGCCGAGGAGGCCGAGACCATCGAAACCGGGAGCTGGGCCGCGGTCCGGGGCGGTTTCAGCGCGGTGGTGGCCATGCCCAACACCAACCCGCCCATCGACTGCGCCGCGGTGGTGCAAGAAGTGCTGGCCCTGGGGGCCAAGGCGCCCTGTGATGTGTACACCTCTGGGGCCATCACCGTGGGGCGCAAGGGGGAACAGCTTGCCCCCATGGCCGAGATGGCCGAATTGGGGGTGCGGCTGTTCACCGACGACGGCAACGGGGTTCAAGAAGCCGGACTCATGCGCCGGGCCATGGAGTACGCCGCTGGTTTGGGGGTGATATTGGCCCAGCACTGCGAAGTGGACTCCATGGCGGCCGGGGGCCACATGCACGAGGGGGAGTGGTCGAGCCGGCTGGGCATTCCCGGCGTGCCCGCCGAGGCCGAGGAGCTCATGGTCATGCGGGACATCGCCCTCAGCCGCTTCACCGGCGCTCCCGTCCACTTCCAGCACCTGTCCACCCGGGGCTCCATCGCCATGGTGCGGGCCGCCCGCCAAGCCGGGGTGGAGGTGACCGCTGAGGCGGCTACCCACCATTTCACCCTCACCGACGATGCCTGCGCCTCCTACGACCCGGTGTTCAAGGTCAACCCGCCCCTGCGCCCGGCCGATGATCGAGATGCGGTGCGCGAGGGGCTGGCCGATGGCGCGGTGGATGCCATCGCCACCGACCACGCCCCCCATTCCCCCGACGCCAAGGAGATGCCCTTCGACCAGGCGCCACCGGGGATGCTCGGCCTGGAGACCGCCCTGGCCTTGGCGATAACGGAGTTGAACCTGCCCATTGCCGAGGTGGTGGGGCTGCTTAGCTGGCGACCGGCGGCCATTGCCGGATTGAAGGGGATTCACGGCGGGCCGATCGAGTCCGGGGCTCCGGCCAATCTTTGCGTGTTCGACCCGCAAGAGACGTGGACTGTCGATCCCGGCGACACGGCCAGCCGCTCCCGGAACAACCCATATGCCGGGCGCCAAGTGCGGGGCCGGGTGCGCCACACCATTGTCGGGGGGCGGGCGGTGCTCGTCGACCAGGAGATGCGGCCATGATCCATTGGCCGGGCTTCGCCTTGATTGCGTCGGAGAAGAACCCATGATCCGCGAGGCGGCATTGGTGTTGTCCGATGGCGAAGTGTTCGAGGGCGAGGCCATCGGCGCGGAGCCCGCCGGTGGCATCACCTCCGGCGAGGTGGTGTTCAACACCGTGCTCACCGGCTATCAGGAGGTGATCACCGATCCGTCTTACGCCGGGCAGATCATCACCTTCACCTACCCCCATATCGGCAATTACGGCGTGGCGCCAGCCGATCACGAGAGCCGCCGGCCGTTCTGTCGCGGCGTGATCGTGCGGGACATGGCCCGCCGCCGCTCCAATTGGCGCTCCACCGGCGACTTGGAGGCCTTCTTGGCAGCCCAAGGCATCGCCGGCCTCGCCGGGGTTGACACCCGGCGGCTCACCACCCACATCCGCGATGCCGGGGCCATGCCCGGCGCCTTCGGCACCGCCGCAGAGTCCGACCTGCGGGCGGCGGCCGCGGCCGAGCCCGGCACCGACGGGGTGGACTTGGTGGCCACCGTGACCCGCCCCGAGTCGGAGCACTTCACCAGCACCCGAGACGATGGCCGCCCGCCCCACCGGGTGGTGGCCCTGGACTTCGGGCTCAAGGCCACCATCGTGCACCACCTGCGGACCATCGCCCATGTGGAGGTGGTGCCGGCCAGCACCTCCGCGGCTGATGTGTTAGCCCGAGGGGCCGACGGGGTGTTCTTGTCGAACGGCCCCGGCGATCCCGGCGCGGTGGCCGGCGCGGTGGACACCATCACGGGACTATTGGGCGAGGTGCCGATCTTCGGCATCTGCCTGGGCCACCAGCTCTTGGCCTCGGCGCTGGGCGGGGAGACCTACAAGCTTCCCTTCGGCCACCACGGCGGCAACCACCCAGTGCGCAACCTGGCCACCGGAGCGGTGGAGATCACCAGCCAGAACCACAACTTCTGCGTGGCCGACAGCTCTATACCGGGTGCCGACATCACCCATATCAACCTCAACGACCACACCGTGGAGGGCCTGCGCTGCCGGGACCTGCCCGCGTTCAGCGTGCAATACCACCCCGAGGCCGGCCCCGGCCCCCACGACTCCCGCTATCTGTTCGCCCAGTTCGACGAACTCATGGCCGGCCTGCCCCCAACAGCGGCCAGCCCGTCGCAGGGCCAGCTTCTCGGGGGATCTACTAATGCCTAAGCGGTGGAAGGCCTCCGTCGTCGCGTGGCGAGCAACCCTCAAGGGAGAATCCCATGCCTAGGCGGACCGACATCGAGTCGATCCTGCTCATCGGGTCGGGCCCCATCGTGATCGGCCAGGCCTGCGAGTTCGACTACTCCGGCACCCAGGCCTGCCGGGTGCTGCGCGACGAGGGCTACCGGGTGGTGCTGGCCAACTCCAATCCGGCCACCATCATGACCGACCCCGAGTTCGCCGACGCCACCTACGTGGAGCCCCTCAGCGCTGAGGTGCTCACCAGCATCATCCAACGGGAGCAGCCCGACGTTTTGCTGCCCACCCTGGGCGGGCAGACCGCATTGAACCTGGCCATGGAGCTCATCGAGTCGGGGGTGGTGGACAAGTACGGGGTGGAGGTAATAGGCGCCGACCAGACTGCCATCTCCACGGCCGAGGACCGGGCCAAGTTCCGTCAGGCCATGATCGACATCGGGTTGCCCGTGCCCCCCTCGGCCACCGCCCACACGCTGGAAGAGGCGATGGAGGTCATGGAGCGCATCGGGCTCCCCGTGATCATCCGCCCGGCCTACATCCTGGGGGGAACCGGCACCGGCATCGCCCACACCCCTGAGCAGGGGCGGGAGATGTGCGCCCGCGGGCTGGCGGCCAGCCCGATCAGCGAGATCCTCATCGAGCAGTCGATCGCCGGCTGGAAGGAGTACGAGCTGGAGGTGATGCGCGACCGGGCCGACAACTGCGTGGTGGTGTGTACCATCGAGAACCTCGACCCCATGGGGGTCCACACCGGCGACTCCATCACCGTGGCTCCGGCCCAGACCCTGTCGGATGTGGAGTACCAGGCGCTGCGGGACGCCGCCTTCGACTGCATCCGCCGGGTGGGGGTGGAGACCGGCGGCTCCAACATCCAGTTCGCGGTGAACCCCGACAACGGCGAGTTCGTGATCATCGAGATGAACCCGAGGGTGTCGCGCTCATCGGCGCTGGCCTCCAAGGCCACCGGATTCCCCATTGCCAAGATCGCCGCCCGCCTGGCGGTGGGCTACACCCTCGATGAGATTCCCAACGACATCACCGAGAAGACCCCGGCGTGCTTCGAGCCGGTCATCGACTACGTGGTCACCAAGGTGCCCCGGTGGGCGTTTGAGAAGTTCCCCGGGGTGTCGGGGGTTCTCAACACCCAGATGCAGTCGGTGGGCGAGGTTATGTCCATCGCCCGCACCTTCACCGAGTCGCTGCAAAAGGGGCTGCGCTCGCTGGAGCTGGGGCGCTTCGGCCTCAACGCCGACCCCGCCGAGGCCGCCTATGACTCCCTCAGCGACGAGGAGCTGCTGGCCGCCGCCGCGGTGGCAACCCCCGAGCGGATTTTCCAGCTCGAGGCCCTGCTGAGGCGGGGGCTAACGGTGGGGGAGCTGTTCGAGGCCACCAAGGTGGACCCTTGGTTCTGCGATCAGATCCTCCAGATCACCGAGGAGCGGGCCGCGCTGGAAGAGTGCGGATTCGAGGCCATGACCCCCCGGGCGTGGAAGCGGGCCAAGCAGTTCGGGTTCTCCGATGAGCAGCTCGGCTATCTCTGGGATGTGCCGGCCGCCGAGGTACGGACGGCCCGCATCGGTGCGGGAGTAGAGGCGACATTCAAGACGGTGGACACCTGCTCGGCCGAGTTCGAGGCCGAGACCCCGTACCACTACTCCACCTACGAGGACGTGGGCGAGGTGGCCCCTTCGGACCGGGCCAAGGTCATCATCTTGGGGTCGGGTCCCAACCGGATCGGCCAGGGAATCGAGTTCGACTACTGCTGTGTCCACGCCTGCTTCGCGCTGTCGGAGGCCGGTTACGAGACCATCATGGTCAACTGCAACCCCGAGACGGTGTCCACCGACTACGACACCAGCGACCGTTTGTATTTCGAGCCTCTCACCGAGGAGGACGTCCTCAATGTGATCGACGCCGAGCTGGCGTCGTCTCAGGCCGCGGGCGGCCCCGGGATTGCCGGGATCGTGGTGTCGCTCGGCGGCCAGACCCCGCTGAAGCTGGCCAGCGTGCTGCCCAACGGCTTGGTGGTGGGCACCAGCCCCAACAGCATCGACCTGGCCGAGGATCGGGAGCGCTGGAATGCCCTGTGCGCCCGCCTCGACATCCCCCAGCCGGCCGGGGGCACCGCAGCCACCACCGACGAGGCCCTGGCAGTGGCCGACCGCATCGGCTACCCCGTGCTGGTGCGGCCCTCCTATGTGCTGGGAGGCCGGGCCATGGTCATCGTCTACACCGACGACGACCTGGCCGAGGCCATGGCCGAGATGGCCGCCTCGGGCTCTCTGGGCCGCGAGGGCGGGCTGTCGGCAGAGCGGCCCGTGCTGATCGACCGCTTCTTGGAGGACGCCACCGAGGTAGACGTGGACGCCATCCGAGACATGACCGGCGAGGTTCTCATCGGCGGGGTGATGGAGCATGTGGAAGAGGCCGGGGTTCACTCCGGCGACAGCGCCTGCATGCTGCCGCCGGTTCACCTCTCCGAGGCCACGGTGGCCCTGTTGGAGCGCTACGTAAAGGACATCGCCCACGCCCTGGATGTGGTGGGGCTCATCAACGTGCAGTTCGCGGTCAAGCGATTCGGCATCGGGGCGGCCGACCAGGTGTTCGTGCTGGAGGCCAATCCCCGGGCGTCGCGCACGGTGCCGTTTGTGGCCAAGGCCACCGGCGTGCCCCTGGTGAAGGTGGCCACCCGGGTCATGATGGGCGCCAGCCTGGCCGAACTGCGCCAGGAGGGGCTGCTGGGGCGCAGGGCCAACGGCGACCACATATCGGTCAAGGAGGCGGTGCTGCCGTTCAACAAGTTCCCCGAGGCCGACGCCATCTTGGGCCCGGAGATGAAGTCCACCGGCGAGGTGATGGGCATCGATCTGCGCCCTGGACTGGCCTTCGCCAAGAGCCAGATCGCCGCGGGGGCCCCACTGCCCGCCAACGGCACCGTGTTGATGTCGCTGGCCGACCGGGACAAGGCCGCCGGGGTGGAGATGGCCCGGGGCTTCACCGGGCTGGGCCTGGCCATTGCGGCCACTTCCGGCACTGCGGCGGCGCTGTCCGAAGCCGGGGTGCCGGTGGCCGAGGTGGTGGCCAAGGTCGGCGAGAAGGGCACCAATGTGGTGGAGCTGATCGACGAGGGGCGGGTGCAGTTGGTGGTCAACACCCCGAGGGGGCGGGGATCGCGGGCCGATGGCGACCACATCCGCCGGGCGGCCAGCCGCAACCGGGTGCCGCTTTTGACCACCGCCTCGGCCGGATTGGCGGCCGCCGACGGCATGGTCGACTGGGCCCGCCACCAGCTGCGGGTTCGGACCCTCCAGGAATACCACCGCGGGGTGACCAGCGATCAGCTGGCTTTCGAGCTGTGAGTTTCTAATGGCCAGGGGTCGGAAACCGGAGCTGGACACCGCCATCGGCTCGGTTCGGTTGCCCAACCCAGTTATGACCGCCTCGGGCACGGTGGGCCACAGCACCGAATTGGCCCGATACCTCGACTACTCGGCGCTGGGCGCGGTGGTGGTGAAATCGCTGGCCCCCTTTGAGTGGCCGGGCAACCCCCCGCCTCGGGTCCACCCGGTGCCGGCGGGAATGATCAACAGCGTCGGCCTGCAAGGTCCCGGCCTGCCCCGATGGCTGGCCGAGGAGCTGCCGGTGCTGGCCGGCACCGGCGCTCGGGTGGTGGTGTCGATTTGGGGGCGCACTTTGGACGAATTCGCCGCCGCCTCCGACTTGCTGGCGGCGGCCGACCGCTCGGCGATGGACGCGGTGGTGGCGGTGGAGGTCAACGTCTCCTGTCCCAATCTGGAGGATCGGGGCCGCATGTTCTCCCATTCGGCGGCCATGGCCAATGCTGCGCTGGCGGCCACCGCCTCCTGTGGTTTGCCCCGGTGGGCCAAGCTCAGCGCCACCGGTGATCTGGTGGACATTGCCGCCGCCGCGGTGGAGGGCGGGGCCGCGGCCCTCACACTCGTGAACACGCTGTTGGGCATGGTGATAGACACCGAGGCCCGCAAACCCCTGCTGGGCGCGGGCGGGGGAGGGGTGTCGGGCCGGGCCATCGGGCCGGTGGCGGTGCGGGCGGTATACGACGTGTATGCCGCGCTGCCCCAGGTGCCTATCGTGGGCGTTGGCGGTATCGCCACGGGCGCCGATGCGGTGGAGATGTTGATGGCCGGAGCTCGGGCGGTGCAGGTGGGCACTGCCACTTTCGCCGACCCCCGGGCCCCGGCCAATGTTCTGCGGGAACTGGCCCGCTGGTGCGCCTCCCATGGCGTGAGCCGACTGGACGAGCTGATAGGAGCAGCCCATGAATGACAACGGACACCGCAGGCACGATCCCCGGTTGGCCATTGCCCTGGACGTGGACCATCTGGACCTGGCCTGTTTGATGGCCGACGCGGTTCGCCCCTGGATGGGGGTGGCCAAGGTGGGCTTCGAACTGTTCTCCACCGCGGGGCCGAAGGCGATCACCGCCATGGTGGATCGGGGATTTGAGGTGTTCGCCGACCTCAAGTTCCACGACATACCCAACACAGTGAACCGTGCCGCGGCCCAAGTGGGCCGAGCCGGAGCCCGCTGGCTGACCGTACATGCCGTTGGGGGCCCCGACGTGCTGCGAGCCGGAGTGGAAGGGCTGGCTGAGGGAAGCGACGGGACCGCCCAGGTGCTGGGAGTGACCATTCTGACCAGCGATGCCGACCGATCCCGGGGAGTGCTCGAAGAGCGGGTGGCGCTGGCCCGCGACGCCGGCTGTGGCGGCGTGATCTGCTCGGCGGCCGACATCGGCGTAGTCAAGGAGGTGGCGCCCGAGCTGAAGCGGGTGGTGCCCGGCATCCGCCTCCCCGACTCCAGCCACGACGATCAGGCATCGGTGGCCACCCCCGAGGCCGCCATCGCAGCAGGTGCCTCCATCCTGGTTATCGGCCGGACCGTAACCTCACCGGTGCAAGGTATGACCGTCGACTCAGAGCACCTGGTTCAGGCGCTGGTCGATATGGCCGACCGAGCCCAACTGGTGGGCACCAGTATCAGCCACCTTTAGTGGTCCGTCTGCCAATTCGCAGACGGACCACTAGCCACAAATTCCCCAGTATCCTTAACAAGACTTGCAGTTCAAACTACAATGGTGTAATGGCAGGACCACCACAACTAACTGCAGAACAGCGCCAGGCAGCGTTGGCCAAGGCTGGAGAGGTGCGCCGCAAGCGCGCCGAAGTCAAGGCCATGCTGAAAATGAGGTCGATTTCGCTTTCCGACCTGCTGGAACAAGCGGAAACCGACGAAGTGGTCGCCGGCACCAAGGTGCTTGCCGTCCTGGAATCCCTTCCAGGTATGGGCAAGGTCCGGGCCCGCAGGATGATGGACGAGATCGGAATTGCCGATAGTCGTCGCATCCGCGGGTTGGGCGATCAGCAACGGGCCTCGTTGCTGGCGCGCTGCGGCAACTAGATCAGCCTCTGATAATCGTGCTTTCCGGCCCCGGTGGGGTCGGTAAAGGGACGATCGCGGCTGCACTGGTGGCCGCGGACCCCAAATTGTGGCTTAGTCGCTCGTGGACGACGCGCGTGCGTCGACCAGGTGAGCCGGAAACCGCCTATGTGTTTGCCGACGAGGCCGAGTTCCGGGCCAAGATCGCCGACGGCGGATTCGTGGAGTGGGCGGAGATTGCCGGGAATCTCTACGGAACGCCCCAGCCTGATCCGCCGACGGGCCGCGATGTGCTGTTGGAAATCGATGTCCAAGGCGCGGCCCAAGTGCGGGAGAGCCATCCCGAAGCCCTGTGCATCTTTGTCGAAGCGCCCTCGGCCGCGGAGCAGGAATCCCGCCTGCGGGGCCGGGGCGACTCCGAGAGCCACATCGCCAAACGGCTGGCTCTGGCTGACTCGGAGCGAATCAAGGCGTACGAGCTCAACGCGATCCACGTCGTGAATGACAGCCTCGACGAGGCGGTGGCCGCCATCGGGGCTCTCATCGAAGAAGCCCGCCTAGAGCGGCCTGATCATGACAATTGACAATGACGATTAAGTCAGCCTGCCCTGATATCATTTAGCCGCTCTCCCCATATCTGTGGGAAGAAGGCTGCACGCAATAGAAAGCACGCAAATAGAGGTCTGCACAGATGTCTGAACAGCACGACACCATGATGTATCCGACCATTGAAGAGCTCTTGGGCCGGACCGACTCCAAGTTCCGCCTGGTGACGCTGGGAGCGCTGCGGGCCTGCCAGATCAACTCCTATTTCGGCCAGCTGGGAGAGGGTTTGGGGGCCATGGTCCCGCCCCAGGTATTGACCATGTCTCGCAAGCCCCTGTCCATAGCCTTCGAGGAGATCGCGTCCGACAAGATCATCGCCACCGATCCTCCCGAAATCACCGAAGAAGAGGCTTTGGCCGACTCAATGATCCCCACCGGCGAAGCCAATCTCGAACAGGCCGGTCTAGAACAAGCCGACCAAGACGACGCTGGTCCAGACGAGGCCGATCTGGACTCAGCGTCCTGACAAAACCATGAAATCGCTGGCCGGCAAGCGAATCGTGCTCGGCGTCAGCGGGGGGATCGCGGCGTACAAGGCAATCGAGGTATGCCGTCGCTTGGTGGACGCCGGCGCCCACGTCATCCCGGTTTTGACCAAGGGCGCCACCCGATTTGTGGGCCGGGCCACTTTTGACGCCCTGGCCTCGGAGCGCACCCAGATGAGCCTCTTCGACGAGGACGACCCCATTCCCCACACCACGCTGGGCCAGACGGCCGACTGCATAGTCGTGGCCCCGGCCACCGCCCGGGTAATCGGCGCCTACGCCGCCGGCATCAGCTCCGACCTGCTGACCGCAACCCTCATTGCCACTCGGGCTCCAGTAGTGATCTGTCCGGCGATGCACACCGAGATGTGGGAGCACCCGGCGGTGGCCGACAACATCGCCACCCTGGTCGAGCGGGGTGTTCACATCGTGGGACCGGAATCGGGCCGCCTGGCGGGAGGCGACGAGGGTGCCGGACGGCTCAGCTCGCCGGTTGACATCGCGGCCGCGGTGGCCCGGGTGCTCGGCACCGGCAACGAGGGCCAAGACATGGCCGGTCTGTCGGTGGTGGTCACCGCGGGGGGCACTCGAGAGCCCATCGACCCGGTGCGCTATATCGGAAACCACTCCTCGGGCAAACAGGGCTATGCCTTTGCCGACGAGGCGGCCGGTCGGGGGGCCGAGGTGACCATCGTCACCACTGTGGACCGCCCCGAGTCTGCGGGGGCGACCGCGGTGCCAGGGGTCACAGTGGTGAGAGTCGACACCGCAGAGGAAATGGCCGAGGCCACCGAAGAGGCGGCGACAAAGGCCGATTTGGTGATCATGGCGGCGGCGGTGGCCGATTTCCGCCCGGTCGACCCAGCCGGGGTGAAGCTCAAGAAGCGCGACGGAGTTCCGGCCATCGAGCTGGAACCCACGCCCGACATCTTGGCGGCACTAGGGGCGTCAAAGCCCCAGGGCCAGATTCTGGTGGGGTTCGCCGCTGAGACCTGCGATGTAGCCGACAACGCCGCCGCAAAGCTGAACGGCAAGGGCGCCGACTACATCGTGGCCAACGATGTGGCGGCTGAGAACGTCGGTTTCGCCTACGACACCAACGAGGTGCTGGTGCTAGCTTCCGATGGCCGGGTCCGGCCGGTCGGACTGCGTTCCAAGCGCCAGGTGGCCCGAGCCGTCCTCGACTTGGTGATGGAAGACCGGCACAGTCAGGCGCATTCCGGTCGTCTGATGGAAGACCGGGCTGACGCCGGTGAGGAGAATCAATGAGCCAAGGGTCAATTGGCCGACACCGCTTCACTTCTGAATCGGTCACCGGCGGCCATCCCGACAAGATCGCCGATCAGATATCCGACGGGGTGCTGGATGCCCTGCTAGCCGTGGACATCGGCAGCCGGGTGGCGTGTGAGACCTTGGTGACCACCGGACTGGTGGTGGTGGCCGGGGAGATCTCCACCGACGGCTACATCGATATTCCCCGGGTGGTGCGCGACACCATCACCGGGATCGGCTATGACCGAGAGGACTACGGCTTCGACGGCAACACCTGCGGGGTGATGGTGTCCATCGATGACCAGTCTCCCGACATTGCCCAGGGTGTGGACCGGCTCGACCCGCTGGAGCAGGGGGCCGGTGACCAGGGTATGATGTTCGGCTTTGCCTGCGATGAGACCCCCGAGCTGATGCCATTGCCCATCCACATCGCCCACCGCATGGTGGAGCGCCTGACCGAGGTCCGACGGTCGGGGTGTGTGCCCTACCTGAGGCCCGATGGCAAGAGCCAGGTGACGTTCGAGTACGAGGGGACCCAGGCTGTGGGGCTGAGTGCCGTGCTGATTTCGGCCCACCACCGTGACGGAACCGATCTAAGCGAGATGAAGGAAGACCTCAAAGAGCAGGTCATCGACCCGGTGGTTCCCGAGCAGTTCCGCGACGACGACTTCGACGTGCTGGTCAATCCCACCGGGAAGTTCGTGAGGGGTGGACCGGTGGCCGATGCCGGGCTGACCGGGCGCAAGATCATCGTGGACACCTACGGGGGTATGGCCCGCCACGGCGGCGGTGCATTTTCGGGCAAGGATCCCAGCAAGGTGGACCGCTCGGCCGCCTACGCCGCCCGCTGGGTGGCCAAGAATGTGGTGGCCTCTGGCGCCGCATCTCGCTGCGAGGTGCAGGTGTCGTATGCCATCGGCATCGCCCGCCCCATGTCGGTGATGGTGGAGACCTTTGGCACCGAGAAGGTGGACCCGGCCAAGATCAGCCACCAGGTGAATGAGAGCTTCGATCTGCGCCCCGCGGCCATCATCAGGGATTTGGAGCTGCTGCGGCCGATCTACCGGAACACGGCGGCGTACGGCCACTTCGGACGCAGTCCCGACAGCATCTTCACCTGGGAGCGCACCGATCGGGTTGACGACCTCCGCTCCGCCCTGGGTCTGTAGCAGCCTTGGGCTTTTGAACGTTCGGGTTCTGACCGACGTCTTAGCCATAGATCGCGAGTTCACCTACACCGTCCCCGAGGGCTGGGCCGACGACCCCCGGTTCGGGGTGGGGGCCATGGTGCGAGTGGTGCTGCACGGTCGCCGGGTGGGGGGCTGGATCACCGAGGTGGGCGTGGAGGCTCCCGAAGAGGTGGAGCTCACCCCACTGGCCAAATTGAGCAGCCTGGGGCCGGGACGGGAGCTGATAGATCTGAGCGGATGGGCGGCCTGGCGCTGGGCTGGTCGCCGGGCCCACTTCCTGCGGACTGCCTCACCTCCCCGGGTGGTGGCTGGGTTGCCCCGGCCTCAGAGATCCCGGTTGGTGCCCTCGGGCGAGTATGCCGATCTGTTTGAGGGCGAGGGCCGTACGCTGCGCCAGGGGCCCTCCGACGATCCCTTGCCCATCGCCTTGGCTGCCGCCTCCCGAGGCCAAGCGCTGATCTTGGTGCCCGATCACGGCCGAGCCGATGATCTGGCCCGGCGGTTGGGACGGGAGGGGGCGTGGGCAGTGCGATACCCCGATGGCTGGGCCGCGGCCGCGGCGGGGGCCACCGTGGTGGGCACCTTGTCGGCCGCGTGGGCGCCGGCCCCCGATCTGGCCGCAGTGCTGGTGGTAGACGAGCACGACGAGTCGTACCGCTCGGAGTCGGCACCCACGTGGAGCGGCCGGGATGTGGCCATCGAGCGAGCCCGTCGAGCGGGTGTGCCCTGTGTGCTGCTGTCGCCGGTGCCCTCGTTGGAGGCGCTGCGGTCTCGGCCGGTGATGCGCCCATCTCGGGGCGCTGAGCGGGATAGCTGGCCGCAGGTGGAGGTGGTGGACCGCCGCAGCGAGGACCCGGGTCGAGCCGGCTTGTACTCCCCAGAGCTGGTGCGGGCTCTGCGAGACGGTGGTCGGGTGGCCTGCGTGTTGAACCGGCGGGGCCGGGCGCTGCTGCTGGCCTGCCACCTGTGCGGCGAACTCGCCGTATGCACTGAGTGCGGCGCATCCATGCGCCAGACCGAGGACAAACAGCTGCGGTGTCGGGCGGGTGATCATGTTCGCCCGCTGGTGTGCGCCGAGTGCGGCAGCACCAAGATGCGCAACCTCCGGGCCGGGGTGAAGCGGGTTCGCGAGGAGATCGAGGCTCTGATTCGCACGCCGGTGGCCGAGGCCACCAGCAGCGGCTACGACGGTTTGCCCACCGCCCGGGTGGTGGTGGGCACCGAGGCGGTGCTGCACTTGGGCCGACCATTCGATGTGGTCGCCTTCTTGGAATTCGACCAGGAACTGCTGGCCCCCCGATTCCGAGCTCGGGAGCAGGCGTTGGCTCTGATCGCCCGGGCGGCCCGGATCACCGGTTCCCGTGATGCTGGCGGCAAGATCGTGCTGCAAACCCGTCTGCCCGACGATCCCGTGGTAACCGCGGCTCTTCGGGCTGATCCGGCGCTGTTGGCCCGAGCAGAGCGAGACCGCCGCCAGGAGCTAGGCCTGCCTCCCTACGGGGCCATCGCCGTGGTGTCAGGGCCGGTGGCGGAGGAGTACATGGAGCGATTCGGCACGCCGTTGGGCATTCAGGTCGCCCCCGACCCCAGTGGGCAGTTCTTCTTGCGGGCCCCCGACTACGACACCCTTTGCGACGCCCTCGCCTCAGTGGAGCGCCCCAGCGGCCGACTCCGCGTAGACGTCGACCCCATCAGAGCGATTTAGCTGCTCCTAACCTCAAGGACTCGGTAGCCGCGGCGGGAGCTGAGCCGGGTGGTCGGCCAGCCTTGTTGGTTGAGCCAGCGGGCCAGGGAGTCGGAGCCCAGGTTCTTGTTGACCACCAGGTAGGCCCGGCCGTCAGCGGCCAGCCGGCCCAGCCAAGTCGCCAGCACCTCGTGGAGTGCGGCTTTGCCGATGCGGATGGGCGGGTTGGAGTAGATGGCGGCAAAGCTCACGTCGGGGGGCACGTCGTCGGGTACGCACACCGCGGCGTCGGGTTGGCCATGGCGGTCGAGGTTGGCCCGGCACAGCTCCAGAGCCCTGGGGTTCACGTCAACGGCCCATAGCGGGGCCTGCGGCGCCCATTTCCCCAGCGCCACCGCAATGGGTCCATAACCGCAGCCCAGGTCGAGTAATGCGCCGTTTTGGGGTGGACGGGGCGCTTCGGCCAGCAGGTAGCGGGTGCCGAAGTCCAGCTCATCGGGGGAGAACACCCCCCGGTCGGTGGCCAGCTCCACATCCAGGTCGCCCACCCGCAAACCGACGGTTCCCGGACGCCGTTTTCCGCCCGGTGAGGCGCTGAAGTAATGCGAGTCGCCCACGGTTTGACGGTAACCTGAAACGATGGCCCCACTGCGGATACGGGTGTATGGCGACCCGGTATTGAGGCGCGTGGCCGAAGACGTAACCGACATCGACGGCGCCATGGCCGATCTGTGTCAGGAGATGCTCACCGCCATGTACGAGGCCCCCGGCATCGGTTTGGCCGCTCCGCAGGTGGGGGTGTCGCAGCGGTTCTTCGTGTACGACTTTGGGGAGGGGTCCGGCGTGCTGGTCAACCCCGAGATCACCGAGAGCGACGGCGAGTGGACCTACAAAGAGGGCTGCCTATCGGTGCCCGAGCTGTCGTGGGAGATCGTCCGCCCCCGCAGCATCCACCTAAAGGGCTATGACCTGGACGGCAACGAGGTGAGCCTTGAGGCCGAGGATCTCGAGGCTCGGCTGTTCCAACACGAGCTTGACCACTTGGCGGGCAAGATGCTGCTCGACTACTTGGACGAGGATCAGCGCCGGGAGGCCAAGCGCATCCTCCGCCAGCGGGCGATGGGCGGGGCGAGTAGTCCCCCCGCTAGTGGCGACGGGCTGTCGCTGCCGTGATGGCGCGGTTGCGGTAGGTGGGACGGAATTGCCGTGATCGACCCGCCGGTGGACATTCGCCGGCTCGTTTACCTCGGCACTCCTGAGGAGTCGGTGCCGTTCCTGGAGGCGCTGGATGGGGCCGGATTTGAGGTGGCTCTGGCGGTGACCCGGCCCGACAAGCGGCGGGGGCGACGGGCCGATCCCACTCCCAGCCCGGTTAAGGCCGCGGCGTTGGACTTGGGCATTCCGGTTTCCTTTGAAGTGGACGATGTGTTGGACGCCGACGCCGATCTGGGGGTGGTGGTGGCCTTCGGCCAGATCATCAAGCCCCACGTTCTGCACCGGCTGGCCATGGTCAACGTTCATTTCTCACTGTTGCCCCGTTGGAGGGGGGCGGCCCCGGTGGAGCGGGCCATCCTGGCTGGCGACCAGACCACCGGGGTGTGTTTGATGGAGGTGGCCGAGGGGCTCGACACCGGCCGGGTCTATCGCAGGGTCGAAGTGCCCATTGCCCCTGAAGCCACCGCAGCATCGTTGCGGGCTGATCTGGTGGACGCCGCGGTTCCAATGCTGGTCAGCGCCCTGCGCGACGGCTTGGGTACGCCTGATTCCCAGCAGGGCGAACCGGTGTACGCGGCCAAGATCACCCGAGACGAGCTTCGCCTCGACTGGGCGAACTCGTCGGAGGTCTTGCATCGCCAAGTCCGGGTGGGCGGGGCGTGGACGACGTGGAGGGGCAAGGACCTGAAAGTCTGGTCGGCGCTGCCAGTTGGGGGATCCCAATCGCCCGGGGCGCTCGACGGTTCCGTCGTCGGCACCGGCGATGGGCAACTCCGCTTGGTTGAGGTTCAGGCCGAGGGCAAGTCCCGCCAAGCCGCCGAGGACTGGCTCCGGGGGGCCCGCCCGACATCGGGCGACCGGCTCGGATCGTGAGCCGTTCCCGGCCGGGTGGGGCGTCGGGGAGCGCCCGAGGCGTCGCCGCCCAGCTCCTCGACCGGATCGAGGGTGACGGGGCCTTTGCCAACTTGGTGTTGGCCTCAGCAAAGCTGCCCGAACGCGACGCCGGGCTCATCACCGAGCTGGTTTACGGGGTGACCCGCATGCGTCGGGCCTTGGACCACCTCATCGACGGTTTCGTGTCGGAGCCGCCTGATCTCGCCACCCGCAATCTGCTGAGGATCGGGGCCTATCAACTGCACATGATGGACATCCCGGCCTATGCCGCGGTGAGCGAGACCGTTGAAGCTGCCCCTAGACGCCAACGGGGATTCGTCAACGCTGTCTTGCGCCGGGTGGGTGAGGTAGAGCCAGTTTGGCCCACTGAGGCGGTCCAGCTGAGCTATCCGGATTGGATGGTGGCACGGCTGGAGCATGATCTCGGGGCTGACGATGCCCACGCGGCCTTGGAGCAGATGAACCGCCCGGCTGAGGTGTCCACCCGGCCCGATGGCTATGTCCAGGATCGAGCGTCGCAATGGGTGGCGGAGTTGGTCGACCCCCAGCCGGGGGAGCGGGTGCTGGACATGTGCGCCGGCCCCGGTGGCAAGGCCACCGCATTGGCTGGGAATGATGCGACCGTGGTGGCGGCTGACTATCGACGACATCGGGCCTCCTTGGTGGCGGCCAATGCCGCCAAGACCGGTGTTTTGTTGGCGGGAGTGGTGGCCGCCAACGGCCTCCGGTCGCCGTTTCGCCCCGGGACTTTCGACCGAGTGCTGGTTGACGCCCCCTGTTCGGGACTGGGCGTGCTGGGGCGGCGGGCCGACGCCCGTTGGCGAGTCGAACCCGATGATGTGGAGGAGCTGGCCCGCCTCCAGGCCGAGTTGGTTGGAGCCGCGTTCGGCCTAGTCCGCCCAGGGGGAGTGGTGATCTACAGCGTTTGCACCATGACCAGGCCCGAGACGGTGGTCATTGACGAATTTGTGGCCCAAGAGCACCCCGATGTCGTGGCTGTCGCCATTGACGACCATCGCTGGCGCTCCCATGGCCGCGGTGCCCTCGTCCTCCCCCAAGACCACAGCACCGACGGCATGTTTGCTGTCATATACAAAACCCCCGGTGGGTAGTGTGACCGGCAATGGCTGATCTTGAAACGGCGGGCTTGGCCGCCAAAGTGTTGACCGTGTCGGACGGCGTGATTGCCGGCACCCGCCAAGACGGCTCGGGCGACGCCTTGGTGGAGATGCTCACCGGCGAGGGCTACGACATCGCCGACCGCCGGGCGGTCGAGGACGGGGTTGAGTCGGTACGCGATGCCTTGCTGGACATGTCCGAGGGATTCGCCGGTCTCGTCGTCACCACCGGGGGGACTGGATTCGGCCCTCGGGATCTCACCCCTGAGGGCACCGCCGCCGTGTTGGAGCGCCGGGCCGACGGCTTGGCCGAGGCATCCCGGCTGGTGAGCCCGTTCGGGCGCTTGTCCCGGGCCATCGCCGGCACCAGGGGCACGGCGCTGATCGTGAACTTGCCCGGCTCGCCCAAGGGCTCGGTGGAGTGCCTGGGTGCGGTGCTCGACGTGATTCCCCACGCCTTGCGCCTGCTGGCCGACCAGCCCACCGAGCATTGACAGCCACTCACGGCGACCAGGCAATCCGCAGCGGTCGCATGATGGATCTGGCCTTGGAGGCGGCCCGGTCCTGTCGGTTGGTCACATCTCCCAACCCGTGGGTGGGATGTGTGATCGATACCGGTGAGAATCAGTTCCTGGGGTCCACGTCACCACCGGGTGGCAATCACGCCGAGGTCAACGCCTTGGAGGCCGCCGGCCCGAGAGCCGAAGGGGCCGACCTCTACACCACCCTGGAACCGTGCGACCACCAAGGCCGCACCGGGCCGTGTACCGAGGCCATTGTCGCCGCGGGGGTGGCCCGGGTGGTGATTGCCGTCGACGACCCCGATCCTGCGGTGTCGGGCCGGGGCATCGCTGCGCTCCGTGAAGCCGGGATTGAGGTGGAGGTGGGCGTGCGGGCCGATGAGGCAGCTGAGCTGCTGGCTCCGTACCTGAAGCACCGCCGAACCGGGCTTCCCTGGGTGGTGCTGAAGCTGGCCGCCACCCTGGATGGCCGCATTGCCGCTCCCGATGCCTCCAGCCGCTGGATTACCGGTCCCTTGGCCCGGGCCGACGTGCACCGGCTCCGAGCCGAGAGCGACGCGGTGCTGGTGGGGGCGGGCACCGTCCGGGCCGACGACCCTGCGCTGACGGTGCGCGACTGGCAGCCGCCCTCTGGAGTCGCTCCCCGCGCCGGCCAGCCGCTGCGGGTGGTGCTGGGCACTGCCCCGCCCAATGCCCGGATCCACCCCGCGCTGGAGATGGACGGGCCGTTGGAGCAGGTGCTGGGGGATTTGGGGGAGCGGGGAGTAGTGCAGCTCCTGGTTGAGGGGGGCGCAGCCACCGCGGCCGCCTTCCACCGAGCCGGCTTGGTGGACCACTACGCCGTGTATCTGGCTCCCGCCCTGTTTGGGGGCGACGACGGTCGTCCCATGTTGGCCGGCCCCGGTGCTCCCACCATCGATGACCTGTGGCGAGGCCAGATCACCGAGGTCGTCCGGCTAGGCCCGGACCTGAGGATTGATCTCCGGCCCGAATAGCCGGTATTGATCGCAGACCGACAGTCGGCGACCGGTAGCGTTGGAGTCATGCTTTCGTTGGTTTTGCCCAAAGGATCGCTGGAAAAGGCGACTTTGGAGCTCTTCGACGCCGCCGACATACCCGTCAATCGCAGTTCCGATGTGGCCTACAGGGCGACGATCAACGACCCCCGCATCGATCAAGTCCGCATCCTGCGGCCCCAGGAGATTCCCCGCTATGTGGCCGACGGGCTGTTCGACTTGGGCATCACCGGGCGGGACTGGGTGGCCGAGACCGGCAGCGACGTGGTGTCTTTGGGCCAGCTCCAGTACTCCAAGAACACTTCCCGGCCTATTCGGATGGTGCTGGCGGTGCCGGACGACTCGCCTTGGAATGCCGCTGAGGATCTGCCCCAGGGGGTGAAAATCTCCAGCGAGTATCCCGATCTGACCAAGCGGTTCTTCGACGATTTGGGCATCGAGGCTGACATCGCGCTGTCGTATGGGGCCACCGAGGCCAAGGTCCCCGACATCGTGGATGCGGTGGTGGAGATCACCGAGACCGGGCGGGCGCTGAGGGCCGCCGGCCTTAAGATCATCCACACCATCCTCACCTCCTACACCGAGTTGATCGCCAATCCGGCCAGCTACGCCGACCCCGAGCGCCGCCACGCCATGGAGCAGATCCACACCCTGTTGGGCGGGGTGCTGGAGGCCAGGGGCAAGGTGCTGGTCAAGATGAACGTGCCGTCGGCCAGCCTGGACAAGGTCATCGACCTGCTGCCGTCCATGAAGGCGCCCACCGTGAACGAGCTGTTCGGGGGCCACGGCTACGCCGTGGAGACGGTGGTGCCCAAGGTTGACATCAATGTCTTGATCCCCGAGTTGCGAGACGCGGGGGCCAGCGACATTATCGAGCTCCCGCTGGCCAAGATCGTCCATTGAGTCTGACTGGACTCGGGGCCCCGCTCACCGGCAGGGTTGCGAGCTTCGACGATGCCACCGGCTGGGGAGTGATCGCGGTTGACGGCGGCGTCGAGCATCCATTCCACTGCACGGCGATTGCCGACGGGACCCGCACAATTGAGGCGGGAACCGCAGTTTCTTTCCAGTTGACTCCCGGCCACCGGGGGGTGTGGGAGGCCGCTGGGATTGCTCCCCGCTAGTTTTCGGAGGCCTCTTCTTCGGTGCCCTCCGCTCCCTGTTCGGCCTGCTCGACGGCCCGCGACACCTGCACAAACGCCATGCGAATCTGATGGAGGGCGTCTTTGAGGGTGGCCTCGTGCTCGCCGAGGCGGCCTTCCAGCCCTTCAACCAGCTCCCCGAGGCCGTCGATGGCCAAACGGGCCTCTTCCAAGTTGGGCGGCTGCTGGCTGAGATGTATGGCCCCTAGCTCATACAGCCCCATGGCGTGGTTGCCCACCACCACCGACGCCGGGGTGTTGGCGATCTGCTCGCGGGCCTCGGCCAGTTGCTGGGCCAGCTCCTCGGCTTGCGCCCGCTCCTCATCGCTCAGCCCGGCCAGCGGGTCTTCGGCCTGGTTTGGCGCGCCTTGAGGCGGAGGGCTTGCCGATCGATCTCGGCCGTCGTCAACCGGCACCTCGCCGCCGGGAGTCCACAGTGTGCTCATTTCTTTCTTCGGCTCCTTTTTGCCTCGTCTGGCGTGATTGTCCCTCAACGCTGATACTGTTACCCCGCAACTCCGGCACGCAAACGGGATCGAATAGTTCCCAGCGTGCCAGTCCCAAAAGTCGAGAGAGAGGATTATGCGCATTGCAGAGCGGTGATCGGCCATAGCTACGGCAGATGCTGAGCCCCGGATCAACGACCGGATCAGAGCGAGAGAGGTGCGGCTCGTTGGTGAGGATGGCCAGCAGATAGGAATTACCCTGCTGCCGGACGCATTGGATATGGCCCGTGATGCCGGCCTGGACCTGGTGGAGGTGGCTGACAAGGCGAATCCACCGGTGTGCCGGATCATGGACTACGGCAAGTACAAGTACGAAGCCGCCCAACGGGCCAAGGAGTCCCGGCGAAACAGCACCAACATCATCGTCAAGGAGATGAAGTACCGGCCCAAGATCGGACCGGGAGATTTCGGAACCAAGACACGGAAGGTACGGAGCTTTCTCGAAGAAGGCTACAAAGTAAAGGTCACGATCATGTTCCGCGGCCGCGAGGTGCAGCATCCCGAATTGGGGCGGCGCATTCTCGACGACATCTCCGACGAGGTGGAAGATGTGGCCAAGGTCGAGGTCTATCCCCGGCTGGACGGTCGCAACATGGTCATGGTGCTGGGACCGGTGAAGATGAAGAAGAAGCCCCGCAAGCCGACCGCCCGGGAAGCCCGCCAAGCGGCTGAGGAACCCGCCGCTACCGATACTGCAAACTGAAGCGCAGGAAACCCACATGCCCAAGATGAAGACCCACCGAGGCGCGGCCAAGCGGTTCAAGACCACTGGCACCGGCAAGATCCGCCGCCGCAGCGCCTACAAGAACCACATCCTCGAAAAGAAGGCCCCCAAGCGCAAGCGCCAGCTGCGCGGCCCGGCCCAGGTGTCTTCTGCCGACGCCCCGGCAGTCAAGCGCCAGCTGGGTCTGTAGGGCCTGATAGCACGAGCACGAGTCCAAGGAGAGTCACACGATGGCCAGAGTCAAGCGCGCCGTCACCGCCCGCAAACGCCGCCGGGCGGTGGTGAAGCGGGCCAAGGGGTATTACGGCAACAAGAGCCGCACATTCCGGGGCGCCAATGAGCAGCTGATGCACAGCGGCCAGTACGCCTTCCGGGATCGCCGGGCCCGCAAGGGCGAGTTCCGCCGTCTGTGGATCCAGCGCATCAACGCCGCCTGCCGTCAGAACGGCACCAACTACAGCCGGTTCATCAACGGCCTGAAGCTGGCCGAGGTGGAGGTTGACCGCAAGATCCTGGCCGAGCTGGCTGTGAATGATCCAGCGGCGTTCACTGCACTGGTCGAGGTGGCCAAGGCTGCGTCTGAGGCGGAGCAAGAGTCCGCCTCGGTGGGGTAGCACTGCCCCCGAACACCCCACTCAGTGCCCGAAATCCCCGGGTGGCTGAGCTGCGCCGCCTGGTGAACCGCCGTCGAGAGCGCACCGAGACTGGCAAATTCGTCATCGACGGACCGCGGCTGCTGATCGAGGCGCTGGATGCCGGTGTTGAGCTCGTGGACGTGTTCGTCGAGCCGGTGTTCGACCTGTGGGCCGACCTGGGAGTCTCAGTAAACGCCCCCACCTGGACGGTAGGCGACGGTGTGCTGGCCAAGGTGGGCTCGGTGGTCACGCCCCAGGGAGTCATGGCCACCGCCCGCATTCCCGAGCCTGCGCCGTTGGCTAGCGGAGACTTCATTGTTGAGTTGTCCGGGGTGGCCGATCCCGGCAACGCGGGGACCATCGTGCGCAGCGCAGCAGCCGCCGGGGCCCAAGCGGTGGTGTTCAGCCCCGAATCTGTGGATCCCTGGAACCCCAAGACCGTCCGGGCATCGGCTGGCGCGCTGTTTCAGATTCCATTGGCCGTGGGTTCGACGGTGGGGGAGCGCATCGGCGCCCATCCCCACCAGGGCGACCCCTGCGACGAGGCGGACCTCACCGGCCCCCTCACCCTGGTGGTGGGCAACGAGGCCCACGGCCTCGATCAGACCGCTGCGGTCGACCGCTGGGTGTCCATCCCTATGGCCGAGTCGGTGGAGTCCCTCAACGTCGCCTCCGCCGCCGCCGTCCTCTGCTTCGAAATCGCCCGCCAACGCCGCAGCAGGTTCAACGCCGACCCCTAGTCCTCCAGGGTGTCGGACAACCCCGTTTGAACGGGGTTGGTGAAGGAGTAACATTCAAGTTGGCTGTGAGCGCTTTGGGTCACCGAGGCGCAGCTTTGGGTCACCGAGGCGATCCAGCCACTATGAAGGCCCACTCGGCGGGCCTTCATCGCGTGGAGGCTTACAGGGGGAAGCGGCGGCAGAGCCAATCGGCTAGTAGGGGGTCGACGACCACAAGTTGGCCGTCTTGGAGTCGCAAGAGGCCGTTTCCTACTAGAGCCTCAGACGCACCTCGGGCAGTGCCCGGCGACAGGTTGAGCAACTGGGCCTGGCGGCCGTAAATGCTTTCGGCTGAGGCCACCGCCCTTAGGGTCTTTTGGTGTCCGGTCGGAAGCAGCCCGAATACGCGCTCCGATCCTGTGTCCACGTTGGCCCGCACCTCGGCAAGGGCCTGCTCCCAAGTCTGCGAATTGGCGGATTCGCCTGGTTCGACGAGTCTCCAAACGGCGTCAGAGAGCTGCATTGCTCGCTGAGGGTGCCCTTTAGCGAAGTCCACGATGCGGCTGGTGACGCCTCCGGTACTCCGATTGGTGCGGTCGAATCCATCTTCGATTATGCGGAATACTGCTTCATCAGCCAAGGGCCCGACCTCCACAAGGTCGGCTTGGGCGAAGAAGGGTTGCGCCTGCTCGCTAAATAGCGTTCTCATGACGGAGGGTTCCGAACCCGCGAAGACGATGCCAAGCGACTGGAAATGATGCTGGAGCTCAGTCCTCAGCACGCCGGCGCCACCTTCGACGCCGGCGATTCCGGAGAACTCGTCGAACACAACGAATATGTCATTCCTTCTGCTGGTGTTCACCAGCACTTCAATGAGGGAGCGCAATGCCAGAACGGGATCGGCTTTCTCCCTATGGCGGCGAGAAAGCTCGATACCCATCATCCCGATCTTCAGCGAAACACTGCTGGCGATGGAGTCGAGCACCTGGCGCACCGGCCCTACGACAGAGGCAAGTCCGCGGTCGACCGCGCTAGCCAGGTCGGCCATCGATGTCAGCTGGTAGAGGTCGATCCACACCGGCTGGGGGCCGACTGCTTCAAGGTCGGCAGCCACCCGCTTCAGCAGGCTCGTCTTGCCATAGCGTCGGGGACCAACCAGTGCAGTGAGCCGGCGATCGGTGATGCGTTGGGCGATGTCGACTACTAGTGCCTCTCGACCAGAAACCTGATCAGCCTCTAGCGGGCCATGGTATGGAAAGGGACTTCGATCCACCCGCCAAGTATACTCCATTGAGTGGAGTATCCAATACTCCACTCAGTCGAGTATTGAATACTCGGCTCAACCGAGTATTCCTGTCAGCCGATGACGGGGCCGATGGCGGCTGGCTGGGCTCGGAGGGCTTCGATTTCGGCAACCGCCTCGTCGGAGAGCTCGCGGATGCCGATGAACTCTTCGAGGTTGTAGTGGAGGTTGATGATCCGCATCTCCTCTCGGCTCAACACGATGTGGTCCAAGCCGGGCTGATGCAGGCCCCGCTGGGCTCGTTGGAGGTTGGACAGGTCCTGGTCGAATACCAGGTTCATGGATGCCTCCTCAGCGGGGATAACAGCCTGCATCGGCGGGGTCCGGTCGGTGTCCGGTGGGCGCCGGTCGAGGTGTAGCAAGTCCATGTAGGCGTCGTCGGGGGTGTCGCCGGGCCGGGACCGCAGCACAGTGATGCTGTCGCACATCACGATCACCGTGATGTTGGGGAACAGGTTGAACTGGAACAAATCCAGCATCTGCGACTGGTCGAAACTGTCGAGGTCGAGGCCCTGTTGGGCGGTCTGGGTCCGAACCAGGCCCTCCAGAACGTCGCGCACACCGCCGCCGTCGGGAACCGGGGGACATAGCCCCGGGTTCTCGGAGTCCTGGCCGTAGCGGGCCCCCTGGGTGACGATGATGGACTCCCAGATCTCCTGGTCGGTGGCCCCATCGCGCAGCCGGGGACTGGGGACGCCATAGGGCTGGTGCAATGAGCCGTGGCGGCCGTAGAGGCGGTTCACCGAGTTGACGTCGTCGCAGCTGGGCAGCATCTCCCGATGGATGCCCTGCACGTGGTAGGTCTCGCTGAACGCCTCGATGAGGGTCTTCCAGTTGCACGGCAGCGGCACGGTGAGGTCGTAGGCACAGGCGTACTCGTCCATGCGGGCCCACTCCAGCAGGCCGGGGATGGCCTCCAGGTAGTCATCCAGCGACTCGGCGTCCATGTCCAGGTTCACGAACACCAGCGGCCCCCAGGTGCCCACCTGCACGGGGAACAGCGGGTAGTCGTCGTTGCGCAGCGCCCCGAAGCCCCGGCGCGACGGCACCTCCCGCAGCTTGCCGTCCAGCGTCCAGCTCCACCGGTGATAGATGCAGCGAAGCTCAGTGAGCCCCGAACCCGAGCCGGTGCACAGCACGTTGCCCCGGTGGCGGCACACGTTCTGGAACCCCCGCAGCACCCCGTCGTCGCCCCGCACGATGAGAACCGACAGGTTGCCCACCGAGTACTCGAACCAGTCGCCGGGCGATGGAACATGATCGACCGTGCAGGCCAGCTGCCAGGCCCGGGGCCACACGTGGGCCATTTCCAGCTCGGCCCATTCCGGGGAGATGTAGCGGTGGGTGGGCACCTCGACAGGCGTGCGCCGGGGCGGGACCGCTCCGATGGCGGTTCCCACCGGGGCATCGTTGGTGAGCTCATGGCCGATCTGGATTTTCGCCATGGCTAAAGCGTAGGCGGGTTGACCGAGGCGGCCTCAGCAGTCCCGTAGTCTTTAATCCCGTATGGGACCGGGCGAAGCCATTGTGTTCACAGTCGGGGCGCTGGTTGCATTGGGCACGCTCCTCGCTGCCATCCAGACCGTGGTGGTGCCCCGAGCCGAGCGCAGTTTGTTGATCCGCTTCGTGTACGTGGGCATGTGGATGTTGTTCTCGGTGCTTGCCCGCCGCCGAAAGAGCTATGAGGCTCGCGACGCCCTGCTGGCCCGTTACGCCCCGACCACGCTCATGTTCTTGCCAGTGGTTTGGGCCACCGGAGTGATCTACGGGTTCTCGCTGATGTTCTGGGCGCTGGATGTGCGTCCGTATCGCGAGGCCTTGACACTGAGCGGATGGTCGCTCACAACCTTGGGCTATCGGGTGACCACCGACTTTTTCACCCTGACGCTGGCCGGGTTCGAAGCACTCATCGGCTTGGGCATAGTGGCTTTCTTGATCAGCTTCTTGCCCACCATGTACAGCGCGTTCAGCGCTCGGGAGTCGGCCGTGGCTCGCCTGGAGATTAGAGCCGGAACCCCGCCCACACCCGAGGCCATGATCATCCTGGCCCACGAGACCGGCGGCCTCGAAGACATGGGCGAGACCTGGACCGAGTGGGAGCACTGGTTCATCCACATTGAAGAAACCCACCAGTCTTATCCCGCATTGGCCTACTTCCGGTCGGTGCGCTCTGACCGGTCATGGGTGACCGCAGCAGGCTGCATCCTGGACACTGCCGCCATCATGTTGTCGACGGTGGCGGTGCCCCATTCGCCCGCAGCGCCGTTCATGATCCGAGCGGGCTACGTGGCGCTGCGCAACATCGCCGACTTCTTCGGCATCGACTACGACCCCGACCCGGCGCCCTCGGACACGATTACCGTGCGCCGCCACGAGTTCTACGAATCGTATGAGACCCTGCGGAACGCGGGAGTGCCAGTTGTCGAGGACCGCGACCAGGCGTGGCGCGACTACTCCGGCTGGCGGGTGAACTACGACAACTGCCTGGTGGGATTGGCCTCAATCACTTCGGCACCTCCGGGCAAGTGGAGCACCGACCGGCCTTCTCCCTACCAACGTCTGCGCTTGTTCCACCGTCCCCTGCGCCGCCCCCTGCCCCCGCTGTTGCGCGAGCTCCGGCGGCGGGGATTCGGCGCAGGGCGGCGGCGTTGATTTCTCCAGGGACACCGAGGCCGATGAGGCTGGCGCAATGAAGACTCGCATCACCGAGCAGTTGGGCATCGACATTCCCGTGGTGCAGGCCCCCATGGGCTACATCGCCCGAGCCCAGCTGGCCTCGGCAGTGTCCAACGCCGGTGGCATGGGCATCATCGAGACCTCCTCGGGCCAGCTCGACGACATCAAGGTGGAGATCGCCAAGATGCGCGACCTCACCGACCGCCCCTGGGGCGTGAACATCGCCCAGCTGCTGGTGCCCGACGCCACGGTGATCGACTTCGTAATCGAGCATGGAGTGGGGTTTGTGACCACATCGGCGGGCGACCCAAATCGGTTCACCGCGATGCTGAAAGATGCGGGGATCACGGTTTTCCATGTGGTGCCCACCCTGCGGGGGGCCATCAAGGCAGTGGATGCCGGGGTGGACGGGCTCATCGTGGAGGGGGTGGAAGGGGGCGGGTTCAAGAACCCCCACGGGTCGTCCACCATGGTGCTAACCCCACTGGTGGTGGCCGAAGTCGATGTGCCGGTCATCGCCGCCGGCGGGATCTGCGACGGGGTGTCGATGGCGGCTGCTTTGGCTCTGGGGGCCGACGGGGTGCAGATGGGCTCCCGGATGTTGTCGTCAGCCGAGTCGCCGGTGCACGACAACTGGAAGCAGGCGGTGGTAGCCGCGGCGGAAACCGACACCGTGTTGTTGAACCGGTTCGGCCGACCGGGCATGCGGGCGCTGCGCACCGACCTCACCGCCGAGATGGAGCACCACGACCAGGTGCAGATGCCCGGCCTCGACCGGCTCATGGACCAGTACTTCGGCGGGCAGATGGACGTGGCTGTGCCCTTCGGCGGCCAGGTGATGGGCCGCATCGACGAGGTGCGCCCAGTGGCCGACATCCTGGGGGAGGCCTGGGACGACTGCCAGGTGCGTTTACGCCAACTGGGTCAGGCCGCGACGGGGTAGCCGGGCGGGAAGTCATCTTCATGCTCTCCCGCACAATGCTCTCGCTTCTCCGCCGGTCAGGCAGCCGGCTGCAACTGGTCCGCTTGCTCGGACCCGACCCTCGAGGAGTGCGCCAGTCGCTGGGGGCGCTGTGCATCTTGGCGGTGACCAGCGTGATCGCCGGGGTGGTGCTGGGCCGCAGTCACGAGCGCCTGGCTGAGCTGCCTGGACTGCTGCTGCTGGTTCCGGCGGCCATCGCCTTGCCGGGAAAGATCTTCGGTGCGCTGGGCAGTCGGCTGGGCACCGCCATCCACACCGGCACGTTCCGGCTGTCGCTGCGCTCATCCAGCGTGGTGGGCCAGAACGTGTGGGCCTCGTTGGTCTTGACTCTCCTGATGACGCTGGTACTGGCCCTATTGGCCTCCGCGATGGCGTCGGGTATCGGGGTGGAGGGTGCCATCAGTGTGGCCGACTACGTGGTGGTGTCGGTGGTGGGGGGAACGCTGGCCTCGATATTCGTGCTGCTGGTGACGCTGGGCATGGCCACCGCCTCGGTGCGATGGGGCCTCGACCCCGACAACGTGACCGCCCCCATGGTGACCGCGGCCGGCGACGTGTTGGCCCTGCCCGCGCTCATCCTGGCCTCCTATCTGGTGCGCCGCGACACGGTGACCCCGGTTGTCGCCGGGCTGTTGGCGGCCATCACGGTGGTTTCGCTGGTGGCCGCGCTCCGGTCCAAAGCCCCGCAGATCAAGACTGTGATGCGGGAGTCGATCCCGGTACTGGTGCTGGCCGGGTTCTTGTCGCTGATGGCCGGGGTGACGGTGGAGAACCGGTTCGAGGTGTTCTCGGACCGACCGGTGCTGTTGGTGCTGGTGCCTGGCTATCTGGCCATCGCCGGGGCCTTGGGCGGCATCTTGGCCAATCGGCTGTCCAGCAAGCTTCACCTGGGCTTGATCGGCCCCTCGGTGCTGCCCCAGCGGGGGGCCCGCACCGATGTGGGCGTGACCATCGGGCTGGCGCTGCCGGTGTTCGCCATTGTGGCCCTGGTTTCGCAGGGGGCGGGTTCGTTGGTGGACCTGGCCGGACCGGGGGTGGGCCTGCTGGTGGGGGTCGCCCTGGTGGGCGGAATCCTGGCGGTGATGGTCGCGGTGGCGGTGGCCTACTACGGGACCATCGCCGCGGTGCGATTCGGGGTCGACCCCGACTCAGTGGGCATCCCGACGGTGACCGCGGTGCTCGACCTGGTGGGAGCGCTCACGCTGGTATTCGCCATTGCGGTTTTGGGAGCAGGGTGAAAGGCCAATGACTCATTTTGAATCTGATGACTAACGTGGAGAGACCTGACAATGGACGATAAACCCCGCAATCTTCGGGCCATGCTCGCCGAGGCCAAGGACCTCTCCGAGCTGATGGTCGATCTTGCCTACGCCGCCCTGTTCTTCGGCGACCCGGACATGGCCACCGAGGTCGACGAGCTCGAGATCCAGATGACCGAACTGGTGCAGGACATGCGGGCGACCTGCATCATGGCCGTGCGCCACCCCCGCGAGGCGGAGGGCATGTCGTCGGTGCTCCAGGTGATCAGCGCCATCGAGCGGATCGCCAACGATGCGGTGGACATCTCCCGGATCGTGAGCCGCCGGCTGGGAATACCCGCCGAGCTGGTAGCCGACTTGTCCAGCGCTGAGGAGATCTCCCACCGCCTGGTGGTACACGAGGGATCCCATATGGTGCGCCGCCCCCTGGGCGACCTAGAGCTGCCCGTGGTGGCCGGAATGCGGGTGATGGCCATCCGCCGGGAACGCAGTTGGATCACCGATGTACGGGGCGATCAGCTGATGATGCCCGGCGACGTGCTGTTCTTGCGGGGCTCACCCGCGGGCATCATGCGGCTGCACCAACTGGCCGCCGCGCCCATGTGGGAGGAGCCGGTGGCTCCCGAAGACCCTTGGATCTCCGATCTGGATCGGGCGGTGGACGTACTGGTGGAGATGAAGGACCTGTCGGAGGCCGCGGTGGGTTTGGCCTATTCGGCGCTAGTGCTCAACGACCGGGGCCTGGCCGCCCAGGTGCGGCTCTTGGAAGGCCGCCTCGACGAGATGAACCACCAGTTGGAGCTGTGGGTGCTGCGGGCGGCGTCCAACAACATCGACCCCTCGCCGCTGCGGGGACTGCTGCATCTGGGCCAAGCAGCCGAGGACATCGGCGACCAGGCCCGCCAGATGATCTCGCTGGTGGAACAGGGCGAAGATGTCCACCCCATTCTGGAGATCGCCCTCGGCGACTCTGACGAAGTTGTGGTGGAACTGCCGGTAGCCCGCCTGAGCGGTGCCGATGGGGCCTCGCTCAAAGAACTGGGCCTCAACATCGAGCCCGGCTTCACCGTCCTGGCCATCCGCCGGGCCGGCCGCTACATCTACCGCCCCCGGGGCAGCGCCGTGCTCTACGCCGGCGACGAGATCATCGCCAGCGGCCCCGACGAGGGCCGCGAAGCCCTTTCCGAGCGCTTCGGCTGGAACCTGGTCCGCGAAGAAGAAGGCTTAGAAGACGAACTCCAACCCATGGCGACTTCCTGATTCCGGCCAGCAATACATCCACGATCCGCTAATCGCGCCGCCTCTCGGCGGCCGGCGCCTTTTCTCCGTATCACTATGATCCCTTCCGTGAGCGAAGCCGGACACGGCGACCTTTCCCGACTCGACCCCATCCAAGGAATTTTGGAAATCATGGAGAGGGCCTCCATGACTGGCACCAACAAACTTGGGCTTCTCTTGGCCCTGCTTGATCTGGCTCCCGAGAGGATCGAGGACAACAGGCCGATAGTCAGGGAAGAGTTGACCGAGCGGTACCTAGACATTCACTGGGAACATGCTCGGCCCTATGGGGAAATTGAACTACGCCATAGTTCAGTCAGGAAGAAGCGGAAGGATGAGTCCGTTGCCACCGACACGACGGTGATGCAACAGGTTTACTTGCTGAGGGAGCAACTTGAAGATCAAGGACATGGAGGTCTTCAGGACCAGATTCTTGATGTTGTGATCAGCCAGGTAGGTGGGACGGACTGGTGGGACCGCAGTTGGGACAGTGCAGTCGCAAGCACGAAGAAAGACCTATGGAGAAATCCGATCGACAAATTGCAGAACCTTCCTGGAGAACCCAAGCCATTTCTGTATGAGGTAATCGGACAAGAGGTGAAGTTCATTCCCGGTGTAGCCGAGTCGTTGACGAAGTTCGCGGGTGTTCTGAGACCGCTGGTAGAATTCAGATTTGCTGAGGTAGTGGCGAAGATCAATAGGGACAGGCTGGGACACATCGCTGAATTCCAGATTCATGAACACTTGTTTGGCAGCGATAGGTCTATGCCGTCAAAGTCGATGCGCGACGACCTCATTGATGTGCAGGACAATCGATGCACCTATTCGAACGTGCCCTTGGATGCCGGTCCAAGGTCCCTGGACCATGTCATGCCGTGGTCGCGCACGAGACTTTCTCAAGTCGAGAACTTTGTGATGACGACGAGAAGTGCCAATAGCAGTAAGAGCGATTCTCTGCTGGGTCCGGAACTTGTGGGCAAGTGGTTGGAACACGTGATCAGTCGCTCCTCGCAAATGAGTGAAATAGCTGAAGAGCATGGGTGGCCCTCAGACTTCGAACGCGTTTGTCGTACGTCACACAACATCTACAGGGTCCTTGATCCCACAACTGGCGTGTGGCGAGGAGAAAGCAGCGGGGTCTTGCCAATCGGAGCTGACGGTATAGAGAGCGTTGAACAATTACTGAGCCGAAGCGCTTCTTGAATCCAATTGCAGACCGAAACCGCCCAGGGTGGCGGCCGGCTGAGATTGAGCCAGAGACGCCCCCTGAGCGGGAGTCGGTGCTGGTTGGGGTTAGATGGTGAGGCGCTTGCCGCGGCGGGACAGGCTGGCCAGGAGGAGGCCAGCTAGGACGAGGGTGGCGGCGATGATGAAGAGCAGGCGGCTTTCCGCGCCGGTGGCGGGGAGTTCTTCGCCAGCCATGTCGTCCATGTCGTCAGCCATTCCGTCGGCCATGTCATCGGCCATGTCGTCGGCCATGCCGTCGTCCATGTCGTCCATCTCGGCGGCCACAGCAGTGATGCGGCCTTCGCCGCCTTCGGGGTAGTCGGCGGCAGTGATGGTGCCGCCGAGGCCGTCGGCGATGTAGGCGGCCAGGGACTGCTGGTCGGTGAGGCCCAGGTGGGTGCGGGTGCCGTCGCCAAACAGGTACTGGTCGCCGCCGTTGGCCAGGAAGTTGAGAGTGACCAAGGCGATGGTTGGGGCGCCGTCCACTACGGCTCCGTCGCTCACGATGGCGGTGCCATCGTCCAGGGTGATCGACTGCACACGGGAGCCCTCGGTGGTGACGGTGTCGTCTTCGCCGATCTCCTGGGGAGTGCCGGCGGGGTCGTACACCAGGCTCATGCCCGCGATCTGGGCGAAGCGGCCGCTGGAGCTCTCCACCCTCGACACGGCATTCTCGAAGATCACCTTCATCTGGGCGGGCGACACGTCTTCGATCACGGTTACGAAGTTGCCGAACGGGGAGATGTTGAAAGTCTCCAGCTCGCTGATCGGGCCCACTGGGATCACCGAGTCGTTGCGGATCCCGCCGCCGTTTTGGAGGGCGACCGCCGGCTGGGGCACGCCGAAGTCGTCGGCCAGCCGTTGGCCGTTCCACAAAAGGGCGTCGGCCAGCAGGTTGCCCTGGTTGGTCTCGTGGGTGCGGATGCCCGGCGAGCGTCGGCCGTCTAGGGGCACCTCGGTGGTGCCCACCGGGGAGGCGGCCAGCTCTTCGAGGGCCGCGGCCACCGGCTCGGTCACCTGCGTTACCACGTCGGGGTGGGGCTCAACCGCGTCGGGCTCGTCCCCGCCGGCCACCCGGCGCAGGCCGCTGGCATCGTCGATGGCGGTCACGTTGCCGTCGGCGTCGACAGTCAAGATCAGCTGGCCAACGTAGGTGTAGTCGCCCGGTGTGGTCACGATCGGGACGCTGTTGCCGTCGGCCAGGGTGGCGGTGAGCGGGTAGGGGCCGTAGGGGTCGCCGTCGCCGGGCAGCAGCACAGTGTTCTCGTCGGCCAATAGCGCCCCGCTGCCGCCGGCCACGATGGCGTCCACGCCGGTGAGCTCAGCGGCCAGATCGGTCTCACCGCTCAAGGCCTGCAAGTGGGTGGACAGCACGATGATGTCCACGCCGTCGCCGGTGAGCCGGTCGATCTCGGCCTGCACGATCTCGGCCACATTCGACATCACCGCCACGTTTCGGGGGCTGGAGATGTAGGAGAGCTCCGGGGTGGTGGCGCCGATGATGCCGATACGCCGACCCTGCTTCTCCACCACTGCCGACGGGGCGATACGGCCCTCATCCACCAGCGCGGCCAACACCGGCTCGCCGGAGAAGTCCAGGTTGGCGCTGATGAACGGCGCAGTGGTGGTCTCGGTGATGAACCGGGCCAACAGATCGGGGCCCAAGTCGAACTCGTGGTTGCCGATGGTCAACGCGTCGTAGCCGATGAGATTGAGGGCCAAAGCGTCGTAGAACGGGCTGTCGTCGCCGAGGCTCACCGACAGCTCGGGGCCGCTCAAGAAGTTGTCGCCCGAGGAGATGGTGATCACCGCCGCGCCGTCTTCGGCGGCCTGGGAACGCAGCTGATGCACCAGTGAGGCGAAGCGGGCCACGCCGCCGTAATCGGGCAGATCCGACGACGCCTGCACCAACTGCGACTCGCCGTCGTTGTGGTGCAGGATCACCAGTTGCAGTTCGCCGCTGTCGCCGGCTGCATCACCGTTGTCTTGCGCATTGGCCGCCACTGCGCCCATCAGCGCGGTGACCAGTCCCAGGGTGATCAATGCCCACACGATCCGTCGAATGCTCACTGGTTGTCTCCTTCGCGCTCGTACTGGAGTTGTGTTTAGGGGTTGATGACTTCGGGTGCCCAGTTGGACTCGAATCCAATGCCCGAAAGCAGTACGGCAAGTGCCGCGTCGGAAGCTGAAGGCCAGTACCGTCGCAGCGTGAGCGACGTCGCCCCTTCCTCTGTCACCGGGGTGTTCGCGTCGCTATCCAACCGGGCCTACGCAATGTTGTGGTGGTCGGGATTGGTGGCGTTCTTCGCTGTCGGGATGCAGATACTGGCTCGGGGCTGGCTGGCCATCGAGCTCACCGACAGCAACTCCAGCTTCGCTTTGGTGCTGTTGGCCTTCGGCATCGGCATGGTCACCGTTACCCCTTTCGGAGGCGTGGCCGCCGACCGGTTCTCCCGTCGGGCGCTCATCCTCGGCTCCCACTTCTCGCTCACCGTGAGCGCTCTTTGGCTCGGGATCATGATGGTGCTGAGCCTGGAGCAGTTCTGGATGCTCTTGGTGGCGTCGGTCATCCAGGGGGCGTCGTTCGCCTTCATGGGACCGGCCCGAATGGCCATGACCGGCGAGGTGGTGGAGCGTGAGCTGCTGTCCAATGCCATCTCCCTCACCCAGCTGACCGTGGCTAGTACCCAGACGATCGGGCCGTTCGCTGCTGGGCTTCTGGCCGACGCGCCCGGTTTTGGGCTGGCCGGGGTGTATTTGCTGAGCGCGGGTCTCACCGCAGTGGGAACGGTCCCGGTGTTGCTGCTGCCGACGTCGCGTCCCGAACGGCGCGAGGCCGTCAGCCCCCTGGAGGAGATTGCCGAGGGGGTGTCCTACGTGGCCCGAAGCCCTTACTTGCGGGTGGTGGTGATTTCCACCGCGCTCATGTTGCTGGTGGCCATGCCCTATCTGGCGTTTTTGCCCAAGTACACCGAGAGTGTGTTCGGCGTGGGCGTGCTGTGGCTGGGCATCCTCCAGGGGGCCAACGCCCTCGGCGGCACTGTCTCCGCGCTCCAAGTGGCCCGAATGCGGGACAACACCCAGCTTTGGCGACTGCGAGTCGCCTGCTTGGCTGTGGTGGCCGCTGGAGTGGCTGCGTTGGCCGTCACGCCCAATCATCTGGTTGCGCTGCCAGTGCTGTTTGTGCTGGGCGGCGCGGCCACCACGTTCCAGACCACCAATATGTCGATGTCGCTGCTGTTGGCCGAGCCGGTCTATCACGGCCGAGTGCAGAGCCTGGTCATGATCTCCTTCAGCGCCCAGAGCTTGATCGCCTACCCACTCGGCGCCCTGGCCGACCAGATCGGGCTGCGAGAGATGCACGCGTACATGGCCGTGGCCACGGTGCTCGTCCTGGTGTGGTCGGTGGTCGCCGGCCGCCGAGCCCGCCGCCAGACGGAAGCGGCTAGAGCCGAAACCCAGGTGGCCAGAGGCTAGAGCCCTCCGTTAGAGCCCGGCCCTAGGCCCGGGCGCTGACCAACCAGGCGGCGGCGCCCATGGTGATGCCGTCGGTGGTGCGGCGGCGCTCGACCATGGCCCCAAGGGCGGCCTTGACCCGGTCGATCACATGCACTTCGGCGTTCTCGGGGATGGCCGTTCCGGGCAGCAGGTCCATGTAGTAGCGGACCAGCTCATCAGTGGTGCCGCCACCGATGTTCACCGGCAGGTCGTGGGGAGTGATGTCGATGTCCACCAGCCCGGCTCCGGTGAGGATTGAGCTGATCCGATCGACCGAGGCCAGCGAGAACGGTCCAGGGGCATCGGGATCCATCGGATCGGGCGGTCCCAGCACCTCGGCTACCGCCCGGCCCGGTTCGGTAACCCAGGAGTTCTCCTCGGGCGACCGCCAGCAAACGAAGGTCAACCGTCCGCCAGGCCGCAGCGACCTGCGGAGGTTGGTAAAGCCGGCCACCGGCTCGGCGAAGAACATGATCCCCATGCGAGAGAAGGCGGCGTCAAAGTGCCGGGGCTCGAATTGGTGAGCACCGGCGTCGGCTACCACAAACGTGGTGTTGTCCAAACCGGCGTCGGCGGCTCGGCGGCGGGCCTCGTCGAGCATGGGCGCAGAAACATCCACCCCGGTCACCTGCCCACCGTGGCCCACCAAGCGGGCCAGCTCCAAAGTGGTTGTGCCGGTGCCGCAGCCGATGTCCAGCACGTGTTCGCCGGGATCAGGGTGCAGACGAGCAATCGCAGCCTCGCCCAGAGAGGCGAGCATGGTGTCCAGCCTCTCCCGGTGCTCGATCCACACTGGTCCCCGGTCGTTCCAATAGGTGCGGAGCGCGTCGGCAACGTCGGCCATCGCCCCAGTCTGCCAGAACGGTCGGGCGAAAAGGGAGGCTGAAACCGCTGCGGCGAGTTGATCTGCGCCCTTCCGGCCCAGCCGGGCTACAGTCCCCGGCGGTGAAACCTGCTCCTTTTGAATACCACGCTCCGGAGACGGTGGCCGACGTGGTCAGGCTGCTTGCCGAGCACGGCGATGACGCCAAACCGTTGGCTGGGGGCCAGAGTCTGGTGCCCATGCTGGCCATGCGACTCACCCGATTCGAGCACATCGTGGACTTGAACCGGGTGGACGAGCTGTTTGGCGTGGAGTCCGACAACGGCGGCGTCCGCATCGGGGCCATGACCCGCCAAGCAGCCGTGGAGACCGATACCGCAGTGGCAGAACGGGTGCCACTGTTGCACCTGGCCTCCCCCCATATCGGCCACTTCCAGATCCGCAACCGGGGCACCATCGGCGGCTCGGTGGCCCACGCCGATCCGGCGTCGGAGTACCCCGCGGTGATGCTAGCTCTGGATGGCACCGCCGAGATTGCCTCGACATCGGGCACCCGCGTGGTGCCAGCCGCTGAGTTTTTCGAGTCCACCTTCATGACCGCGATAGCCCCCGACGAGTTGCTAACCGCACTGCGATTCTCGGCCTGGGATCAACCGGCCGGGTTTGCCTTCGACGAGATCGCCCGGCGCAGTGGCGACTTCGCGCTGGCCGGTGCCGCCGTGGGCATCGGTACCGACGCAGGGGGTCGCATCAACCGAGCTGCGGTGGGCATGCTGGGCGTCGGGCCCATCCCGCTTCGGGCAGCGACGGTGGAGGCGGCGCTGATGGGGCTGTCCGCCGCCGATGCCGACCCCGCAGAGATCGGGCGTCTGGCCGCCGATGACATGGACCCGATTGGCGATGTCCACGCCAGCGTCGAATACCGCCGGCGGGCCGGCTCCACTCTGGTGGGCCGAGTCTTGGCCGATGCTTTGGCCCAGGTGACCACAGAGGATGGCAATGGCTGATCAGATCCCCCTCTCCATGACCGTCAACGGCCGAACCCGACGAGGAACGGGCGAACCCCGGCTGACACTGGCCGACTTCCTGCGGGAGCAGGCCCAGTGCACCGGCGTGCATTTGGGTTGCGAGCACGGGGTGTGCGGTTCGTGCACCGTTTTGATGGACGGCGAGGCCGTTCGGTCTTGTCTGCTGTTCGCGGTGCAGGCCGAAGGCGCCGATATCACCACCGTGGAGGGTCTCGCCCCTGATGACGAGACGCTGCACCCGGTGCAGGAGGCCTTTCGCAACTGCCATGGCCTCCAGTGCGGGTTCTGCACCCCCGGTTTCGTGGTGTCGGTGGCTGCTTTCTTGGAGGCCAACCCCGACCCGTCCGACGCTGAGATCCGCCACGGGATTGCCGGCAACCTCTGCCGCTGCACCGGCTATCAGGGCATCGTGGCCGCCACCCGCCAAGCCGCCGCCGTCATGAGGGGGAGTGAGTAGTGAGTCAAACAGCAGCCGCCGCCCGCTACGTCGGCCAGTCGGTAAAGCGACTGGAGGATCCCCGCCTGGTCACCGGCCATGGCCGGTATGTAGACGACATCATGCTGCCTGGCATGCTCCACGTGGCCTTCGGGCGCAGTGACCTGGCCCGGGCGACCATCACCCATCTCGACACCTCGGCGGCTGAGGCCCTCGACGGCGTCCACGCCGTGTTCACCGGTGTCGACCTCAACTCCTATAACGACTCTCTGCGGGCGTCGCTGCACCCGCCTGAGTCGCCTGCGCCCCCAGCCAACATGCTGGCCGCCGGCGACGTGCGCTTCGTGGGCGACCCCTATGTGATGGTGGTGGCCGAGAGCCGCTACATCGCCGAAGACGCTCTCGACCTGATCGACGTGGAGTTCGAGCCGCTCGATCCGGTGGTGGACTACGAGACCGCGGCCGAATCCGACAACCACGTCCATCCCGAACTCGGCGGGAACCTGGCCCACGACCTGCCTGTGCCCAATCCGGCCCAGCAGGAGGCTTTCGAGAACGCCGCCCACATCATCACCGAGACCTGGCACCAGCACCGCCAGACAAACGTGCCCATGGAGACCCGGGGCATCGTGGCCTCCTGGCAGCCCCACGCTGGAGTGATGGAGGTGTGGGCCTCCACCCAGAGCCCCCACGAGATGCAACTTGTCGGGGCCCGGGTGCTGGGCATCGGCGAGCACAAGATGGTGGTTCACTTCGGCGACGTGGGCGGCGGCTTCGGCCAGAAGATGTTCTTGGGCCGAGAGGACATGGCGGTCCTGGTGGCGGCCAAGCTCCTGGCCGCCCCGCTGAAATGGATTGAAGACCGCCGGGAGAACCTGCTGGCCTCCAACCACGCTCGCATCGAACAGATGACCGTGTCCATGGCGGTGGACGAGGACGGCAACTTCTTGGCCGCCGACTTGGACCAGCTCGAAGACGACGGCGCCTACCCGCTGGGCGGCCCGGCCACCCCGGGCGCCATGGCCACCATGCTCTATCCCGGCCCGTACCGGATGGGGCCGGTGAGCTGGCGGGCCCGCACGGTGTACACCAACACCTGCGGCCGGGGGGCCTACCGGGGCCCATGGCAGATGGAGAGCGTGGCCCGAGAGCAGATGATCGACCGGGTGGCCCGGGAGATCGGCATGGACCCCCTGGAGTTGCGCCGCCGCAACGTGCTGAAACCCGACGACCTGCCCTATCAGGTGTCCACCGGGCTCTTTTTCGAGACCACCATCTCGCCGGATCAGACCCTGGAGCAGGCCGCCGAGATGATCGGCTACGACGACTTCCGGGCCGAGCAGGCCAAGGCCCGCGAACAGGGCCGCTATCTCGGCCTGGGCATGGCCCTGTACATCGAGCCCACTTCAATGGGCATGGGTCCGCTGGGCACCGAGTCGGCCATGTTGCGGGTGGAGGTGGACGGCCACGTCAACGTGTTCATGGGCACCGGCTCGCACGGCCAGAGCCTGGAGACCACCATCGCCCAGCTTGTGGCCGACGAGCTCGGGGTGCGCCCCGAAGACGTCACCTTGCACCAGGGCCACGGCTCCGGATACGGGTTCGGCACCGGCGGCAGCCGCTCAGCGGTCATCGCCGGAAGCGCGGCCCGGGCCGCGGCGTCGGGCGTGCGGGAGAAAGTGGTGGCCATTGCCGCCCACCTGATGGAGGCCTCGGCTGATGACCTGGAGGTGGCCGACGGGGTGATCTCGGTCAAGGGCACGCCAGCGGCCTCGATGACGATGGCCCAGGTTGCGGCCACCGCCTACCAGAACTCCGACGCCCTGCCACCGGGGACCGAGGCTGGCCTCGAGCACACCGCCCGCTACAAGGCCCCGCCCTCCACCCACTCCAATGCCTGCCACATCTGCACGTGCGAGCTTGATCCCGACACGGGCAAGGTCACGCTGCTGCGCTATGTGGTGAGCGAGGACTGTGGGGTGCTGATCAACCCCATGGTGGTCGACGGCCAGATCGCCGGGGGAGTAGTGCAGGGCATAGGCGGGGTGCTGTACGAGCACTGCGTCTACGACGAGAGCGGCAATCCGCTGGCGTCCACCTTCCTCGACTATCTGGTGCCCACCGCAGCCGAAGTGCCCGATCTGGAGACCGGCCATGTAGTGGTGCCCTCCGATACCCCCGGCGGACACAAAGGAACCGGTGAGGGCGGCGCCATCGGGGCGCCCCCGGCGGTGTTCAACGCGGTGGCCGATGCGCTGGCCCCATTCGGGGTCTATCCCAACCGCCAGCCCCTCGACCCCAATGCGGTGCTCGGCCTGATCGCCTCGGCATCCGATTAGCTCTTCACCCCCTGTCTCGGGATCCGGGGAGGCCGGCTCAGCGTTGCCCAGAGCCGGGATGGGCCTGGGAATGTGGTCGGCAGTTGTCGGCGTATTCTTGTTCAGTTGGGGGCCGGTGTTCGTCCGCGACAACGAGTTCGGTGCGCTGCCGTTCGCGTTCTGGCGGTTGGTCGGGGCGGCGGCCTGGGCGGTGGCCGCGCTGTACCTGCGGGGCGGGCGGCTGGATCGCCGAGTGCTGCGCCACTCCCTGGCCGGGGGACTGGTGTTCACCGTCAACGCGGCTACCTTCTTCACTGCCATCAAGACCACCGCGGTGGCCAACGCCATGGTCGTCGGCGCCACCGCCCCCATCTTCCTGCTGTGGGCGGCCAGCCGAGTCTTCAAGGAGCGGATCAGCTTTCGGGTAGTCCTGGCCACTCCCATCGCGGTCGCCGGGATGATCTTGATGCTGGTTGGTCGCTCCGGCGGCAGCGGCGATGCATCGCTGACCGGCGATGTCCTGGCGGTGGTGGCCATGTTCGCGTTCGCCGGCTATTTGGTGGCGTCTCGCATCGCTCGGAATCACCTGAGCGCGTTGGAGTACCAGGCCGGATGGTCCACCATCGCCGCCGGGCTCATGCTGCCCATCTCGCTGTTGTCGTTCGACCCACTGGTGATCGCTGACGGCTGGAGCTGGGGGGTGGCTGCCACCATGGCGGTGACCGCCGGCCTGGCCCACCTGCTGTTCAACTACAGCCACAGATATGTGCCCATGCGGGCCCTCTCGCTGCTGAACATGGCTGCACCGGGCCTGGCCGTGGTGTGGGCCTGGTTCTTGTTCGACGAGCAGCTCGGCGGGTTGCAGTGGCTGGGTATTCCCCTAGTGGTGATTTCGGTGCTGGCCGTCGTATTGGATGAGTGAGAAGGGCGAATTTCCCCCATAGCCAGCCAATTGGATGAGTGAGCCAGCCTGTTGACAGGGTAAAATCTCAGGTCGATCCGGGGTAGCTCAACCGGCAGAGCAAGCGGCTGTTAACCGCTAGGTTGTGAGTTCGAGTCTCACCCCCGGAGCCAAACCAGCGCCAGTGCGGGGGGCCCGCCCAATAGGCTGTCGGCGGGCCCGTAGCTCAGTGGTCAGAGCAGGCGACTCATAATCGCTCGGTCGCGGGTTCGATCCCCGCCGGGCCCACTTCTTCCTCGACCTCGCTTGGCTCCTGCCAGCGTCGAGTGAGCCAGCCCAGGCGGTGGGCGACGTACAGGCCGATCATCGCCAAGGCAATGCCCACGAACCCGTCAATTACCCAGTGGTTGCCGGTGAGCACCACCGCGATCGACATCAGCAGGGGGGAGGCCACCGCGAAGATGCGCACCGGAATCGATCGCACAGTACGGAACAGGATCACGCAGGCCAGCACGTTCCATCCCACGTGGAAGCTGGGCAGCGCGGCGTACTTGTTCACCACCGACGGGGGTTGGAGGTACTTGTAGGAGGTGGACAGCTCGGTGACTGTGTCGGTGAAGCCATCGAAGAACCGGGGAGGAGCTACCGGGAAGAAGGCGAAGAACACCAGGCCCAGAGCACCGGACACAATCATGGCGTTGCGCATCAGCGTGTAGCGGCTCCGGTTGTAGTGGTATAGCAGCAGCAATGCGCCGATGATCACCGGCCAGTGCAGCCAGATGTACACCCAGTTGAAGAAGGTGACCAGCCAGTGGTAGTCGAGCACCGCCGACTGAGACCAAGCCTCAAAGTCCAGCCCCAGCGTGGACTCAAATGTCAGCAGGTCGTAGGCGTTCTTGAATGCGGCGACCTCAGCCCCTTTGGTGGCCATTCGCACGCCGAAGTAGATGAGCGCGGCCACCGTCACTATCAATACTTGACCAGGGAAATTGCGCCAGCTGCGCGCGTTGCCGTCGATTTCCGGCGCAACGAGGAGCTTGAGCTGACGAACCATGGTCTAACAATGTTACCGATTCGTTACCGAAAATATCCACCGGTTCAATCGGCGGCTCTAGCAGCAAATCGAATGCGCCCAGATGTGCTCAGATGTCGCCCAACCAGGCTGGTGCCCGGTCCAGCAGGAATTCGCTGATCTCGGCCACCTTGGGCATCACTCCGCCGAGGCATTCGTTGCCGGTGAACATGCCGCTGATCGACACCTCCACCCGAGCCGAAATTGTGATGCTCCGCTCCGGAGCGTCGGTTACCGCGGCATAGGCGTCGATGGCCGACACGTCCAGGGGCAGCTCCATGCCGCCGATTCCGGCCAGTTCGGTGGCCAACAGCAGCAAATCGGGTCCGTCGGGTAGCGGCGGAAGGCTCCAAGACACCACCAGGGGCAGTTTGAAGTCGTCTGAGGGATCCACTCCTTCGGGCAGCTCCATCAGATGGTCCTCGAAGCTCAGCATCACCCGGGGATCCACTTCCAGGGTGATGTGCACGTCGAGCGGGCCGCCACAGGCAACTGCGGGGTGTAGGTCTACCTCCCACGCCTGGCGCATGGAGTAGGTCTCCACGAAATGGCGATCATCGTGGACATGGAAGCCGTGGTCAGCGGCGTGGTCCTTGAGATCGGCGACGAAGGTTGCAATATCGACGACAGCCAAGAATCCCACACTGCCACGCAATGACTCACCATCGCTATCTGTTAGCGGTAGTTTCACCCCGGTGGACAACGACCGAATTCTGACGGTCTTCGACCAGGCCGCGGCCCGGGTGGCCGAGGCCGTAGCTCAGATCGACGGAGGGCGGCTCACCGGTGCCCGGGAGGGCCAGTACAGCTTTGACGTGGCTGCCGACGAAGCGGCCTGCGAAGTTTTCTTGGAGGCCGGCTTCGGGGTGTACAGCGAGGAATCGGGATCGCACAACCCCGAGCGAGAGCTGGTGGTGGTGCTCGATCCGGTGGACGGGTCCACCAATGCGGCCCGAGGACTGCCGTGGTTCTCCACCAGCTTCTGTGCGGTTGACTCCGAGGGCATGCGGGCCGCGCTGGTGCTCAACCTGGCGAACAACAAGGCCTACCGGGCCGTTAGGGGTGGGGGGGCCACCGTCGACGGCCGTCCGCTGACCCCGTCGACTGGGGGCGACCGAGGTAGGGGATCTGGGCCGTCGGAACAGCAGAGTCTGGGGGAGGCCACGGTGGGGCTGACCTACATTCCTCCCCGTCATCTGGGGTGGAGGCAATACCGGGTGCTGGGGTCGATCGCCTTGGACATGTGCGCGGTAGCTGAGGGCGTGCTCGACGCCTACATCGACTGCACCAATGAGGGGCACTCCACCTGGGACTATCTGGGGGCCACTTTGGTGTGTGCCGAAGCCGGGGTGGCCATGGGCGAGGCTTGGGGGCGACCCCTATTGCCCGATGATCTGACGGAGCGGCGTTATCCGGTGGTGGCCGCCACCGCGCCGTTGCTGGACGAGGCCTTGGCCCAGCGCCGCACCTTCGGCGCCGACGACCCAGCCGCTATTGGTGCGGGAGCAGCCAAAGGGCACCACTAGTCTGGCCGTCTCACCGGGCGCGTAGCTCAGATGGCAAGAGCGCTTCCCTTACAAGGAAGAGGCCGGGGGTTCAAGTCCCTCCGCGCCCACCCAAGCCCAAGTGTGCGGATTCTCACTTGTGGATGGCGAGCAAGTGGCGCGATGGGTAAGACTGGCACCCGTTATACCGTCGGCCGCCAAATGAGAGCGCGTCGGTCCTTTGAAGGGGGAAACGTGAAGCACTTCCGTTGGCTCATTTGCCTGTTGGCTGTTTTCGCACTTGTCGCCGCGTCGTGCGGGGGCAACGACGACGACGATTCGGGCGCGTCTGCCCCGGTCGAAGCCCCTGACGACGAGATGGATGAGTCCATGGATGACGACATGGACGATGAGATGGATGAGTCCATGGATGACGACATGGACGATGAGATGGATGAGTCCATGGACGATGAGATGGATGAGTCCATGGATGACGACATGGACGATGAGATGGATGAGTCCATGGATGACGACATGGACGACGAAGAGGCTGAGCCGGTAGCCACTGAGGAGCCGGAAGTCGATCCCTGTGCCAACGTGGACCTCGAGGCCACCGATATCGGTATTTCCTCCGACACCATCACCGTGCTGGTTATGGCCGATGTGGGCTCCCCGCTGGCTCCCGGCCTGTTCCAAGGCTCCATCGACGGGGTCAAGGCTTGGGCCGACCATGTGAACTCAGAGGGGGGCTTGGCCTGCCGCCAGGTTGAGGTCATCGAGCATGACTCGGCCATCAACCCCACCGAGACCACCAACGGATTCCTAGTGGCCTGCGAGGAGGCTTTCGCTCTGGTGGGCACCACGGCGCTGTTCGCCCTCGACACCACCGATCTCCAGTCCTGCCCCGATGCAGCGGGCAACGACATCGGGGTGCCCGATTTCGCCTACATCACCACTGAGCCGCCTCACCAGTGCTCGGTGGTGACCTTTGCCACCAGCAGGCCCAACAGCGAGTGCCCCTACGCTGGCACGGGTCCCCGAGCCGTGCAGAGCCAGGTGGGCCACGTCCAGTGGCTGCTGGAAAATGTGGAGTCCAACCTAAACGGGGTCTACTTGGTGCCCTCCGACCTGCCCTCCACCATCGCCTCGACCATGCCCCAACTCAGGTCCTTCCAGGAGCTGGGCATCGTGATTGATGGCGAGCCCGGAGTGAGCGGCTTCACCACCCAGTCGGAGTACGGCGCCTACATCCAGGTCATGCGTGATGCCGACTCCAACTTCGCCTACACCGGATCTGACGACCAGTCCATGATCAAGTGGCGCAGTGAGGCCGAGGCACAAGGCCTGGATGTGGATTCCATTATCTGGATGTGCCAGCTGGCCTGCTACACCCCCAGCTTCCTCGAGGCTGGCGATGTAATTGAGAACACCTACATCTGGCTCTGGTTCCTGCCCTTTGACGAGGTGGATCACAACCAAGAATTGGCTGACTTCATGGTGGCTATCGACAACCCCTTCCCGCCGGCTTGGGCCGCGGGCTCGTGGGCCGACGGCGTGTTGTTCGAGCAGGTGGTCAACGGCATCGTGGCTGAGGGCGGCCCCAATGCCGTCACTCGCCAGGCGGTGTTGGATGGTGCCCGCAGCCTGACGTCCTTCGACGTGAACGGCTGGTGGAGCCCGGCGGACTACTCCACCACTGAGAACATCATGCCTTGCTTCATGCTGATGCAGGTGCAGAACAACGATTTCGTCCGGGTGCATCCCACAGCCCCAGGCGAGCTGGACTGCGACGCGGACAACGTGGTTGGCCTGACCAAGGATTGGGGAGCGGAGTTCGGCGGCTGATCTGAAGCAAGGCGAGCACTGGCTGGCTCAGGCTGAACTCCCATGATTTTTGGGCTCCGCCGCTCCGTAGTGGCTGCCACGCTGTTGGCGACCCTCGGAGCGGTGGTGCTCGCCGTTCTCACCTGGAAGGGTTCCCAGGTAACCAGCGAGTCCTTCCTGGTCACCACCTACATCGGACTCTTCCTCGGGGCGCTGTGGGCGATGTACGCCACCGGGCTGGTGGTGGTCTACACCACCACCGGGGTGTTCAACTTCGCCCAAGGCGCCATCGGGGTGTTCTCGGCGTTCCTGTATTGGGAGCTCCACGTGAACCGGGGCTGGCATTCCATCCTCGCCCTGTTTGTGGTGGTCTGCCTGTTCGCCCCAGCGCTGGGAGTGACGCTTGATGCGGTGATCATGCGGCGGCTGCGCACCGCTTCGCTCGTGGTGCAGCTCATGGTCACGGTGGCGATCATGGTGCTGTTGCTGTCGGTGGTGGGCGACATCTGGGAAGCCGATACACCGCGACGAGTGCCCTATCTGTTGGGTATCAATAACGGCATCGACTTGGGGCCTTCGCAGCTTCCCTGGCACCGGCTAATCGTGTTCGTGGTGGCCATCGCCATTGCCGTGTCTATGCGTTTCCTGCTGCGTCGCACCCGTATCGGTACGGCCATGCGGGCGGTGGTGGACAACCGGGAGCTTGCTGCTCTCAACGGCGCTCGCCCCAACGTGGTGTCGTCCACGTCATGGGCGCTGGGCTCAATGCTAGGGGCGCTGGGTGGCATCCTCATCGCCCCCGAGTTGGGACTCGATCCGGCCACCCTCAACAACGTGGTGATCATCGCGTTCGCGGCCGCCGCCTTCGGTGCCCTGCGGAACCTGCCCATGGCTGTGATCGGGGCCATGCTGATCGGGCTGTTGAGGGCCCACACCGGTGCATGGCTCGACTTCGGGCCCGACTTCCGCTTCGCCCACCTAGCCGTCGCCCCGCTGATCTTGCTGTTCGTGGTCGTGGCGCTTCCCCAGGCCCGCCTGGAGGTGGGTCGGTTGGCCCACCATCTCCGGCGTCACGAGCGCTACACCAAATGGTGGGAGGGGCTCATCGGCTGCGGAGTGGTAATTCTGCTGGCGGTTACTTTTTCCGGCGGCTGGCTGGACTTCGGCATTTGGGATCCAGGGGCGTGGGGGAGCCGAGAGCTGAACTCGGCCAACGAGGCCATGGCATTGGCCCTGATCGGATTGTCGTTGGTCCCGTTGATCGGCTGGGCCGGGCAGATCAACTTCGCGCCCTTGGCCTTTGCCGGGTTCGGCGCATTCGTATACCTCAAATTCGCCGGGGATTCCGGCAACGGCTATTGGATTCTGCTGGTGGGTCTCCTGTGCGCGCCCCTGGGCGCGCTCGTCGCCCTGCCCGCCGCTCGGTTGCGGGGGTTGTACTTGGCCCTCATGACCATGGCCTTCGCCCAGGCCATGTCGCTGATCTTCTTCCCCCACCCGTGGGTCATGCCCATCATCGGAACCGGACGGCAGTTCCCCCACATTGAGCTGTTCGGGGTCACGTTCGACGATCGTCGGGGCTTCTTCTTGTTGATGGTGTGCGTCTTCGCCATCTTCGTATACGGGTTGGTGCTGCTGCGAAGATCCCGATACGGCCGAAGATGGATGGCCATTAACGACTCTCAGGCCGCCTCGGCCACCTTGGGCGTACCAGTGGTATGGACCAAGGTGGTGGTGTATGCCGTATCCGCCTCAATGGCTGGAATCGCCGGGGTGTTCTGGGCCACGGTGTCGGGCAATGTCGACAGTGTGCAGGGGTTCGACCTACTCATCGGATTCAACATCGTGCTGTTGGTGGCGGCGGCGGGGGTTTCCATCCCCATGGCCGGTATCTTCCTGATTTTCATCCCGCTGTTCAAAGGATTCGGGCTGCGACTGGAAGATGCTGGGAACGTCGACTTCCTGGTAACGCTGCTCGACATCATGACCACTTACGGTCCCGGCTTGATGGTGCTGGGCATGGTGTTCAACCCCAGAGGGGCCATATTCGAGATGGGCCGGGGCTTCTCACCCATCTTGCCGTGGCGCAGCGATGCCCGAGCCGAGATTGCCGCCGAGAACGCCCAGAAACGCGAGCCGGAAATCGGCGAGTTGGGCCTGGAGCGGCCTTTCAACCCCGAAGAGGTGATTGCCATCGACCGTCGACTGGGGATTTTGGACGAAGTGGTACCGAAGGAGGGATATGGCTCTGCTCGAAGCTGAGCAAGTGGTCATGCGCTTCGGCGGCGTGGTGGCCTTAGACAACGCCTCGGTGGATATCGACACCGGTGAGGTCACTGGCCTCATCGGCCCCAACGGCGCGGGCAAGACCACCCTGTTCAACGTGGTCACCGGCTTGCTTCCCCCCACCAGTGGCACGGTGAAATTCGACGGGGTCGACATCACCCGGGCCACGGTGGCCAAGAGGTCGCAGATGGGCATCGCCCGCACCTTCCAGAAGCTGGAGGCGTTCAACACCCTGAGCGCATTCGACAATGTCCGGGTGGCGGTGGAGCAGAACCATCGCGCCAAGTGGAAGCACCGGCGGGTCAGCGATGTGGCCCACGAGATGCTAGGCAAGGTGGGCCTCGACGAGGTGGCCGACGTGACCGTGGGCACACTCCCCACCGGCAGCGCCCGGCTGGTGGAACTGGCCCGCGCCTTGGCCTGCCGACCCCGGGTGCTGCTGTTGGACGAGCCGTCGTCTGGTCTTAACGAAGACGAGACATCGGCCATTGGCGAGTTGCTGTTGGGGCTTGTAGCCGATGAAGACAACGAGCTGGCGGTGTTGCTGGTGGAGCACGACATGAGCTTCGTGATGGGAGTGTGCGCTCGCATCCATGTGCTGGACTTCGGCAAGATCATCGCGGTGGGCACCCCCATTGAGGTGCAAGCTGATTCCGCCGTGCGAGCCGCCTACCTGGGGAGCGACGAATTTCGGGGTGCCTATGTGGGGGTCGACGAATGAGCGCCGAGACGGCAACCCCGCTGCTGGAGCTGGTCGGCATCCGGGCCGGCTACGGCACCATCGACGTGCTCCACGGAGTGGACCTGCGGGTCATGCCCGGCCAGGTATACGCCCTATTGGGGCCCAACGGCGCAGGTAAAACCACCACTCTGGGGGTAGCCAGCGGCCAGATCCAGCCCCATGCCGGTTCGGTACTGCTCGATGGCCACGAGGTGAACGGGGTCTCTCCCGACCGCCTGGCCCGGGCCGGGGTCTGCCTGATTCCTGAGGGTCGGGGCATATTCCCCAACCTCACCGTGGCCGAGAATCTGCGGATGTCCACCTACGCCGGGGTGCCCTATAAGCAGGTGCAGGAGCGGGCCTTTGCCCAGTTTCCCCGCTTGCAGGAGCGTCGCAACCAAGTGGCGGGCACATTGTCGGGGGGCGAGCAGCAGATGCTGGCCATGTCACGAGCCCTGTCCACCGACCCGGCCATCTTGATGCTTGACGAGCTGTCCATGGGGCTGGCGCCCATCATCGTGGAGGAGCTCTACGAGCAAGTGTCATCCTTGGCCGAGGCCGGACTGTCCATCCTGATCGTGGAGCAGTTCGCCCAAGCGGTGTTAGGGGTGGCCAATGAAGCCGCCATCATGCTCCACGGCCGCATCCAGCGCACCGGAGCTCCGGAAGAGATCGCCGAAGAACTGACCGCTGCCTATCTAGGCATGAATTGAGGAGAAAACGATGAGTGACACAGCTGATAGCAGCCGCCTCGAAGAGTTCCACCAAGAGGTGAGCAAGCTCCGGGCTTCCGGTGGCCGGGCCAACCCCGACCGCTGGGTATTCCGCATCGGGTTGATCCTTACCATTGTCGGGCTGGCCTTCACCCTGGTCTCGTTCGTCATGACCGGCGGGGCTTCGAACGCTGTCAATCACCTCGATCTTGTGGTGTCGGCCATTTTCGGGCTCAGCCTCACGTTTATCGGCCTGGTGATGATTGCAGTCAGCTCCTTCAAGCGCTTCATGCGCTACTGGCTGGTCCGCCTCGTCTACGAATACCGAGAGCAAACCGACCGGGTGGTGGGCAGCTAGCCCAGCCCACCCGGATACCGCTCAGAGCTCATCGAGCAGGGCTCGGAGGCAGTCAGACGAGGGGTTCTCCAGCCAGAACGGGTTGTCGGCGGGCATGTCGCCCCGCAAGACGGTCCGGTTCATGACCCTTACCACGATGGCGGTGTAGCGGGCCGCGGCGAAGATCTCATACCAGGTTGTGTCGCCCGGATCGCGCCCTGAGTGGGTGGCGTACAGATCGCGTTGCTCAGCCCGAGACGGCTCACCCTCGAGGCGGGGCTGGCTGCCCATGTGCTCATGCGACCACCGGTCGAACATCAGCCACCAGCCCAAATCCACCAGCGGCGAGGCAATGCAGGCCGCCTCGAAGTCGGTAACGCAGGCCGGCTCGAAGTCCTGCCAGATGATGTTGCCGGGCCGTCCGTCGCCCCAGTTCAGACACAGTCCGTCGTTGGCGGGCATGTTCTCGAAGAGGTAGTCGAACCCGGCTTCGAGTACGGGATGGTTTCGGCTGTCGAGCTCCCGGTCGGAGTAGTCCCGCCAGATCCGCACCTGGGTGGCGGTGCCCGGCTGATCGCCGGTGGCCACCAGCCAGTGGAGCCCGGCGGCTTCCCAGTCGATGCCGTGGATCTGGGCCATGGTCCGCAGCCCCCGGTCCACCAGTTGGCGGCGCTGGTCGGGCCGGGCGTCATAAAAGAAGCCCGCACTGGTGTAGATGGGGTCCTCCCGGGGAACATCCCCGCCGATGAATCCCATCACGAAGAACGGCCCGCCTAGCACCGAATCATCAGCTTCGTACCCCACCTGTGGGGCGATGGGGGCGTCGCTGTGGTTGGCCACCGCCGACATGACCCGGTACTGGATGTCCACCTCCACGTCCAGCTCGCCCGGCGCCTGCTGGGGGTACACCGGCGGCTCGGGCAGCTCCCGGCGGAGCACATAGCGCTCGACCTCCGGGCCGGCTCCCCGATTTACGTCAGCATCGAACAGCAGAGTCTCTGCTGAGTAGCCCCCCGACGGCACCTCGAAGGGCCCGATGTCCACATTCTGAGCGCCGAGCCGATCGGCCAGCCACCTGGCCAGCGGTTCTCGCAGCTCGGATCGGTCGCTTCTTGCTCCCAGAATGTCTGGGCCGTCGTCGCTCATCTAGCCGATTACTTGAATTCCTCAGCTCGGGGAACGTCATAGAGCGGGTCGGGAGTCATCTCCAGCGGGCCGCCGTGCTCGATCCGCTGGCGGGTGCTGCGGTGCAGCGGGTCTTTGTCCAGCTTGGGGATCACATGGGTGCCGAACAGCCGGATGGTCTCCAGGCAGACCTCGTGGTCTAGCTGGATGGGGAGGCCGAACGACACCTGGTCGCAGCCGATCTCGTCATAGCGCTTCACCTGTTCCAGCACCTCGTCGGGGTCACCGCACAGCAGGAACCCCGCGGCGATGCGCTCCTCCACGTCTTCGATGGTCGGCTCGGGGACCAACTCGGGGTATACCGGCAGGCCCTCAGGCTTGGGGAAGGTGTCGTGGTACTTGAACACCAGCGACTGGAGGTAGCTGAGCTGCATCTGCTCGCACACCACCCGGCGGGCCTCCTGGCCGTCTTCCAGGCACACCAGGCCATTGGCGATCATCACGTTGTCGTTCACATACTCGCCGGCCGGCTCGGCCTGGGGGATGGCGTTCTTGTAGGCCTCCACGTGGGGGGCCATGTCGTAGATGGCCGACACGTTGAAACCCAGCACCCCGAGGCCGTGGCGAGCGGCCTTCTCATAGGTGGGGGTGTTGCCCGCCGCCACCCACATGGGCGGGTGGGAGTGGCAATAGGGCTTGGGCAGCACGTTGAACGTGCCCCAGGTGCCGGTCTCGGGGGTCTGGAAGGCGGTGCCGTCGGGGTGGGAGTAGGCGGTGCTGCCCCATATCTTCTTGAATTCCCAGATCACTTCGTCCCAGTTGGCCTTGGTCTCCGACGGGTCGATGCCGAAGCCGCCGATCTCGTGGCTGCCCGCCCCCCGGCCGGTGCCGAACTCGAAGCGGCCCTTGCTCATGTGGTCGAGCATGGCCACCCGCTCGGCCAGCTTGAGGGGATGGTTCACGATGGGGTTTAGATTGAAGATGCCCGATCCCATGTGGATCTGAGAGGTCTGGGCGAAGGAATAGGCCATGAACACTTCGCTGGCCGAGGTGTGGGAATAGTCCTCCAGGAAGTGGTGCTCGCTCACCCAGATGTACTTCCAGTTGTGCTGGTCGGCGACCCGCACCATCTCCAGCTCGTTCTCAAAGGCCTGATGCTCCCAGTAGGGGCTCCGGGCCCCACCCCGGCGAGGTGATCCCTGCAAGAAAATGGCGAACTCCACGACGCTCCTCCCTCTGTCGCTGCGCCCGCAGACTACTCGCCGGTTTATTGGCAGGCTCAGCCCGACGATAGGTCGAGAACAACCCGGCCGATCACCTCTCTGGACTCCAGGGCCCTCATAGCCTCGGGAAGTTCTTCGAACCGATAGGAGGACGTGACCACCGAGTTGATACTGCCCGCATCCCACAACGCGCTGAGCTCGCGGTGGTCGTCCAGGCGCTCCTCACGGCTGTAGCGGGCGGGGATGGCCCCCACCACCGAGTAGTTGCGCTGCACCACGTGGCGGACGTTCACCGGCGCCCACTCGCCGCTGGCGAAGCCAATGAGCACGATGCGAGCGTCGCGGGCCACGCATCGGGTGGCGGCGGTATAGGCGTCGCCCCCCACAGGGTCATACACCACATCCACCCCCCGTCCGTCGGTCAGCTCCATGACCGCGGCGGCGATGTCGCCTTCTCGATGGTCCACCGTCTGGTGGGCACCGAATGATGCCGCCGCCTCGCACCGCTCCGGCCCTCCGGCCACGGCGATCACCCTCGCGCCTAGCGCGGCGCCCAGCGAGCAGGCCGCCGCCCCGGTGCCGCCCGCTGCGCCTAGCACCAGCAAGGTCTCGGCTGCCGCCAATCCGCCCCGTCGCACCAGGCCGATCCAGGCGGTGTGGTAGGGGATCAGGAAACCGGCTGCGGCGGCGTCGTCCATGGAGTCGGGCACGGTGAACCACGAGTGGCCCAGCCCTAGGCACTGTTCGGCAAATCCGCCGTCGCCGGTTTGGAAGGAGGTGACGGTCATCACCCGCTGACCGGGCTCCAATTCCACCCCGTCGCCCGCCTGGACCACCGTCCCGCACACCTCTTGGCCTGAGGTGAACGATCCTTCCTTCGGAGCGAGCGGATATGTCCCTTTGCACATGAAGACGTCGGGCAGGCCGACACCCACCGCGCCCACCTCCATCAGAAATGCCCCTTCCCGAGCATCGGGCACGGGCTTGTCGATCAGCCGCAGTACCTCACTTGGCGCCCCCGTACCTTCAACCACCCAAGCTCTCATGGCTCCAAGCATTCCCCACCTGACCTGAAATCCACCACCCGACCACCGAAGTGCCAAGCTACCCCTATGACTGACCGCTATGGATTGGAGACCATCGCCACCGGGCTAGAAGGCGGGGTGCTCACCGCCACGTTGAATCGTCCTGATCGAGGCAACGGCCTCAACAAGCAAATGCACCTGGACCTGCGGGACCTGTACCGCCGCATTGCAGAGGACGCTGACGTGCGGGCGGTGGTCCTCACCGGGGCAGGCCGGTCGTTTTGCGTAGGGGCCGATTTTGCGGTCATGGAGGAGAATCTGGAAACCGGCTATCCCGAGGGCCGTCCCGACCTGCTCGACGACGGCATCGACATTGCCCGGGGGGCGCTTCGGGTCCGCCAGCCCATGGTGGCCGCGGTAAACGGCCACGCCATCGGGCTGGGGGCGTCGCTGGCTCTGTTCTGCGACATCGTCTACATGAGCGATGCGGCCCGAATCGGCGACCCCCATGTGAATGCCGGGTTGGTAGCCGGCGATGGGGGAGCGGTGCTGTGGCCGCTGTTGGTGGGGCTCAACCGGGCCAAGGAGCTGCTCATGACCGGCGACCTGTTGGACGCCGACCAGGCCGAGCGCTACGGGTTGGTAAATCACGTGGTGCCGGCCGACGAAGTGCTGGTGTCGGCCTCCGCCATGGCCCAGCGGCTGGCCGCCGGACCCCGCCATGCCATCGAGTTCAACAAGCGGCTGTGCAACAAGGAGCTGGAAGACCGGGTCAACCGCCTCTACGACCTGGCCTTCGCGCTGGAGGCCATCACCTTCGACACCGACGACCACCGGGAGGCGGTGGACGCCTTCTTGAACAAGCGCACACCCGATTTTGACCGCGGCGACAAGGGCTGACCGTGGCCAACGAGAAGCTCTACATCCACGAGTTCATCGACATCATCGGCCATCACCGGGCCAACTACATGCACCACATGACGGCCAACTGGTCGCCCATCGCCCAAGACGAGCGCGACCAGCTCTGCTACGGGGTGTGGGCCATCGTCGGCACCACCAGGGGCTGGCCGCAGGTGCTGAATCTGTGGGAGGAGGACGGCTGGGACGGCATGGCCACCTCGTTCCGCCTCGAATGCCAGGGCGCCGGGGCCCAAGACCCCAAGCTGGCCAAGTGGTGGGCGCAGGCGGCCAACTACCGGCGCTCGGGCACCGACCGCTTGCTGGTGCCCGCGCCGTGGACCCGGACCATCGAGGAGTTGTGCGCCGACGGGATGACCGGCGAGTGCTACGCCCACGAGCAGGTGAGCCTCAAGCAGGGGGCGTCAGCCGAGTTCTTAGAGCGGGTGCGAACCGACGCCATCGCCGCCTATGAGCCTTTCGGCTGGGAGCTGGCCGGAGCATGGGAGACGGCCATGGTGGCCGACAACGAGGCCTTTTTGCTGTGGGCCATTCCCACCTGGGAGGCCTGGGCCGAATTCGAGAAGGCCCAGGGCACTGATCAGGGCTTGCTCCGGTGGCGGGCCGCGGTGGACGACCTGGTACAGGGCTGGCACCGGTTCCTCCTAGTGGACGCCCCGCTGTCCCCGTTCCGCACCGGCCGACAACCGGCTCGCAGCGACCGGATCGACTACGAAGACCTCTAGGGCTTAGACCGCGATCTTGTAGAGCTCGGCGGCGTTGTCCTGGAGCACCTTGCGGGCCACGTCCTCGCCCACATCGCTCAACGCATCGGTGGCTTGGTCTAAACCGAAGGGGTACAGGCAGGTGGGGTGGGGGAAGTCGGTCTCGAACAGCACGTTGTCGGGACCCACTTGGTTGATGAGTTTGTCGGGGGACAGGTCCTCGAACCAGAAACAGCCGTACATCTGGCGGCGGAAGTACTCGCTGGGGCTCAGGCTGAACTGGGCCTGCACGTCGGTGCGCAGCTGCTCCATCTGGTAGTCGAGCGACTCCAGCACGAACGGGATCCAGCCGACTCCCGATTCTACCGACACGATCTTGAGCGTCGGATGGCGTTCCAGCACACCGGAGAAGATCAGGTTGGCCAGCACCCGGGCGTTGGTCAGATACATCATGGCCGAGCCGATGGCCAGCTTCTCGTCGTCGCCCTGCGAGGGCCATGGCGAGGTGCCGAACCAGCCCATCGAGCTCTCGCTGGCCCCGATGTGGAAGTTCACCGGCAGCTCGTGGTCGCAGCAGAACTCCCACAGCGGTCGCCACGGCTCCTCGCCCAGATCGGGCAGACCTCGGAGCTGGGGATCGCTGCACATCACGATCCCTCGCAAGCCCAAGTCCACGATGCGCTCGGCCTCGGCCAGCGAACCCTCGATGTCCCACCACGGGATCAGCCCCATCGGGAACAGGCGCTCTCCTGAGTTCTCTTGGATCTCGGCCATGGCGTCGTTGTACACCGACACGCACAGGCGCTTGAGCTCCACATCCTCGATCTGGCCGAACTTCTGGCTGCCGAAGCCGGCCAGGTTTGGGTAGATGATCTGGGCGTGAATGCCGACCTGGTCCATGACCTCCACCCGGGCGTCCATGTCGTATGCGCCGGGATGGACTTCGTCGATGGTCCAGCCCATGAAGTCGGTGCCCAGCGCTTTGCTGCCGTCGGGGCGCACCACCCCGCTGGCGGTGGCGAATCCCAGGGGCTCTCCGTCGAGGATCCAGTGGGGCCGCCCGTCCACATCGGCCACCCTCGGCAGGCGGTCGACGTAGTCCGCGGGCGCCCGGCTGCTCCACAGGTCGTGGGGTTCAGTCAGGTGGGTATCGACGTCGATGACTCGGATCTGATCTCGCGTTGCGGCCATGTCGAATTTTGCCACGTTTTTCTTGGTCTAGGCGTGCCGGGGCTATGCCCCATCCGACAGGTAAGCGCGGGCGACGGCCAAGACTGAGTGGGCCAGAGGGCCGCTGGCGAGTAGGTCGGAGTCTTCGGCAGCCATGCGGCGGGTGGCTACTCGGCACCAGTGAGCGGCTGAGCCGGTGATGGATTGGAGGGCAATTTCTTCGCCGTAAGTCCAGAGCTGGCCCGACGGCGAGGACAGTTCCAAGCGAAGCTCGGAGAGGGGGGCGGGAGGGTTCACGCCTTGGCTGCGGAAGGCGTAGGGGAGGGCACGGTAGCCAATGTGGGCGACATGGCGGAGCCGGTCGGTGTCAACCGGCTCAACTCCGAGGGTGGTGAAGCAATCGAGTCCGTGGGCCCAGGTCTCCATGAGCCGTGAGGTGGCGAAGGAGCGGCAGGTCATGGGGCCGTCGCCCCAGATCACCGGTGATTTGGCGTCCAGCCCGGCCATTGCCTCAAAACTGGCCGTCCGAGAAGACCGCCAGTTGTCCAGCACTTCGGTGGGATCGTTGGGCAAGGGGCGGTCGGGCCAGCGGCCGGTGGGAGCAAATACTCGGTCGCTGTGGCCGGTCAGGGCCAGCAAGGCGGCCCCCTCGCTCACATCGAGATGGTGTATCTGGTGGGCCAGCGTCCAGCCTGGCGACGGCGACTGCTTCGTCCACGATTCTTGAGGCAGCCGGGCTACCAGGTCGTCCAATACCTTGTGTTCGGCAGCGAGGTCGTCTAACAGCACTTCGTCCATGGGACGAATGTACCGATCAGAGCGGGCCACTAGAGTGGCGCAGGTCGAATAGTCCAGGGGGAAATTGTCGGGTGGGCGAGTTCATCCAATTGCTAGTGAGCGGGGCCATCGCCGGCTCCATCTACTCGCTGATCGCCGCCGGGCTCACGCTGAGCTACACCTCCACCGGAATCTTCAACCTGGCCTATGGGGGCATCGCCTACACCTCGGCCATGCTCTATTTCCAGCTGATCAACGCTCTGGGCATAGAGAGCCTGGGCATGCGGCTGCTGTCGTTCTTCCTCGTGGTGCTGGTGTTTTGCCCGTTGCTTGGCCAACTCCTGAACGTGGCGGTATTTCGTCCCCTGGCCCGGGCCAACGACGCGGCCAAAGTCATGGCCACCATCGGAATTCTGGTGGCATTACCCGCGCTCACCGACTTGATTGTCGACTTGGGTACCAAGACGTGGGACTGGAGCCTGCAATCCACCGACTACGTGTTCCTCACCCCCGGGGTGTGGAAAGTACCCAGCGAGACCTGGACCTACGACCTCGGGAGCTTCGACCTGCGCATCAGCAGCAATCAGTGGGCGGTACTGGTTGTGGCCGTGGTCGTCGCCGTTGGACTGTGGGCGCTGATGCGCCACACCCGTATGGGGCTTCAAATGCGGGCAGTGGTGGACCGACCCGATTTGGCCGGGCTGCGGGGGGTCAGCGAAAAGTTCACCTCGTCGGCCGCTTGGATCATCGGCACCATGCTGGCCGGGATGGCCGGAGTGGTCGGCGCCCCGGTGTTCAATTCGCTGGAGTCCAATCAATACAACGTGTTCATGTTCATCGCCACCGCCGCCGCGGTGGTTGGCGGGTTGCGCTCCATTCCGCTGGCTTTCGCCGGGGGCGTGGCCTTGGGAGTGGTCACCAGCTGGGTGGGCCGGTACGCCACCTTTGCCCAGGACATTCGGGGATTCGAGAGCTCAGTGCCGTTCGTAGTTCTGTTGGTGGGGCTGTTGTTTATGGCCCGGGAGCGGACTCGCCGCAGCGGGGTGGTGGCCGACGCCCCTCCGGCCACCGTCTACACCGACGACCTGCCGGCGTGGCGGGTTCGACTGCCGTGGTTCCTGGGCGCGGCGTTCATCGTGCTTCAGGTTTTTGTCTTTGCCGACCAGTTCTGGCTCGGGTTGTGGGTCACCGGCTTGGCCTTTGGCCTGGTGTTCATGTCCTGGGTGCTGCTTACCGGCCTCGGCGGCATGGTCAGCCTGGCCCAAGCGGCCTTCGTGACCATGGCGGCCATGACCGCTGGTCTGATCTTGGACAAAACCGGGCTGCCGTTCATTCCCGCGCTGATCGTGGGCGTGATTGTTGCCGGAGTGCTGGGCGTAGTCGTGGCACTTCCCGCCCTGCGGCTGGGGGGTTTGCCGTTGGCATTGGCCACCCTGGCCTTGGCCTTCATGAGCGAGCGGGTGCTGTTCGAGTGGAGCTGGTTCAAGAACGGCCAAGGCTCCAAGGGATGGGATATCCCCCGCCCACAACTGGGGCCGTTCGACTTGGAAGACGAGAAATCCCTTGCAGTGCTGTTAGTGATATTGGTGTTGGCCGCGGGCTGGTTGGTGCGAAACCTCCAGCGCTCGGTCACCGGACGGGCCATCATCGCGGTGCGCAACTCCGAGCCCGCCGCAGCCACCTCTGGCCATTCCATCGTTCGCACCAAGCTGGCGGTGTTTGCCCTGTCGGCATTGCTAGCCGGGTTCGGTGGGGTGTTTTTCGCCACCTTCATCGGCAATGTGACTCCGTTCACCGCCACCACCCAGGCCGGTCTGTTCTGGCTGGCCGTGGTGATCTTGGTCGGCATCCGCCGGCCTGGGGCCGCGGTAATGGCCGGCATCATGGTGGCGGCCAGCGGACACACATTCGGCACTGGCTGGCACTGGGATTGGATGGAGTCGTGGCACGTGGTGCTGGTGGCCTCGGTATTCGGGGCGGCGGCATTGTTCACCGCCATCCGAGACCGCCAAGTGGGGCTGCCGTTCTCGCCGCCCATTCTCGGAGTGCTGGCGGTGCTGGCCTTTATCTGCCTGGCACGCGTGTATTCCTGGTATCCCATCGACTGGGACGGGTTCGACCAGTACGACGAGGCCCGCAACATCACCGCCTTCATGTTCGGCCTCGGCGCCATGCAACTCGCCCGCGAGCCCGATGGAATCCTCGCGTTCACCGCCGCCCAAAACCGGGTTCGCCGCGATGCTTGGCGTCGGCGGCTCGCTGCCTGGCGGGGAGAGTTCGAGATTGCCAGTTCGAGTCGGATTGCTGAATCGGTCCCAGCCGCACCGGCGGCGTCAGAGACTCCTGCGGTTGCCGAGGAGATGGGCGACCAATACATCGGCGATCACCCGCCTGCCCTCGAACTCGTGGGGGTGAGGGCCAGTTACGGATTGGTGGAGGCTCTGCACGGAATTGACTTGTCAGTACCCCGGGGTGAGATCACTGCACTCTTGGGTCCCAACGGCGCCGGCAAGTCCACCACCTGCGCGGTGGCCTCCGGCCTACTGGCTGCCACCCACGGCATCATCCGGTTCGACGGGGAGGACATCACGGCGCTGCGCAGCCACCGCCGGTCCCGACGGGGCGTAGTGCTGGCCCCCGAGGCCCGGGGTATTTTCAGCGGGCTGACCGTGCGGGAGAATCTGCAACTCTGGCTGCCCAAACCAGAGGACCGCGACCTGTGCTGTGATCGGTTCCCCATCCTGGGCGAGCGCCAGAACCAGCTGGCTGGCAATCTCTCAGGGGGCGAGCAGCAGATCCTTACCCTGGCTCCGCTGCTGGCCCACCCGCCCGAAGTGCTAATCGCCGACGAGCCGTCGCTGGGTTTGGCCCCGCTCATCGTGAATCAGATCCTTGAACTGTTCATTGAGTTCAAGGAGCGGGGCGTGGCCTTGCTCTTGGTAGAGGAGAAGGCCCGCGACGTGCTGGAGATTGCCGACTCGGTGGCGTTCATCAGCTTGGGCCACATCACCTGGCACGGCCCCCGCTCCGAGGTGGATCACGACCAGCTCGACGCCGCCTATCTGGGAGAGGTAACGGCCAACTCAGACTGACTCCGTCGGGGTGACAGTAGAAAGCACTTGGCCTACTATGTCGCCAATCCAACTATCGGAGGGGAAATGAGACGATCACTGTTGCACAAGCTTCTCGCGCTCTTGGCCGCGCTGGCGTTGGTGGTTGCTGCCTGCGGCAACGACGACGATGACGCTCCGGCCCCAGACGCTGCTCCGGCCCCGGCTGATGAGCCTGCTGAGGAGCCCATGGATGACGACGACGACCATGAGCACGAGGACGACGACGACCATGCGCACGAGGACGACGACGACCACGAGCACGACGAAGAGCCCATGGATGACGAGCCTATGGACGACGAAGAGCCGATGGATGACGCCGAGCCCATGGACGACGAGGAGATGGCAACCTCCCGCACTTGGGGTGCCTACACCTACGAGATTGACTTCGAGCCATCCACTCGGGGTGTGAGCGACGACACGGTGCGCCTGGGTGCCATGACTCAGGATGCTCTGTACGGGGGATTCACCGACGGCATCAACGCCCGACTCGGTCGGGCCAACCGCGACGGCGAGCTGCCCGGCGGTCGGCAAGTCGAACTCGTGCAATACGTGGACGATGGCAGCGATCCACAGGCCAACTTCGAAGGTGCCCGCAGCATGGTGGAGAACGACGAGGTGTTCGGCATCATGGTCACCTCTGCGGTGTCGCTTCCCCAGACCACCGATTACCTGGCCGAGAACCAAGTGCCGTTCACCGGCTGGGGATTCATGCCCGGGTTCTGCGCCCCCAACGACTGGGGCTTCGGCTTCAACGGCTGCCTAAGCGGCTTCGCCTTCGGAGTCGAGGGCGCCGATCCTCTGGTGTCAGTCCAGAACATTTGGTACGACTTCTTCGGCACCGAGGACATTGTGGTCGGCATCTTCAACAGCGACGACGACGCTGGTCGCGCCGGTCACGCGCTGTACGAAACGCTGTGGGCCGGCAAGCTGGCGTTCAACGATTTCGTTCCTACTGCAAGTGCAGGCGGCATCACCGATCCCACTCGGTTCGTAAACACAGTGCTGGAGCACGAGCCCGATTTGGTGATCCTGTCCACCGACTTCGCCGGAGCCATCACCCTGAAGGCGACCATCGCCGCTTCGGGATATGAAGGCCCGGTGGCCGATTATCTGACCTATGTTCCTGGCCTTCCCGGGTCGAGCCCTGACTTGGGTCAGGCCCTGGAGGGCGGCTACGCCGTGACCCAGGTGCCCCCTGTTGAAGATTCTTCGCAGCCGGCCATTCAGCAGCTCTTGGCTGACTACGAGGCAGTTGGGGCCTTCCCCGGCTTCGGCAGCTTGGTGGGCTATTGGTCGGCCGATTTGATGATCCAGATGATCGCCGCCGCCGGCGAGGATCTGAACACCGCCAGCTTCTACCAGGCGGTCAACATCGACGGCTTTGCGACCACCCAGCAGTCCGGCGGTCTCGGCTCGGTGAAGTGGCCGGCCGACCACGTCATTGCCCCCGACTGCACCGGCATGGTGCAGGTGGTGGACGCCGAATATGCGGTGGCCTACGAATTCGTTTGCTACGGCGACCCCGACCGGTAAGCCAACTGAACCAATAGCGACTGTGCCGGGCCCGATCGGCTGCCCTTTCGGCGGCGGGTCGGGCCCGGCCGCGTCCTGTAGGCCATGAAGGACGGGCCGCTCGCTGGCATCCGGGTGGTGGACCTCACCCGGATCTTCTCAGGACCGATCTGCGGGCGGGTGCTGGCCGACTTAGGCGCCGACGTGATCAAGGTTGAGCCCCCCTCCGGCGACCTCACCCGGCCGGTGCCCCCGGTGGACGACGACGGCATCGGGGTCACGTTCAGCCACATGAACGCGGGCAAGCGCAACATCTGCATCGACCTCAAAGCCGAAGGCGGTCCCAAGGTGGTGGCCGCGCTGGCCGACCGGGCCGACGTGCTGTTGGAGAACTACCGCCCCGGCGTCATGGCCCGCTACGGGCTGTCGTATGAGGAGCTGTCGGCGCGCAACTCCCGGCTGGTTTTCTGCTCCATCACCGGGTTCGGCCAAACCGGGCCGTGGACCCATCGCCGGGCCCACGCTCCCATGATGCACGCCGTCGCTGGCACCATCGAGCTGGCCGCTCGTCTCCGGGAGGCCGAGCCACTCCAGGAGATCCACCAGCACGGTGATCTATATGCCGGGTTCATCTCGGTGTCCGCGGTGTTGGCCGCGCTCTATCAGAGGGAGCACACCGGCAACGGCCAGCACCTCGATGTCGCCATGGCTGAGACCCTCGTCTACGCCAACGACCAGGCGGGCAACGACCTCTCGGGCTACGACGGACCCAGGGATTTCGACACGTGGAACTACGCCGTCGCCCGCACCGCCGACGGACAGGCGGTGTCGCTGATCGGCAATCCCGAACAGATGTTGCCCCGGTGGGTGGCTGCTCTTGGAGGCAACGCAGACGACTGCCCCGACCAGCCCACCCGGGAAGAGGCCCTTTCTCTGCTACGAGGGCTGGTTGCCGGCTTCTCTACCTACGAGGAATTGGCCGAAGTGGTGGAGCGCCAGCCGTTGCCCGCGGCTCGCATCAGCTCGGTAGCCGAGCTAGCCGCCTCCGACTGGGCTGCCGACCGGGGGCTAATAGCTGAGATCCGCCCTGGCATCCCGGTGCCGGCCAAACCATTTGCCATGGGCGACGCCACCGTGGGGGTCACTCACCGATCCGCCCGACTGGGCGAGGACACCCGCTCGGTATTGGCCGACGATCTGGGTCTAAGCGACCTCGAAATCGCCCACCTCATCGCTCAGGGGGCGGTCCAAGCCGCTGACTGAGTGGCCAACTCCGAAGTGGCCAAAGCAGTGAATTAGGGTCGCAGCCATGTCAGATGCTCCGTGGACCACCATCTGCGAGTTGGTTGACGACGCGGCCCGACGGTTCCCTGACTTGGAAGCCCTGGTAGACGGCGATGTGCGTTGGACCTTCCCGGAGTTGCGGGACCAAATCCGAGCCTCAGCTCGGGCACTAGTGGCCTCGGGCATCGAGCCGGGAGACCGGGTGGCGGTTTGGGCCCCCAACATCTGGGAGTGGGTGGTGTCCGGCCTGGGGGTCCATTTAGCCGGGGGAGTGCTGGTGCCGGTCAACACCCGGTTCAAGGGCCGCGAGGCCGATTTCATCCTCCAGAAGTCCGGCGCCCGCATCTTGTTCACCGTGACCGATTTCTTGGACACCGACTACGTCGCCCTGCTTCGGGACGCCGACGGCGGAAACACCCTCGACGAGATTGTGGTGCTGCGGGGGTCCGTCCCCGAGGGCACCACCGGCTTTGCCGATTTCCTAGAGCGTGCCGCCCAGATATCCGAGGTTGACGGCGACGCCCGGGCCGCCTCGGTGAGCGGCGACGATCTCTGCCACATCATGTTCACCTCGGGCACCACCGGCCTGCCCAAAGGGGCCATGCTCGTCCACTCCGCCATCTGCCGGGGGTTCAAGTCGTGGTGCGAGGTGATTGGCCTGCGGGCGGGCGACCGATACCTGATCGTCAACCCCTACTTCCACGCTTTCGGCCTCAACTCGGGCATCTTGGCCTGCCTAATGACCGGGGCCACCAACATCCCCCACGCAGTGTTCGACGTCCCCGCGGTGATGGCTCGGGTACCCGAAGAGCGCATCTCCATGTTGCCCGGACCACCGGCCATCTACCAGACCATCTTGAACCATCCCGATCTGGACAGCTTCGACATGTCCACCCTGCGCCTGGCGGTGACCGGGGCCGCTGCCATCCCGGTGGAGATGATCCTCCAGATGCGGGCCCGCTTGGGGTTTGAGACCATCGTCACCGGCTATGGCCTCACCGAGGCGTCGGGCATAGCCACCATGTGCCGCCACGATGACGCCCCCGAGACCATCGCCAACACCTCGGGCCGGGCCATCCCCGACGTAGAGGTACAGATCACCGATGACGACGGCAACGAGATGCCCCGGGGCGAACCCGGCGAGATCGTGGTGCGGGGCTACAACGTGATGCTCGGCTACCTGGACGACCCCGAGCAGACCGCTGAGGCCATCGACGCCGACGGCTGGCTGCACACCGGTGACATCGGGGTGATGGACGAACAGGGCAACATCGACATCACCGACCGCAAGAAAGACATGTTCATCGTGGGCGGATTCAATGCCTATCCAGCCGAAATCGAAAACATCATGCTGGTCCACCCCCAAATCGGGCAGGTGGCGGTGATTGGGATGCCCGACGACCGACTGGGAGAGGTGGCGGTGGCCACGGTGGTGCCCGCTCCTGGGGCCGACCCCGCTGAGGCCGACGTCATCGCCTGGTGCCGCGACCAGATGGCCAACTACAAAGTGCCCCGCCGGGTGCGATTCACTGACGCCCTGCCCCTAAACGCCTCGGGCAAGGTGCTGAAGTACGTGCTCCGCGAGCAGGCCTCCGCCGAGTGACTGCTGTTATAGCCCCTGACACTGCAATCATCGCCATGTCATGAACAAGTCGAAATGGGGAATCAACTCGAAGTGGGGGCCGGTCGGAGTCGGGGTGGCAACTGGCTTCTTGTCCGGCCTGTTCGGTGTTGGCGGTGGGATCCTCATGGTGCCCTGCCTGGTGCTGCTGCTGGGCATGGAGCAGCGTCGAGCCCACGGCACCTCCCTGGGGGCCATGGTGCTCATCTCCGCGTCGGCGCTGGGAGGTTTCCTACTGGAAGGGTCGGTGGCCTGGCTGCCCGGCCTGCTGATCTTTGCCGGCTCATCGGTGGGGGTTACCGCGGGCACGTCATTGCTCAACGAAGTCCCCATCCGATCGCTCCGGATTGGATTCGCCCTACTTCTTCTGGCCACTGCGGCCCGTTTCTTGGCTTTCGCTCCTGACACCGACGGCCACGGTGACATTACCGTCGCCTTGGCTTTTGCCTATGTGGCCTGCGGCCTGGCCACTGGTTTGCTGTCGGGGACCATGGGGGTGGGCGGGGGCGTGATCATGATTCCGGCGCTGATCCTGCTGTTCGGTTTCGTTGACCCCACTGCCAAGGGAACCTCGTTGCTGGTTATCCTTCCCACGGCGGTCGTCGGCACCCTCAGGAATCGCCACTCTGGCAACATCGACCCCAAGTCGGCGCTGGTCGTGGGGGCATCAGGGGTTGCTACGGCGTTCGTTGGCGCGCTGGGCGCCAGTGCGCTCAGCCCCCGATTGTCGGGCGCCCTTTTCGCAATCTTGCTCATCGTCAGTGCGGTACAGATGCTGCGCCACGCCAACGATCCTCCTCCGCCCAGCGAAGCGGTATGACAGTTCATGAAAGTCAGTATTGATCGGGATAGCAGGCCGGCATCTAGATTGCCGAGATTTTGGGGTGCGGAGGCGTGTGAACGGGATAGAGTGTGGGTAGATGAGCGACACCCAGATTGTGTGGCTGAACACCGAGACTGCCGCAAAGCGGCTAGGAATCACCACGCGTACGCTGTACCGGTTCATCAATGAGGGGGGTCTGCCCGCCTATCGAATGGGTCGAGTTATCCGGGTCAAACAGGCTGACGTGGATGCGTTCATCGAGCGCAGCCGCATCGAGCCTGGGACACTCGGTCATCTGTATCCCGACCCTGTCCCCGTCGGCAGCGCCGATGCGGAGGGCGATGACAGCGACGCAGACTCCGACTCCTGAATGACCACCGCAGCGCCGGTCACTATAGACATTGCGCGCAACGGGCTCATGGCAGCCCTGTTGGGAGAGCGCGATCAACACCTCCGCCAGATCGAGCAGTCGTTCCCCGATGCCGACATCTTTGTGCGGGGCAACCGGATCACGGTGTCGGGCCAAAGCGCCGACCGGGTCGCGGGCCTATTCGACGAGATGATTCTGCTTGTTCAGGGCGGCCACCAGCTCGATTCCCGTACGCTGGGTCGGGCGATCAAAATGGTAGAGGCAGATGAGAGCCCCTCGGGAGTGATGGACACCGATGTGTTGCGGTCGGCACGAGGCCGGGTAATCCGGCCGCAATCAGCTGGCCAGCGCAGCTATGTCGACGCCATGCGGAGCAACATCATCACCTTCAGCATCGGCCCGGCCGGTACGGGCAAGAGCTGGCTTGCGGTGGCCACCGCAGTGCGGGAATTGAAGGCCCATACCGTGGAGCGGATCATCTTGACCCGGCCCGCGGTGGAGGCGGGGGAGCGCCTGGGGTTTCTGCCCGGCGACATGATCGCCAAGGTGGACCCATATTTGCGCCCGCTCTACGACGCCCTCTACGACATGCTCGACACCGAGGAAGTCCAGTCCCTGATCGACCGGGGGGTCATAGAGATCGCTCCGCTGGCCTATATGAGGGGCCGCACTCTGAACGACAGCTTCATCATTCTTGACGAGGCCCAGAACACCACCCCAGAGCAGATGAAAATGTTCTTGACCCGTATCGGGTTCGGCTCAAGAGCGGTGGTGACCGGCGACGTTACCCAGGTGGACGTCGAAGGCGGCCGCAGCGGACTGGTGTCCTTGGAGAAGATCCTGGCAGGCATCGACGGCCTGTCGTTCGTCCACCTGAGCTCTCGCGACGTGGTCCGCCACCCCATCGTGGCTGACATCGTCAACGCCTACGAGCGGGCCCAGCAGTGATGGCCGAAGGCGACGGGGTTCCTAAACCCGGCGATTCCGACATTGATGGCGCGGTGGTCGTGGTTTTCGACCTCCAGCAGGACCTGACAGTTGACGAGGGCCGTTGGGCCAGGCTGATGCGCCGAGTCCTCGCTGAAGAGCAGGTGTCGGTTCCCTGGGAGGCAGGGCTCTCATTCGTGGGCGCCGACGAGATGGCCGCCCTCAACGCCGCCCATCGAAAAGTCAACCGGCCCACCGACGTGCTCGCCTTCGGCGCGGACGACGGCAGCGCCCCCCGGGGGGCCGATGAGCCCCGACTGGTGGGCGACGTGGTGATCTGCCCTTCGGTAGCCGCGGCCAACGCTGAGGCCAGCGGGAGGTCTGTCCAAGATGAGTTGGCCCTGCTTGTGGTGCACGGTGCACTGCACTTGCTGGGCTATGACCATGCAGAAGACCTTGACGCCGAGAAGATGGAAGGCCGGGAGCAGGAGATGCTCGCCCTGGATGCGCCCACGGATGCTGTTGCTTCTGCGAAATTGGGATCATCGTGAGCGTGTTGGGCCGTTTCGGGCTGCTTCGCCGGCTGGTGCAGGCCAGCTGGCGCCGCGAGGCACCCCAGGTGTCGGAGGAAGAGCTGCTGGCCATGGCGGAGGCGGCTGAAGCCTCGGACGCTATCGAGCCCGAGGAGCGGGAGCTGATCGGCCAGATAATTGAGTTCGGCGACACGGTGGTGCGGGAAGTGATGGTGCCCCGCACCGACACAGTGGCGATGAGCGACCAGCACACGGTAAGCGAGGCCATCGGCATCGTCATCGAGCACGGCTATAGCCGGGTGCCGGTGTACGCCGAGGGCATCGACGACGTGGTGGGCGTAGTGCACGCCAAAGACCTGATGCGGGCCGAGCGGGACCAAGGGGAGCACTCTCCGGCGGTGGCGGTGGCCCGCACGCCTCGTTTCGTGCCCGAGACCAAGCGCATCGCTCTCTTGCTGCGGGAGATGCAGGCTGAAAAGTTTCACATCGCCATCGTGGTTGACGAGTACGGGGGCACCGCTGGCGTTGTCACGTTGGAAGACCTCATCGAGGAACTGGTGGGCGAGATCGTCGACGAGTTCGACGTCGAGGAGCCCATGATCGAGCGGTTGGCCCCCGGCACGGTGAGAGTGAACGGCCGGGTTCCCATCGACGAGCTCAGCGAGGTGCTAGCGGCGCCACTGCCCAACGGCGACTGGGACACGGTGGGGGGTCTGATCTTCAACACTCTGGGCCATGTGCCCGAAGAGGGGGAGACGCTGGTCATGGATGGCTGGGAGTTACTGGTAGAGCGGGTCACCGGGCGGCGCATCGCTAGGGTGATCGTCAAGCCGGCGACACAGCAGGCCCCCGACGGGTAGCGCAGATCCCTGACCTGATCGAAACTGAGGCGTAGGCGTGAGCAGAACTGGCTTGACCGAGGCCAGCCGTGCCTTGGCCCAGACATCAGCGGTGATGGCCGATCTTGTGGATCGATTCGGGCCGGCCCGGTTCGGCCCCAAGCCCCCGGTGGGGGAGCGATTCGAAGTGCTGAGCCGCGAAATCGCCTACCAGCAGTTGGCTGGCAAGGCGGCCAGCGCCATCTGGGGACGGGTGCGGGAACAGGCACCGGAGTGGGTTCCCGGTGCGGTGCTGGCGCTAGGGGAAGAGCCGCTGCGAGGTGCCGGGCTATCGGGGGCCAAGACCCGGGCGATGCTCGACTTGGCCGCTCATTGCGAGCAGGGCTCGCTCGATTTGGCCTGCTTGGGCCGGCTGTCTGACCAGGAGGTGATCGAACAGCTCAGTCAGGTCTGGGGCATCGGCACCTGGACCGCCCAGATGTTCTTGATCTTCTCGCTGCGCCGCCTCGACGTCTGGCCGGTGGGCGACTTCGGGGTCCGCAAGGGCTACGGCCTGGCCCACGGCTGGACTGAAGCCCCCTCTGCCGATGAGTTGGGACCGCTGGGCGACCAATTCCGTCCCTACCGAAGTGTCGCCGCTTGGTATTGCTGGCGAGCCACCGAGGTCTGATATCCCTGCTTGGCCTGTTGAGAGCTGTCGATCCTTGGTTCTCAATGCTCTTAGCATCACCACGGGTGCTGTCTTGGTTTCCAACGGTGGTTTGACCTGGTTATCCGGTTGACATTCGCTAAACGTGGCAGAAATATAACGAGACATAAAAAAATAGTAGTAAAAATAAATCATTGCTACAGTTGCCGTGTGTATTTTGTCAGGGTTGTATTCAAGGATTGAACGTGGGTGATGTCAACCGCAATATCACCCAAAACCAATTGTGATCTTTATGTGATTTAGTCATGACTATTACGGTTGATTCTGCCAATGGTCGAGATATTTGAAGAGGGTGATCAGGCAATATTGAGGCCGGAGTTGTCTACAAGACACGAAAGTAGCGCATTTGATCCTGTATTCTGCTCAGATGAGATGAGCTACTGAGTGGCGCATTTCATAGTCATAGGCCCAATACAACAAGCAAGGTGCATCAAGTGTCTGAACAATCCTCTCAATCTGGACAGGACGACCAGCCCATGACGTTGCAAGAAAGCGTGGCGTGCCTGGATAGCGCGATCGCATTGGGTGTGAGAAGCGAAGTCAAGCGCCACGGCCTTCATGTGAATGAGTTTGCCGTATTGCAACTTTTTGCCAAGCGAGATGAGTGGAGCGCAACCCAGCTTCTGGACCACCTCGATATCGACCCATCGCGCATGAGCCGGCTCGTGGCCAAGATGGTTGACAATCGCATTCTGCGTCGACGGCGGGGTCGCACAGACCGCCGCGTTGTCTATTTGACGCTCACCGACCGGGGGGCCCAGTTGTCCGAGGAGATCGCCGAGCAGATGAAGGCTCACGAGGCGATGCTCTTGCGGGGAGTGGGGGCTAGAGAGCTGGCTGGCTTTCACACGACCACCGACAAGATCAACAAGAACCTCCAAAAGCTCGAAGAATCCTCCGGTCGGTAGAAGTTTCCGGATTCTCGGAGGCCCAAATGTGGGCCGATGCTCAAGCCACTACATTGTGAGGCAGTTATGAGCTTCGGCGATTGGAATGGGTTTTAGGGTGTGAGCAACCGGATCGCATGGGGCGAGGGGTGGGCCGGTGAATCGGGTTGATGAGCTGGCATTGGAGGTCGGGCGACTGCGGGAGCGCTTGTCCAAGCTGAGTCAAGCCAGCTTGCGAATCAATGAGAGTTTGGAGTTCGGTGAGGTTTTGCAGGGGGTGTTGGACAGCGCCCGGCTATTGATGGGTGCCCGCTACGGGGTGATCGTTCTGGTCGATGACCACGCAGAGGTTGTGGATTCTCTTTCTTCTGGCTTCACGCCCGAGCAGAACGAGGATCTGTGGGGACTTCCGGAGAAGTGGGAGGTCCTAGAGGCAGTGTTTGGGAAGGAGAATCCGCTTCGAGTGCGGGATCTGCTCAGCCACATCAAGGAATTGGGTATTCCCGAGGTGCGTCTACCGGTGCCGGCGAGTTCGGGGGTCTCCTTCTTGGGGGCACCGATCCGCTTCCAAGGTGAGCGGGTTGGCGGCATCTTCTTGGCCGAGAAACAAAGAGAATTCCCGGCCTCAGAGGGAGATGGGGGATTTACGGCCGATGACGAGGAGACGTTGGTCATGTTCGCTTCGCAGGCCGCCCTAGTCATCTCTAACGCCCGTCGATACCAACAGGAGCTTCAGGCCAGGGTAGACCTGGAAACCTTGGTGAACACCGCCCCGCTGGGGTTGGTGGTGTTTGACGCCGAGACCGGGGCAACTCGGTCGGTCAGCCGTGAGGCTCGCAGGATCATCCGTGAGAGGCGCCTTCCCGACGGTTCCGTGGAGGACCTCCTCAGCGCCCTGGTATTCAGCCGGGCAGATGGTCGGAAGATCTCTCAGGAGGGCACCTCGATCGTTGAGGCCCTGAGCTTTGGGGAGACGGTGCGAGATGAGGAGATCGTCATCGAGAGTCCCGGTGGGCAAACCGTGATCATCTTGGTTAACGCCACGCCCGTCCGATCCTCCGACGGGCAGTTGAAGTCGGTCATGGCCACATTTCAGGACATGACCCAGGAATCAGAGCTGGAGCGGCTGCGCGCCGAATTTCTGGGAGTCGTCGGCCATGAGCTTCGAATGCCGCTGGCCAGCATCAAGGGCTCAGTGGCCACGCTATTGGAGGCGGAATCGTCGTTAGACCCCGCCGAGGTTTCCCAATATCACCGGATAATCAGCGAGCAAGCCGACTACATGCGGGATCTGGTCGGCAACCTGATCGATGTCGTGCGGATCGACACGGGCACGCTGTCGGTGAATCCGGAGCCATTGGAGGTGTCTCGAGTGGTCGATGAGGCTCGCAACACTTTCATCAGCGCCGGCGGCCGGGACAACGTTCGCATCAACCTTGCCCCAGGGCTGCCCCTGGTGTACGCCGACCGACGTCGCCTCGTCCAGGTATTCGGCGATCTCCTGTCCAACGCATCTCGCAGCTCCCACGATACGTCGCCCATACGAATTGACGCCGTTGCCGAAGATGTCCACGTCGCCTTCTCCGTCACCGACGATGGGCGGGGCGTTGCCGCCGAGTGGATTCCGCACCTGTTCAGCAAATACTCCCGGCCGCCAGGAAACGGCCACGGTCGAGACCTCGATTTGGGTCTGGCTATCTGCAAGGGCATCGTGGAAGCCCACGGGGGCAGGATTTGGGCCGAGAGCGACGGGCCGGGCTTGGGCAGCCGATTCACATTCACCATTCCGACCGCCGAAGAGGGCCCTGGCAGGGTGATGCCTACCGGGGTTAGCTTCCCGCAGTCGATCGACAGCGACCAGCCGCGTGTTCTCGCCGTCGACGACGAGCCCAGGACTCTCAAGCACATTCGGGACGCGCTTCAGGGCGCGGGATGCGACCCGGTCGTCACCGGGGATCCCCAGCAAGTGGTCGCTCTGATAGAGGAGACGGATCCCCATCTGGTGCTGTTGGACATGATGATTCCGGGCGCAGACGGAATGGAGTTGATGCGGGACATCCACTTGACCCGCGGCACGCCGGTAATCCTGCTGTCGTCATTCGATCAGGAGGACCTCATTTCCAAGGCCTTTGAGATGGGGGCCGTCGACTACATGGTCAAGCCGTTCTCTACCACTGAGTTGACCGCACGGGTCAAGGCCGCCCTGCGCAAGCGGTCGAGCACGCAGGCGTCCTACATCTTCGACGAGCTGGCTATTGATTTCGCCGAACGCTCGGTGTCGGTAGCCGGTCGCATCGTCGACCTGACCCCTACCGAATATCGACTTCTCGTGGAGCTGTCAGCCAATCCCGGGGTGGCACTGACCCACGATCAATTGCAGAAGAAGATTTGGGGTCCGAATAGCACCGGTGACTTCCGCCCCATGCGAACAATGGTCAAGAATCTGAGACACAAGCTCGGCGACCGGGCCAAAAGCCCTCGCTACATCATCACCGTTCCCCGTGTCGGCTACCGCATGCCCAAGCCGGACACCTGGGATTGATAGGGCGCCAGGTCGGCGTAGTTTTGGATGACCTTGCGGGCAGTGGCAAGAAAGCCGCTCAATTCCTGGTCACTCACATCTTTCAAGAGGGCTGCTTGGTAAGAGATGATCCTGGTGTGCGCCTCGGCGATCATCTCGCCTCCGTAGTCGGTCAACAACAAATTGATGACTCGCCGGTCGGTCCTCGAACGCCGTCGGCATAGCAGGCCCCGATTTACCAGATTGGCGACTATGCGGCTCATGTGCGCTGCTTTGATAGACGTCTTCTCGACGAGCTGGGTTGCAGTCCACTCGGGTTGATAGCAGAACAATTGCATCACGGCGAACTCGATTGGACGGAGGTTGCCTCGTTCCAACTCGAATTCGACCGCTGCGGAGATCACCTTCGCCAATGACGAAACGCAGTCGCCAAAAGCAGCCGACAAGTCGCCCAACATGGGCAGTTCAACTGAGCCCGCATACTGGCTCTTCGTTTCCGGGGTCACGGCGCTCTCATGACAACATTGTCTATTGACAATGGTTATAGCTGAAGGCGGTAGTCAGGTACAAGTAGCGTCGCATTCATGCGGGGATGCGATCTTGAAGGTGTAGTCGCTAGACGCGCCTGAAATACCGACGGGTAATGATTGGCCTACTCGTGGAAGGTGGTCTTGATCTCGTTGTGTTTCTGGAAAACCTTGGAGGCGGTGGAAAAAAAGCCATCCAGTTCCTTGCTGTCCACGTCTTCCAGGAGACTGCCCTGATAGGAGAGGACTCTGTCGCGCGCGTCTCCAATAATCTCGCTTCCGTATTCGGTTAGAGCAAGATGGACTACCCGGCGGTCGGTTCTCGACCGCCGCCGGCGCAATAGACGCCGATCTACTAGATGGGCTACCAATCGGCTTATGTGTGAGGGGTCAAGCGAGAGCTTCTCGACAATCTGGGTTGCGGTCCATTCGGTTTGCTGGCAGAAGAGCTCCAATACCGCGTACTCATTGGGATCGAGATCGCTCCGCTCCAATTCAAGAGCCACTGCGAATGATGTTGCCTGAGCCAGCAGTGCAACGCAGTCTTCAAAGGCTGCTGGCAGCTCGTCTTTGCCAAAGTTTTCGGGTGAGACCGAATTGGGATCATTCGAATGAGACGTCATGACACATGGATTGTCGGGAACTTCATGGAATTGCTCACCCTAACAGATGCCGAGAAAGCAACACCACATGATCGAATTCCCCTTGTCCCTGGTCTAATAAACCCCTTTGATAGCTCTAGTCATTGTTGTGTTATTGGATCACAAAACAAGAGAAAGACATGAATATTTGATTTATCAACTGATCTAAACCGGCCAAATTGTCTGGACATCATGCGATCGTTAATTGCCCCATCACCACTCACTGGATGGCAATGCTGAGGGCTATTGCGTGGCCCAGCGTTCGGCGAAAGTGCTTTGGTATCCAAGCAGTTCATCTTCGGTCTGGCAGTCGAATGCCCTCTGGCCGTCTGCGGCTGCTTCGAGTATTTCTGCTTCTGTGATGGTGGAGCTGGGGGGAATCGAACCCCCGTCCGCTGGGCGGTGCCTGTCTGTGATACGACCATTCCCGGTCTGCGGCGTCAATGGCAGCTGCGTCGCCGGGTCGGGTGGCCCCCGCTTGGGGGCCCGCCACCGGGTCTGTTCCCCGGAGCCAGCGGTCTTTCCCGCCGTCAGTGGTCTGTCCCTACTGTCTCCGCCGCTTCTGTTGCCGGGCTGCGGTGGACTGGCCCCGCGTGCCGTTACCGGTCGCGGTTCTTCTCTTGGCCAGAATGATCAGGCTGCGAGAAGTTCACGGTCATTGCCGTTTAGTTGGTTGCCCCGTTTTGCGAGTCTGAGCAACTCGGGTCGCACAGCGCAGCCCCCGGTCCCAACGTCGAAACCGATCAGCCCCGTGTGCACTTCTTGTCAAGGTGCCCTGCCATGATACCGGCTCACTCTGACAGCGATCCCCTGGATTTGGCCGCTCGGCCCATCTCGTTTCGGGCTTCGCGGCGGGCGTCTTGTTCGGCGATGGCTTGGCGCTTGTCGGCCCGGCGGCGGCCTCGGGCCACTCCGATCAGCACTTTGGCCCGTCCCTGTTTGAAGTAGAGCGACAGGGGCACCACGGTGAGGCGGTCTTGCTCGAGGCGGGCCTTGATGCGGTTGAGCTCGCCCCGGTGCAGCAGCAGCTTCTTGGGCCGGTCGGGGTCGTGGCCCGCGGCTCCGCTGGCATGGGAGTAGGGGGCGATGTGCAGGGATTGGAGCCACAACTCACCCTCCGCCATTCGGGCATACGACTCGGCCAGCGTCACTTTGGACTCCCGCAGTGATTTAACCTCTGAGCCCTCCAGCACCAGGCCGGCCTCGTACTCGTCGAGGATCTCGAAATCCCGACGGGCGCGGCGATTGGTGGCCACCACTTTGGTGCGCTCCTGTTCACTATTGGGTCCCGGCTTGGTCCCGGCCATTTGCTCACGGTACCTGGACCACTAGGGAAGGGCGGCGGCAATTGAGGGGTAGCCTGGTTGGCGTGGCCGAGCAGGAAGACACGCCGACAGACGAGGCAGTCGGCGACCTCGGAGGTCAAAACCCGTGGGAGGGCTTCCGTTCGGGGTTTGTGACCCTGCTGGGGCGGCCCAATTCGGGCAAGTCCACCCTGGTGAACGCCATCGTGGGCACCAAGGTGGCCATTGTGTCCGACAAGGCCCAAACCACTCGCCACGCCGTGCGCGGTGTGCTTCACCGCGACGATGTGCAGGTAGTTTTCGTGGACACTCCTGGCATCCACAAGCCCCGCACGGCACTGGGGGAGCGGTTGAACTCCACTGCGGCCGACGCCGCCGCCGACGTGGACGTGGTGTGCTTGTGCATCGACGCCACCCGCCCGCTGGGCCGGGGCGACCGGTTCATCGCCGAGCGGCTCGGCCCCGACTCCATCGTGGTGGTGACCAAGACCGACGCCGCCCCCCGATCGAAGGTGGTGGCCCAGCTGGCTGTGGCCGGCGAGCTCGGGTTCGCTGAGTACTTCCCCACCTCGGCCCGCACAGGCAAGGGAGTGGATGCCTTGGTGGACCGGCTGTGCGAACTGATGCCTCCCGGCCCGCCCCTGTACCCGCCCGAGATGGTGCGCGACATGCCCGAGGCCCGCTGGGTGGCCGAGTTGGTGCGGGAGCAGCTTCTAGCGGTGACCCGAGAGGAGCTGCCCCACTCCATCACCGTGGCGGTGACCGAGTGGGAGTGGCCCCGCATCAAAGTGGAGATCTTGGTGGAGCGGGAGTCGCAGAAGCCCATGGTGATCGGCAAGAAGGGTTCGGTGCTCAAACAAGTGGGTACCGCGGCCCGAGCTCAGCTCCCCAAGGGCGTGTTCCTCGAGCTGCACGTGGGCGTAGAGAAGAACTGGCAGCGCCGTCCCGAGATGCTCGACCGCTTCGGCTACGGACCGGGGTCCATGGCCAGTCCCGATCTCTAGACCCCGACTCGTAGGTCAGACCCCGTCGCGGATCGAGCGCAGCAGGGTCACGGCCCGGTCCCGCTCGGCAGTGCGGGGGAACTGGGGCAGGGCACGCACCAGCTCCCAGCGGTAACCGGCGGTGGCCATCCGGGAATCCAGCACCGCCACCACACCCCGGTCGTCGCCCCGTCGGATCAGCCTCCCTGCTCCTTGAGCCAGTCGAGTGGCGGCCCGGGGCAGGTCGACGAGGCGGAATGCATCGCTGCCATAACGCTCCCGCCGGGCCTCCAACAGGGGATCATCGGGCCGGGGGAAAGGCAGCCGGTCGATCGTCACCAGCGACAGAGACTCCCCGGGCACATCTACCCCCTGCCAGAAGCTCATGGTGGCGAACAGGCAGCTCTCCACCTCGGCGGAGAAGCGCCGCAGCAGCTCGGGCTTGGGGAGGTCGCGCTGGGTGTAGATCTCGAAATCGAGCTGATCACGGAGCACCTCGGCAGCCCGGTCCATGGCCCGGTAGCTGGTGAACAGCGCAAGGGTCCGGCCTCCGGCGGCTTCGATCAATGCGGCCAGCTCTTCGTGCAGGGATGGCTCGTAGCCAGGATTGCGGGGGTCGGGCAGGTGCTTGGCGCAATAGAGCAGGGCGTTGGCCTCGTAGTCGAACGGGCTGCCCACGTCGATGGCGTCGTGCTCGTCGGGATGCAGCCCCAGCACCTCGCCCAGGTTCATGGGAATGGTGGCACTGGTCAGTACTGCGGTGGTGTGGTCCCACAAGTGCTCGGTCAACAGGTCGCCGAGCTGGACAGGGGCGATTCGCCACGCGGGCGCCGACTCGGTTCCCGATACCCAGGCCACCTCAGCAGGTGTGGCCTCCACCGCCCGGGCCAAGTCTTCAGCCAGGGCGCCGCCGGCCAGCATGGCCCGCAGTTTGCGGGGGGCGACATCACCGGGAGCATCGTCGGGCACTCCTCGCAGCTCGACAAGGGCCTGCTCCACCCGGCCCCGGGCCACGATGGCTACTCGCTGGAGCTCGTCGGTCAGCGGGGAGGGCAGCGGCTTGTCCCTATAAGGGGACAGGGTCTCCCGCAAGAGCACGCCGGCGTCCTCGAGATCGCCGGCGGCGGCCGATTCGGCCACCACGGCCCGGATGCTGCGGGCCAGTTCATCGAACCTTCCGCCGGTCAATGACAAGCCCGCGGTGTCGGACACGATGTCCTCCAACCCGTGGGCCTCGTCAATCACCACGGTGGCGTGCTCAGGCAGCAGCGGGGTGTCGCTGAACAAGTGCAGGCAGTAGAGGTGGGTGTTCACCACCACTATGTCGGCGGCATCAGTCTGGTGGCGGGCCTTTTCGGCGAAGCACACCGGACCCGACGGGCAGCGTTGCGCCCCTGGGCACTCGCGGCCCGAGACGCTGAGCGCATCCCAAGCCGCGGGAGAGGGCTCGAAGTCCAGCTCGGCCCGGTCGCCGGTGTCGGTTTGCCCGGCCCATACCGCCAGCCGGTTGATCTCCGCCTTGGGACCGTCGGCAATTCCCAGGCTCAGCTGGTCATCTTGGAGGTGCTCCTCCAACCGCTGGAGGCACAGATAGTTGGACCGGCCTTTGAGCACGGCAAATCGCACCGGGCGCCCCAAGGCTTCGGCGAGTTGGGGGAGGTCCTTGTCGACCAACTGGTCTTGGAGGGTCTTGGTGGCGGTAGCCACCACCGAAGGGCCTTGGCCCAGGACTAGAGGCACCAGGTAGGCCAGTGATTTCCCGGTTCCCGTACCGGCGGCCACCACTAGGTGTCGCTCTGCTTCCATGGCTTCGGCTACCGCATGGCACATGTCTCGCTGTCCAGGCCGTCGCTCGCCCCCGCCCTCCAGCGACGAGACAGCCGCTTCCAGGGCCTCATTGACCGCGGCGATTTCCGGCATCACCCTGACGCTAGTAGTGGCCGTTGAAGGAATCGGGGAGAAACCCAATTGAAGGCCCTCTCCCGCACACAGTCGGGGCTCGCGGGGGAGTACCGTGCAGGTGTGGACTTGTCGGGTCATGGCCTGGATCTGAATCGAATCCCCCACCATGTCGGATGCGTGATGGACGGCAACGGGCGCTGGGCCGAGCAGCGGGGCATGGCCCGCACCGAGGGCCACGAGCAAGGCGAGCACGCCCTGTTCGATGTGATCGAAGGTGCGCTGGAGCTGGGGATCGAGTGGCTCACGGTGTATGCCTTCTCCACCGAGAACTGGAACCGGCCCGATGACGAGGTGCGCTTTCTGCTGAACTTCAACCGCACGATCCTGCGGCGGCGCTGCGACGAGTTGAACGAGATGGGGGTGCGGATCCGCTTCATCGGTCGGCGTGACTGGCGGGTGCCGAAAGGCCTGATCAAAGAGATGGACGAGGCCATAGAGCTCACCGAGCACAACACGCGGATGACGCTGGCGGTGGCCTTCAATTATGGCGGCCGAGCCGAGATCGTAGATGCAGTGAAACGCATCGCCGCCCAACGGATTCCGTCTCGCATGATCAACGAGCGGACCATCGCCCGGCACCTCTACGACCAGGAGATGCCCGAGCCCGACCTCATTATCCGCACCTCGGGGGAATACCGCATCTCCAATTTCCTGCTGTGGGAGCTGGCCTACTCTGAGCTGGTATTCAGCGATGTGCTGTGGCCCGACTTCACCCGCCACGACCTGTTCGCCGCCATAGCCGAATACCAGCACCGCCACCGTCGCTTCGGTCGAGTCAGATAACGGGGGCACCATGAGCCTCTGCCCGGTTGAGGAGTGAGAGGCTTGTTGCAGTGAGCCTCTATCGAGACCAGGGGATCGTGCTGCGCACCTATAAGTTGGGTGAGGCCGATCGCATCGTGGTGTTCTGTACGCGGGGCCACGGCAAGGTGCGGGCAGTGGCCAAGGGTGTTCGCAAAACCCGCAGCCGGTTCGGGGGGCGCCTTGAGCCCACTAGCCACGTACAGGTGCAACTGCACCGGGGTCGAAGCGAGCTCGATGTGGTGACCCAGACCGAGTCCGTGGACCAGTTTCGCGCCGTGCGGGAGGACTTGGGTCGCCTCGGCAAGGCCATGGCCATGCTGGAGGCGGTCGACCGGGTGGGTGTCGACCGGGAGTCCGACGGTGCCCTGTATCGGATGCTGCTGGGCGGGCTGCGGGCGCTGGACGCGGGCGACTCGGCTCTGGTGGTGCCCGCCTTCTACCTCAAGCTCCTAGTCCACGACGGAGTGGGCCCTGAGGTGGGAGCGTGCGCGTCGTGTGGGGCCACAGACGAATTAGCGGCCTTCGACTACGGCAGCGGCGGGGTGCTGTGTCGGAACTGCCGCCGGGGATCGCCTCTGTCGCCCGACGCACTGGAGCTGATGCGCATGGTGCTGGGCGGCAGTCTCAGCGCCGCCCTGGCCCTGCCCGCCTCGCCCGCCACCGGCGAAGTCGAGCACCTGGCCACCTCCGCCATGGAGCACCACCTAGAACGCCGCCTCCGCGCCGCCGGCGCCTACAGCTGAGAGGGTCGGCCCGGCGGACAGCCACCGGTTTTCGGTGCCAGCTATGGAGCTGAGGGCCGGTAGCCTGCGGCCCATGAGCAGCGGCGACGTCGACCGGGGTGCGGGCGACGATCTGATGGACAAGGTGGTGAATCTCTGCAAGCGGCGGGGGTTCGTGTACCAGTCAGCCGAGATCTACGGCGGCTTCCGCAGCGCCTACGACTATGGCCCCTTGGGGGTGCTGCTGCTGCGCAACGTGAAGGATGCCTGGTGGCGGACCATGGTGCAGCTCCGCACCGATGTGGTCGGCCTAGACGCCTCCATCTTGTCGCCTCCTGAGGTGTGGGAGGCTTCGGGGCACCTGACCAACTTCACCGACCCCCTGGTGGATTGCCGCAACTGCGGTATGCGCTTTCGGGCAGACCAGTTGGAAGACCCTGAGGTCTGCCCTAGCTGCGGGGCCCGGGGCCAGTTCACCGAGGCCCGGGAATTCAACCTGATGTTCCGCACCCAGGCCGGTCCGGTGGCCGGGGCCGGGGCTGACGTTTACCTGCGGCCCGAAACCGCCCAGGGCATGTTCATCAACTTCGCCAACGTGCTGAACACCGTGCGCAACAAGCCGCCGTTCGGCATCGCTCAAATCGGCAAGTCGTTCCGCAACGAGATCACGCCGGGCAACTTCATCTTCCGCACCCGGGAGTTCGAGCAGATGGAGATGGAGTACTTCGTGCCCCCCGACGAGGCCGCCACATGGTTCGAGTACTGGTGCGGTGCTCGGATGGACTGGTACGCCGAGTTGGGCATTCCCGCCGACAAGCTGCGGTTGCGGCCCCACGACGCCGACGAGCTCAGCCACTACTCAGCGGGGACCGCCGATGTGGAGTACCTGTTCCCCTGGGGATGGGGCGAGTTGGAGGGTATCGCCAACCGCACCGACTACGACCTCACACAGCATTCCCAGCACTCAGGCGTCGACTTGGACTACTACGACCAGCAGGCTGACGAGCGCTACCGGCCCCATGTGATCGAACCGGCCGCCGGGGCCACTCGCACGATGATGGCGTTTCTGCTAGCCGCCTTCGATACCGAGGAGGTGCGGGGGGAATCCCGCACGGTGCTGCGACTGCACCCTCGGCTGGCGCCCTATAAGGCGGCGGTGCTGCCCCTGTCCAAGAAGCCCGATCTCCAAGCGGTGTCCGAGGAAGTGCTGGGCCTGCTCCAGCCCCGATGGATGACCGACTACGACGTGACCCAATCCATCGGGCGCCGCTACCGACGCCAAGACGAAATCGGCACCCCCTTCTGCGTGACCGTGGACTTCGACACCCTCGAAGACCGGGCCGTCACCGTGCGTGACCGGGACACCATGGACCAAGACCGGGTGCCCATCGACGGGCTGGCCGAGCACTTGGACGCCAAGCTCGGTCTGTGAGACAGACACGGTGACCAGCCCGGTTGTCGCTGCGGTAAACGCCGTCGGGCGTGGTGAAATGGAACAGGCTGAGGCGGTGATGGGGGTTTCCCCCATCGACATCGAAGACCTGCTTCACGCCAAGATGGCCGACGGCCCATCAGGGCCGGTGGCTGCCCACGGGGTGGCCGCCTCGCCGGGAGCGGCCTCGGGACGGGTATGCCTGTCGGTGGACGCGGTGCTCGACGCCGACGACGAAGGCGTTCCCGCCGTCTTTGTGCGCCCATTCACCACGCCGGCCGATGAAGTGGCCATGTCGGTTGCTGCGGCCATCATCACCGCCAAGGGGGGCATGGCCAGCCACGCGGCGGTAATCGCCCGGGGCTGGGGCATTCCCGCGGTGGTGGGAGTGGAGACCCTGTCTTTGGACGTGGCCGCGGGGGCGGCCCGATTGGGTGAGGTGGAACTGCGCAATGGCGATCCCATCACCGTGGACGGCTCAGCGGGCACCATCATGCTGGGTGCCGCCGAGGTGGACGACGTGGAGATCCCCGACGAGCTGTTCCGGCTGCTGGAGTGGGCTGACGAACTGCGCGCTGAACGCCTAGGGGTGCGGGCCAACGCCGACGACGCCTTCTCGGCCCGGCTGGCCCGGGAGTTCGGAGCAGACGGCGTGGGGCTGTGCCGCACCGAGCACATGTTTTTGGGTGAGCGGCTGCCCCTCATCCAGCGGGCCATCACCGATGGCGGGCAAGCCGCTTTGGACGCGCTGGCCGAGGCCCAGGTGAACGACCTGGTCGAACTGTTGGAGGTTATGGACGGGTTGCCGGTGATCGTGAGACTGCTTGACCCGCCCCTGCACGAGTTTCTGCCCGATCATCCCGAGCTGGTCGAGGAAAACCCCATGCTCGGCGTGCGCGGCGCGCGGCTGGGGGTACTTCGCCCCGAGCTGTACCGGGCCCAGGCCAAAGCAGCGGGCGAGGCGGCTGCCCGCCGGGTGGCTGACGGCGGCGATCCGCGGGTGCGGGTTATGGTGCCTCTGGTGGTGGGCGGCCCCGAGCTGGCCCACGTGCGGGCCGCGGTGACCGACGAGCTCGCCCGATTCGAGAGCCGCCTGGCCGGGCGGTCCATCCCCGTGGGCGCGATGATAGAGACCCCCCGGTCGGCGCTGGCCGCGGCCGAGATTGCGGATTGCGCCGACTTTTTGTCAGTGGGCACCAACGACTTGACCCAGATGACCTTCGGGTTTTGCCGCGACGACATCGAGGCCAGGATCATGCGCCCCTACATCGACCACGGCCTGCTGGCGGCCAACCCCTTTGAGACCTTGGACACCGGCGGAGTGGGCCGGCTGGTGGCCGACGCGGCGGCTGCGGCCCGCGCTGCTCGCCCCGGAATCGAGATCGGGGTGTGCGGCGAGCACGGCGGCGACCCAGCGTCGATCGCGTTCTGGGCCGCTTCGGGGATGGACTACGTGTCCTGCTCCCCTCACCGCGTTCCGGTGGCCCGCCTGGCGGCTGCCCAGGCGGTTGCCGCCCAAGCTGTCGCTAACTCGGCGTAGTCTCACGCTGTGGGCATCCACGACGAAGACGTGGCCCGGGTGAGAGAGGCGACGGACATCGTCGCGGTCATCAGCGAATACGTTCAGCTGAAACGGGTGGGGCGCCGCTGGCAGGGGCTGTGCCCTTTCCATGCCGAGAAGACCCCGTCTTTCTCGGTTAACGCCGAGATGGGCGTGTACCACTGCTTCGGCTGCAAGGCCAGCGGCGACGCCATCACCTTCCTTCGGGAGGTGGAGCACGCCGACTTTCCCGAGGCGGTGGAGCGACTGGCTGGGCGGGCGGGGATTGCCCTTCGCTACACCGCTCCTGGTGAGGGGGCCGACCGCCAGAAGCGGGGCAAGCTCACCGAGGCCCTGGAGCAGGCGGTTGAGTGGTATCACCAGCGTCTGCTGACTGCGGCCGATGCCGGCCCGGCCCGGGGCTATCTCCGCCACCGGGGCTACGACGGCGACGTGGTGCGCCAGTACAAACTGGGATGGGCCCCCGATGACTGGGATGCGCTGGCAGCCGACCTCGGGGTGGGCACCGACAAGGGAATGGCGGCGCAGGTTTTCTCCGACGCCGGCCTGGGATTCCGCAACAAGGGCGGGCGCATCCAGGACAGCTTCCGGGCCCGCCTGCTGTTTCCCATCTTCGATCCCAGCGGCAAGCCGGTGGGCTTCGGCGGACGGGTGCTTCCCGGCGGGGACGGTCCCAAATACAAGAACTCGGTGGACAACGCCGTCTACCGCAAGTCCCGGGTGTTGTACGGGCTCAATTGGGCCAAACAGGACATAGTGAACGCCAGTGAGGTGATTGTGTGCGAGGGCTACACCGACGTGATCGGATTCGCCCAGGCCGGCATCGCCCGAGCGGTGGCTACCTGCGGAACCGCCCTAACCGAGGACCACGTTCGGGTGCTACGCCGGTTCGCCCCCCGCATCGTGCTGGCCTTCGACGCGGACTCCGCTGGTCAGACCGCGGCCGAGCGATTCTCTCAGTGGGAGCACGCCTTCGAACTGGAGGTGGCGGTGGCCGACCTGCCTCCCGGGGCTGATCCCGGCGATTTGGCCCAGAACGATCCGGAGCGGCTGGCGGCCGCGGTCTCTGATGCGGTGGACTTCATGGACTTCCGCATCAACCGGGTATTGGGCGAGGCCGACCTATCGACGGTCAAGGGCCAGGTCCGAGCGGGGGAAAGGGCCGCCCGTCTGGTGTCCGAGCACCCCAACCCGGAGATCCGGGACAAGTACTTGGTGGAGGTAGCTGACCGCTGCTCGGTGAACGCCGACCACCTGCGGAACGTGGCAGCCGATGCTCGCCGCCGCGGCCCGCGCCGGGCATCCCGACCCGCGGCGGAAGACGCCCCCCACCCGGCTGACGCAGTGCATGAGTCCAGTGGCTACCGTGGCGACTACGCGGAATTCGAAGGCGATGGGGCCAATGAGAGCCCTCCTCCCAACAACGTGGAGCGCCAAGTGCTGTGGCTGGCGGCCAACGAGCCCGATGGGGTGTGGCCGGAGATCGGTCCCGAGCTATTCCACCATCCTCTCTATCGGGGGGTATTCGAGGCTCTGCTGGAATACCCCGATATGGACACGCTGCTGGCTGAGGCAGACCCAAGGGTGACAGAGCTCATGCGGGAGCTGGTGGTGGATGAGGACGAGGAGCTGCGGACGAGTCGCCATCGACAGGACGTTGTGATGGCCATCTTGTTGTATGAGGAGGCCCAGCGGGAGTTGGCCTACCTGGAGCGCCAAGCCCGTACCGGCTCAGCCGACGAGGAGCTGCTGCGCCGGGTGGCCAGCTTGAAGACATCCATGGACCAGCTCCGGGAATCGGAGTGGGAGGCCGAACAGGCTCGCATCCTCCTAGAGATGTTGCGACCTGGGACCTAGAGCTCCTCATCGAACAACACCGTCGGTCTCGCTAAATCCCCTGCTTAAAGCAGGGTTAAAGTGCTCCGCATTCCAACCTTCCTTTAACCATCTCCTCGGCACACTGTGACCATCAGGTTCTGTGAGGAGCAGAACCGGTCACATCAAAGGAGATGGAAAATGACCATCGAAACCAGACCAGAAGATCAAGAGACCCAAGAAGGCAAGAACAAGATTCTCGGTTTCTTCGGCAAATCAAAGAAGCGGGTTGCCGCCGCGGCGGGCGCCGTCGTGCTGTCGATTGCTCTCGTTGCCGGTGCGTGCGCCAGCGGCGAGTCCGGCGAAGGTGCCGGCCACGAAAGCGGTGCTGAGGCCAGCGAGGGTGCCGGCCACGAGAGCGGGGGCGAAAGCCGCGAAGGATCAACCGGCCCCGAAGGCGCCGGGGAACACTCAGGAAGCGGCGAAGGCGGCGGGATGGGTGAAGCGGCGGAAGCCGGCCACGGCGGCGAAGCTGGCCGCGGCGAAGCAGCCGAGGGCGGCAACGTCACCCTGCTGACACCCGACCAGACCTACGACGAGACCATCGGAGGCGCCCGTCTCCAGCTGGCCTTCGATCCGGCGGCCAACGCCTTCGTGGGCACGGCGGAGAACACCACCAACCAGACTCTGACCCGAGTCCGAGTGGAGGTTCACCTATCCAACGGCACTGAGCTTGGCCCTACCACGCCAACCGATCTGCCACCCGGCCAATCCCTTCGCCTGACACTGCCTTCGACGGCAGCTCCATTCGACACTTGGAGCGCCCACGTCGAAGTCGGATCGGGCGAAGCCGGTGAAGGCTCCGGCGGCGAGGGCAGTGAGGGTGCGGGCCACGAAAGCGGTGGCAGCGAAGGCCGCGGCGAGGGACCCGAGGGGACCGAAACCGGTCGCCAGGCGGCTGGGCCGGGCTCGGCTACCTACCTGACCAGCTCTGGGGTGAGCCGGGGAGTCAAGTCGTCCCAGGTGCTCGTCATTGGTGAGTCCTATGCGGGGAATCTGAATGACCTGGAGCTGGCCATCACTTACGACGAGCAGAACGACCGCTTTTTGGCCCGGGTGAAAAACGAGGCCGCGGTTCCGATCTGCAATACGTCGGTCAAGGTGATCGCCGACGGCCGAGCCGGCTCGCAAAGCGTGCTGATTCCCGCCTTGGACGTGGCGGGCCGAGCGGACTTCACCGTTGAGGCGCCCCAATCCCGGTTCAACACGTGGCAAGCCGAAACCGAGACCTTCACCTGTACCTCCGTTGCCAGCCACCCCGGCGAAGGCGCGGAAGGCGGCAGCGGTGAATCCGGCAGCGAGAGCGGCGGCGAAGGCCCCGGCCACGAGAGCGGCGGCGAAGGAGCGGGCCATGAAGGCGGCGGCAGCGAAGGCGGCGGCGAAGGCGGCGAGGAGACTAGCCCGTCTACACCCATTAGCCAGCCCGTGTCCGGCACGTTCAACAACCTGGACTACCGCGTTGCCTACGACCGGGCCACCAACTCCTTTCAGGCGACGGTGACCAACAACACCAGCCAAACGGTGTGCGCCTCCCGGTTGGAGATCCACATGGGCGCTCAGGGACAGGTCATCGAGCTAGGACCCACCATCGGCGTCGACCTGCGACCGGGCGAGTCCATCGATGTGGTGCTTTCAGCCGATCCGGTGGTTCCCGATACCTACAGCATCCACCCCGAATCCTCCCCATGCCCCTGATTTGAGAAAGGAACCGCAACCGGGCATGTGCGCCCCTGGGTCTATCCCCTCCGGCCCAGGGGCGCAGCACGTCCGGCCAACTCCCATGCACCATCTGCTCCTCAGAGCGGCGCAATGTCGACAAACGCACGCGCTTCTGCGGACTGTGATGCGCCTGCCTCGCAAGCGTGAGGGATGATGTAACCCTATGCGCGTTCTGCTGGTGGAGGACGAGGAGCGGCTGGCCGAGACGATCCGCGAGGGGCTCAGCGAGCACGGCGTGACTGCCGACATCGAGCACGACGGCCGCGAAGGGCTGTTTCGGGCCAAAGTGGGCAGCTATGACGTGATCGTGTTGGACATCATGCTGCCCGGGCTCAACGGCTACCAGATCTGCCGCAAACTGCGCGAGGCCGAGATCTGGACCCCGATTCTGATGCTTACGGCCAAGGACGGGGAGTGGGACGAAGCCGAGGCCCTCGACACCGGTGCCGACGACTATCTGTCCAAGCCGTTCTCATTCGTCGTGCTATTGGCTCGGTTGCGAGCGCTGGCCCGCCGTCCCTCGGTCGAGCGACCCGCCGTGCTCCAGGTGGGCGATCTGGTGTTCGATGTCGCCTCATCGGCCGTGCGTCGGGGAGAGACGGTGATCGATCTGACCCGCACTGAGTTGCAGGTTCTCGAAGTGCTGATGAGAGCGGGCGACACTCCGGTGCCCAAGCTGGAGATATTCAATCGGGTGTGGGGTATCGACGCCGATGTCGATCCCAAGATCGTGGAGGTTTACGTGCGCTATTTGCGGCGCAAGGTCGACGAACCGTTCGACGTGAGCACCATCAAGAACCTGCGGGGAGTCGGCTACCGGGTCGTGGCGACATGAAGCTTGGCCGGCTGCGGTCGGTGCGGTGGAGGACCACGGTGGCCGCCACCTTGTTGACGGCTCTCGTGTTGGGCTTGGCGTCGTACTTCATAGTCCAGCTGGTGGAGCGCGATCTGGAGGACAACGCCAGAAGCGCGCTCAGCACTGCGTTGGAATCGGCATCCCATTCCGTTAGCGGCGAAGGATCAACCGACGGCGGCAGCGGAGAAGCCGGCGAGGGCGGCGAAGGATCAACCGACGGCGGATCCAGCGGCGATGCTCAGCAGCGCGCCTTGGCCGATGCTTCCGTCCGCGAAGTGCAAGCCGGGGTTGACGCCGCGTCAAACGCGCTGCTGATCATCGTGCCCGTGGTAGTGGTGGCACTCGGTCTCGCCATTTGGTGGACAGTGGGGCGAGCCTTGCGTCCTGTGCGAGACATCTCTGCTCAGGTCGCGGAAATCACAGGTTCTACTCTCAACGAGCGGGTCCCGGTGCCGGCTAGCGAAGACGAGATCGCCAAGCTTGCTGCTCTGATGAACGAGATGCTCGACCGGCTGGAATCGTCATCGGAGCGACAGCGGGCATTCGTCGCCGACGCCAGCCATGAACTTCGCTCCCCACTGTCGACGATTGTGGCGGCGGCCGAGATTGCGTCGGTCAGCCCCGACCCAATCAAGCTCCAGAAGCTGGCCGAGACGGTGTCGGGGGAGGCTCAGCGCATGCAGCTGCTGGTTGCCAATCTGCTGGATCTCGCTCGGCTCGATGAGGATCGCTTGGAACTCGACACCACTGAGGTTGATGTTGCCGCGGTGTGCCGTGACGCGGTTGATCGTTTCGAAGAGGAAGTGTCCGCAATCTCATTGAATTGCCCGGCAGTGGCGCGAGCCGATGGCGTGGCCTCGCAGATCGAGCAGGTAGTGATCAATCTGGTGGACAACGCAGTCATCCATGCCGCGGGTCGCGTGGTGGTAACTGTGACGGCTGAGGACACCAAAGTCTTGATCGCGGTTGAGGACGACGGACCGGGAATCAGCTCTGAAGACCGTGATCGCATCTTTGAACGCTTCGTTCGCCTCGATAGCAGCCGAGCCAGAGAAACCGGCGGTATTGGCATTGGCCTCGCCCTCGTCAAGGCCATCGTCGATCGCCACCGGGGCGCCATTCAGGTGGGCGATTCCGCCGAGCTCGGCGGTGCCCGCTTCGAAGTAACCCTCAATGCCACCACCTACAGCATCCACCCGGAATCCTCACGGTACCCGTAGCCTTGTAGAAGATCCCTCAACGGGGTAAGTGCGCCCCTGGGCTGCCCCCCTCCGGCCCAGGGGCGCAGCGCGTCCGGCCAACAGATGAATCCAGCAACGGTTTGTCGCCGAGGAGTGCCCCGGAGGGGCGATGCCGGTTAGAAGTCCTCGTCGAAGGCGACGTCGCCCTCTACACCCACTTGGTAGGAGGCCACGGTGCGCTCGAAGAAGTTGGTCAGCTCCTGCACATCTTGGAGTTCCATGAACGAGAACGGGTTCTTGGCACCGAACTGCTTGGGAAGACCCAATTGGCTGAGGCGCTGGTCGGCCACGAATTCCAAGTAGCGGCGGGTGTCGGCCACCGACATGCCAGGCACGCCCTGGCCTAGCAGATCCTCGGCGAATTGGTACTCGCAGTCGACTGCCTCGCAGATCATGGTAGTGACCTGCTCGCTGAGCTCGGCGTCGAACAGCTCGGGTTCCTCGGCCCGTACGGTGTTCACCACCTCGAGGGCGAAGTTCATGTGACAGCTCTCGTCGCGGAACACCCAATTGGTGCCCGCGGCTAGCCCGTTCAACAGCCCTTTGGATCGCAAGAAGTACACATAGGCGAAGGCGGCGAAGAAGAACAGCCCCTCGATGCAGGTGGCGAAGCAGATCAAATTCAACAAGAACTGACGGCGCTGCTGAGGGGTGTCGCACTGGTCGATGTCATCCATCGAGTTCATCCACCGGAAGCAGAACTCGGCCTTTTTGCGGATGGAGGGAATGTTGTCGATGGCGGCGAACGCGGCCTCCCGCTCGTCGAGGTCGGGGATGTAGTTGTCGAGCAGGGTCAGGTAGAACTGGACGTGCAGCGCCTCCTCGTAGAGCTGACGGGACAGGTACATCCGGGCCTCGGGGGCGTTGACGTGCTTGTAGAGGTTCAGCACAAGGTTGTTGGCCACGATGGAGTCACCGGTGGCGAAGAAGGCCACCAGCCGATTCACCAGGTGCTTCTCCGCGGGGAGAAGGGTGCGCTCCAAGTCGACCAGGTCGTCGGAGAAGTCGATCTCATCCACCGTCCAGGTGTTCTTGATGGCGTCGCGGTACATGTCAAAGAACTGCGGATATCGCATGGGGCGCAGTGTCAGCTTGAAGCCGGGATCAAGGATCCGCCCTAGGGCTGGAGTCGCCTCAGGTGCCGGAGGCGACGATTCTGGTGACGGGTTGAGACCCAGGTCCTCTTCAATAAACGGGGTTTCTGCCAGAGCCATTATTCGCATGCCTCACAGGTCTCGGGGTTTTCCAGGGAGCAGGCCACCGCCTCAGCATCGGTTACCGGAGCAGAGACAGGGGCTGTGGGTGTGCCGCCGGTGGTGGTCTGGTTGATCCGGGTGGCTGGCCGGGATCTCAGGTAGTAGGTGGTTTTCAGCCCTGATTTCCAAGCGTGCGAGTACATGGAGCTGAGCTTGCCGATGGTGGGCGACTCCATGAACAGGTTCAGCGACTGGGACTGGTCGATGAATGCCCCTCGGTCGGCGGCCATGTCGATGAGCGAGCGCTGGGGGAGCTCCCACGCGGTGCGGTACACCGCCTTGAGGCTGTCGGGGATGCGCTCGATGTCGGCCACCGAGCCCTCGGACCGCTTGACATCAGCGATCATCTGGTCGTCCCACAGGCCCAGCTCCTGGAGGTCGCTTACCAGGTAGCGGTTGATCTGCAAGAACTCGCCGGAGAGGGTCTCCCGCTTGAACAGATTGGACACCTGGGGCTCGATGCACTCGAAGCACCCGGCGATGGAGGCGATGGTGGCGGTGGGGGCGATGGCGATGAGCAGGGAATTGCGCAGTCCGTGCTCGGCGATGCGATCGCGCAGCGTTTGCCACCGGGCTGGATCGGAGGACTCCTTGCCCCACAGGTCGAACTGGAGCTGGCCGCTGGCCGCCCGGGTTTCGGGGAACGCTAAGTGGGGTCCGTGCTTCTCGGCGAGCTCGGTAGAGGCCCACAAGGCGTTGAAATAGATCTCCTCGGAGATGCGGGCCGACAGCCGGCGGGCCTCGTCGCTGTCAAAGGGCATGGCCAAGTGGAAGAACACGTCTTGGAGGCCCATCAGGCCCAGGCCCACCGGGCGCCACTTGGCGTTGGAGTTGGCCGCCTCGGAGGTGGGGTAGAAGTTGATGTCGATTACCCGGTCCAAGAAGGGCACCACGGAGCGGACCACGCTCCCAAGCCGGTCGAAGTCCATTGTGCCGGTGTCGGTGTCGACAAACGCTCCCAGGTTGACCGACCCCAGGTTGCATACTGCGGTCTCATCGGCGCTGGTGACTTCGATGATCTCGGTGCACAGGTTGGACAGGTGTACGGTGCGGCCTTCTTGGCCGGTTTGATTGCACCGCAGATTGGAGGCGTCTTTGAAGGTCATCCAGCCGTTGCCAGTCTGGGCCAGGCACCGCATCATGCGGCTGTAGAGCTGGCGGGCGGGGAGCTGGCGCTCGTACAGCCCGGCAGCCTCGGCTTCTGCATAAGCCTCCCGGAACTCATCCCCATAGAGGTCGGTGAAGTGGGGGACCTTCTTGGGGTCAAACAGCGACCACTGCCAGTCCTGTTCCACTCGCTCCATGAACAGGTCGGGTACCCAGTTGGCCAGATTGAGATTGTGGGCTCGGCGGTTGTGGTCGCCGGTGTTCTCCTTGAGCTCCAAGAAGTCCTCGATGTCGGCGTGCCAAGTCTCCAGGTACACGCAGGCCGCGCCCTTGCGCTTGCCCCCCTGGTTGACGGCGGCTACCGAGCTGTCCAGGGTCTTTAGCCATGGCACGATGCCGTTGGACAGGCCGTTGGTGCCTTTGATGAGCGATCCCTTGGAGCGGATGCGGTGCCAGGCCACGCCAATGCCGCCGGCGAACTTGGAGAGCCGGGCAATGTCGGTGTAGCGCTGGTAGATGCCCTCGAGGCTGTCTTCGGGGGAGTCGAGCAGGTAGCACGACGACATCTGCGGGTGGGCGGTACCGGAGTTGAACAGCGTCGGGCTCGACGGGAGGTAAGCCAGCGAGCTCATCAGGTCGTAGAAGGCGATGGCCTCATCGGCGTCGGCCGAGAGGCCGCAAGCCACCCGCAAGAAGAAGTATTGAGGGGTTTCGATGACCTGGCGGGTGTCGGGATGGCGCAGCAGATAGCGGTCGTACACCGTGCGCAGGCCGAAGAACTCGAAGTTCCGGTCGCGCAGCGAGCTGATGGAGGCGTTCAGCGCGGGGGCGTACTTCTCGGCGAAGTCGAGAGTCTCATCGCTGATCAGGTCCAGGCTGTGACCGGTCTTGATCGACTCGGTGAACCAGGGGATGTTCTGGTTGCGGACCTCTTTGTCGATGCAGGTGGACAGGAGCCGGGCGGCCAGTTTGGAGTAGTTGGGCTCGGTGACGATCAGCCCGGCCGCGGTGCGGATGGATAGCTCGTCGAGCTCTCGGGTGGTGGCCCCGTCGGCCAGGGCGGAGATGGTCCGAGTGGCCACCCGCATCGGGTCGACGCCCACCAGTCCCTCGGCGCAGCGGGCTACCGCGTTGACGATCTTGTTGACGTCTACCGGCTCCAGCTCGCCGTTGCGCTTGCGCACCCGCATCCCGGTCGCGCTGGCGGCATGGTCTCCGTTCTGTTCGGCATCGGTCCCATTCGTGCTTACGGCGGCCAGTGGCTCCTGTATGAGTGTCATCGATCCCCCCTCAGAACGAGGCTGCCAACGTGAGACACCAGTGTAATTACAACAAGGAAACTTCATCAATAAGCCTCAAATGACAACGCTGTAACCAGGGAATTCGCGCGTGGGGGACGGTCTTGACGCCTCCAGAACGCCATTTGGCGCGCGCCCGCGCGCGCGGATTAAGCCTCTCGGACGGTCAGCTCAGTGGCCTTGAGGGCGGCCCAGCACCGCGATCCGGCACTCAGATCCAGTTCTCCTACCGCTTGGGGTGTGACCCACACCTGGCACGGTGCCGGGGACCCCAGAAGCACCCTGACCCGGTCGCTCTCGGGCTGAATTCGAGCCACTTCTGCTTCCCAGGTGTTGCGGGCGCTGGTGTGGGGCTCGGCCGTTGACAGAGTCACGGCCGCGGGGGAGAAAGTGACCAGCACCGGCCCGGTCATGGGGGTGGCTGTGGTCAGGGCCAGCCCGCAGTCGAGGGCCACCTCGGTACCAGCGGCCTGCCCGGCGAGCAAGTTGATGTCGAGCAGTCCGGCGGTCCACGGGGTTCGGGGGTCGGCGGTTACCTCCTCTGGGGTGCCGGTCTGCACGATCTCCCCCTTCTCCATCACCAAGAGTTGATCGGCCAGCACCCTGGTTTCCACCGGGTCGTGGGTGATCAGCACCCGGGTGGCCGACATGTCGGCCAGCAGGTGGCGCACGTCGGTGCGGGTCTCGGCGTCGAGAGAGGCCAGGGACTCGTCGAGCAGCAGGACGTCTGGCTGGCAGGCCGCGGCCCGGGCCAGGCCCACCCGCTGGGCCTGGCCGCCGGAGAGTTGCGCGGGACGCAGATCGCCCATGTCGGCCAGCCCGACCTTGTGCAGCCACTCCTCGGCCTGCTGGCGGGCCAGACGGGTGGCCAGACCCGAGCATCGGGGACCAAACGCCACGTTGTCCACCACGCTGAGGTGGGGAAACAGCAGGTTGTGCTGGCTGTGCAGGGCGATGGGGCGGCGGTTGGGGGGCACATGGACGCCCTGGGCGGGATCGTCGACCACCTGTCCGGCCAGCACGATCTTGCCCTTCTGGAGGGATATCAGACCGGCCAGCGCGTGGACCAGAGTGGTCTTGCCCGCTCCGTTGGGTCCGACGATGGCGGTGCAACTCCCGGTCGGTGCGTCGAAGGCGGCGTCAATCGAAAAGCCTCCCATGGTGGCCTGGACCTCAGCCTGGATGCTCATGACGGGGACGACTCCGGTGGGTTCTGCTGTTGGGTGGTGCGGGGAGCGATCCAGCGGTGGCGCAGGCCGATGAGGATGAGCAAGGACACTCCAATGAGCAGCACCGACATGGCGATGGCCGCCTCGGGCTGGCCGGCCTCGTTGGCCTGCGCGATGGCCAGCGGCAGCGTGCGGGTGCGGCCCGGATGGTTGCCGGCAAATGTAATGGTGGCCCCGAATTCGCCCAGGGCTCGGGCCCACGACAGGGTGGCCCCCGCAGCCAGCGACGGGGCCAGCAGCGGCAGGGTGATCCGGCGCAGCACAGTCCAGCGACCGGCGCCCAAAGAGGAGGCGGCCGACTCCAGCCGGGGATCGAGCTGGCGCAAGCCGGCCTCGGCGGTGATCACGAAGAACGGCATAGACACAAAAGCGGCGGCGATCACCGCGCCTGCGGTGGTGCCGATGAGGGTGTCCAGGCCGAACCAGTTGTGCAGGGCCCGGCCGACGAGACCCCGGCGACCGAGGGCGAAGAATAGGGCGATGCCCCCCACCACCGGGGGCAGCACCATGGGCAGCAGCACCACGGCGCGCACCAGCGCCCGGCCTCGGAACGCCAGCCGGGCCAAAACCCAGGCCAGCGGAAGCCCGAGTGCCACCGATATCGCCGCGGCCAGAAGCGACACCACCACCGACACCCGGAGGGCCTCCAGGGTGGCGGTTTCGCCCAGCGTGGTGCCCAGCGATGACCACGGCGTTCGCTGCAACAGACCCACCAGGGGCAGAGCCAAAACGGCCACGGCGATGAGAGCCATCACCAAAATCGCTATCGGCGGACGGCGATTCGGCTCTTTGGAGGTGGGGCGGTTGGTCATGGGGAATCGAATCCGTGACTCCAGAGAATGCGCTGGCCGTCAGGCCCGAGGACGAAGTCCACGAAGTCGGCGGCTACTGCCCGATCGCTGACTGCGGCCACTGGGTAGTCGTTGAACCTGATCTGGGGGCCGAGGGGCACTGAGGCCACCTTGTCACCGCCGGCCGCCACGTCGGTGGCATACACCAGCCCGGCGTCGGCCTCGCCCAGCGTTACTTTGGTGAGCACGGCCCGCACGCTGGTCTCCTCGGTGTCGGCGTCGGGGTTGACCCCGGCGTCCAACAGCACGGCCCGGGCGAGGGCACCGCAAGGCACCTCGGGAGCGCACACTGCCAATACCAGGCCGTCATCAGACAGGTCTTCCAGCTCAGTCACGTTGCCGGGGTTGTCGATCGGCACCACCAAAGCCAGACGGTTGCGGGCGAACAAGACTGGGGGTGCGGCGGTACGGTCTTCGGCCACAACCCGACTCATGGTGGCGGCGTTGGCCGACGCGAACACGTCGGCCCGGGCACCGGCGCTGATCTGAGCCGCCAGCCGGGCGCTGCCTGCGAAGTTGAGCTTCACGTCGACATCGGGGTTGGCGGACTCGTACTCGGTGGCCAGGTCCTCGAACGCCTCCGCCAGCGACGCGGCCGCGTACACCGTCACGGTGGTCTCGCCTCCACCCCCGCATCCTGTCACCAACCAGGCCAGAACCCCGGCCAGAACACCGAGGCCCAGTGTGCGCATGTCAGGCCGCGGACTCGGTTTCCAGCTCCGCGGTCACCGACAGCTCCGGGCCCACCGCCGTGAGCAGTTCCCGACACCGTCCGGCATCGGCCACGTCGTCGGCCACCTGCTCCAAGATGGCCAGCCGCTCGGCGGTGTCGGTGACGGTGGCGGTTGTGACCGCGGTGGCCAGGCGCACCTTGGCGTCGCTCTTTATCCGGCGAATCTCCCGCAGCGTGTCGGCTGCTACCACGGCGGCTTCCGGGTTCACATCGCCGGCCGCGGCCCGCAGCTCCGCGGCGTCGGGCCAGGGGGAGCGGTGGACCGAGCCTTGTTGCCACCACGACCACACCTCTTCGGTCACATAGGGCAGGAACGGGGCGAACAGCTTGAGGTAGGCGATGAGGGCCGTCTCCAAGGTGTAGCGGGCCGACTCGCCGGCCGCACCGCCCCGGCCGCCGTAGGCCCGGTTCTTGACCAGCTCCAGGTAATCGTCGGTGAACGACCAGAACGACGTCTCGGTACTCTCCAGGGATCGGGCGTAGTCGCCCTTTTCGAATGCGGCCGTGGTGTCGTCGATCAGGTCGGCCAAGTGAGCGAGCAGGGCCCGGTCGAGGGTCTCGGTGGCCTGGGCATTGGTGGCGGGCTCTTGGCCCAGCACGAATCGGCTGGCGTTGAGGATCTTCACCGCCAAGCGCCGGCCCACCTTCATCTGGCCCTCCTCAAAGGCGGTGTCGGTGCCGGGCCGTCCCGACGAGGCCCAGTAGCGCAGCGCGTCGGCCCCGAATGCCTCCAGGGTGTCCATGGGGGTGACCACATTGCCCTTCGACTTGGACATCTTCTTGCGATCGGGATCGAGCACCCATCCGGAGATGGCCGCGGTGGACCACGGCAGCCCGCCGTGCTCGAAATGGGCCCGGGTCACGGTGGCGAACAGCCAAGTGCGGATGATCTCGTGGGCCTGGGGGCGCAGGTCCATGGGGAAGGTGCGCTCGAACAGGTCGGGGTCGTCCTCCCAGTAGCAGGCGATCTGGGGGCTGAGGGAGGAGGTGGCCCAGGTGTCCATCACGTCGGGGTCGGCGGCGAAGCCGCCGGGCTCGTCCCGCTGGTCTTCGGTGTAGCCCGTAGGTGTGTCGGAGGAGGGGTCGATGGGGAGGCTGGCCTCGTCGGCGGCGATGGGGTGGTGGTAGTTGGGCTGTCCGTCGGCATCGAGCGGGTACCAGATGGGGAAGGGGACGCCGAAGAAGCGCTGGCGGCTGATGAGCCAGTCGCCGTTCAATCCGCCCACCCAGTTCTCATAGCGGACCCGCATGTGCTCGGGCACCCAGTTCAGCTCCCGGCCCCGCTGGATGAGGGCGTCGCGCAGGGTTTGGTCGCGTCCTCCGTTGCGGATATACCACTGGCGGGACGTGACGATCTCGAGGGGGCGCTGGCCCTTCTCGAAGAACTTCACCGGGTGGGTGATGGGCTGGGGCTCGCCGATCAGCTCGCCCGACTCGCTGAGCAGTTCGACCATGCGTTGCTGGGCGCCGTGGATGGTGCGCCCGGCTATCTCGGCATAGGGAGCGGGGTCGACGCCGTCGGGAGCATCGGCCACGATGCGGCCGCCTCGGTCGACGATGGCCCGCACCGGCAGGTCCAACTCCCGCCACCAAGTCACGTCGGTGGTGTCGCCGAAGGTGCAGATCATGGCCGTGCCGGTGCCCTTTTCGGGATCGGCCAGCTCGTGGGCCACCATGGGCACTGACGCCTTGAAAAGCGGAGTGGTGATGGTCTGGCCAAACAGGGGCTGGTAGCGCTGGTCGTCGGGATGGGCCACCACGGCCACACAAGCGGCCAGAAGTTCCGGGCGGGTGGTATCTATCAGCAGGTCGCGGCCGTCGGGGCGCTTGAAGGCCAGGCGGTGGTAGGCGCCGGGGCGCTCCCGGTCTTCCAACTCGGCCTGGGCCACCGCGGTGCGGAAGGTCACGTCCCAGAGGCTGGGGGCTTCGCTCTGGTAAGCCTCACCCCGGGCCAGGTTTCGGAGGAAGGCCCGCTGGGAGGCCCGGCGGCTGCGCTCGTCGATGGTGGCGTAAGTGAGGCTCCAGTCGATGGACAGGCCCAGGCGGCGCCAGAGTTCCTCGAAGGCCTGCTCGTCGGTGGCGGTGAGCTGTTCACACAATTCGACGAAGTTGCGCCGCGAGATGGGGAGCTGGTCTTTGCCGGGCTTGTCGGGGGGCTGGAAGTGGGGGTGGTAGGGAAGGGAGGGGTCGCAGCGCACGCCGAAGTAGTTCTGCACCCGGCGCTCGGTGGGCAGGCCGTTGTCGTCCCAGCCCATGGGGTAGTACACCTGCTTGCCCTGCATGCGGCGGTAGCGGGCGAGGGTGTCGGTGTGGGTGTAGCTGAAGATGTGACCCACGTGGAGGCTGCCGCTGACCGTGGGGGGCGGGGTGTCGATGGAATAGACCTGATCGCGGGTGGCGGTGCGGTCGAACCTATACGTGCCGTTGGCTTCCCAGATTTCGTCCCACTTGGCTTCGAGGCCCTCGAGGGCGGGCTTCTCGGGGACTTTGCGGGCGGTCATCGCCTGGTCATCGTACTGCTGTATTGGTGGCGGGTTGCAGTCGTTACGCGTGGGGTTGTTGGCACCACCCTTCTAGTTTTGGGACTCACATGGCGATGTGAGGTGCTGGGCGATCAGCGCGGCGACCTTCGCGTTGTTGACCACCAGCTCTTTGTTCGCTTCTAGGCTCTCGCCGTCGGTTGCATCGACGAGCCATTGCAGTAGGAATGGGGTGAGTTCTTTGCCGCTGATGCCCTCAGCATCGGCGTGAACGCACGCTTGGGCGATTGCCGCCTCGATGCGGTTGGTGGGGATCGCGGCGTGTTGTGGGATGGGGTTCGCGATCACGGCACCGCAGGCTGGGTAAAGGCTCCAGTGGGTGTGAAGGTAGGCGCCGATGGATTCGGGACTGTCCAACTGGAGGCTGACCTCATGGGGACTTTCGATGCTGTAGAAGGACGGGAGCGTTGTCGTCTGGTAGCCGACGATCGGGACACCAAGGGTCTCTAGGTACTCGGTGGTTTTGGCGACGTCGAGGATCGACTTGAAGCCTGCGGAAACGACGGCCACGGGGGTGCGGGCGAGCTCTTCGAGGTCGCCGCTGATGTCGAAGCTGTGTTGCGCGCCGCGGTGGACGCCGCCGATCCCACCCGTGGCGAAGATCTTGATACCGGCGAGAGCGGCGAGCTTCATGGTTACTGCGACGGTGGTGCCGCCAGTTTGACCAAGGTAGAACGACGCGGCGAGATTCTGGTTGCCGATCTTGACGAGCTCCGGGCCGGGCTGGCCGAGCCGCTCAAGCTCCTTGTCAGTGAGTCCGATGCGGGCGACGCCGTCGACGACCGCGATCGTGGCTGGGGTTGCGCCGTTGGCGCGAACGGCTGCTTCCACGCGGCGGGCGGTCTCGACGTTGTCAGGTTCGGGCATTCCGTGGGTGATGATGGTGGACTCGAGAGCAACGATCGCTTCCTGGTTGGCTGCCGCGGCGGCGACTTCGTCGCTGAGCACGATGTGGGTTGTGTGCTGCGAGTTCAATTCATCTCCTGGGGATTGCCGGCCTACTGGGGGCCGGGGGTGAGTTCGGTAGCGATGGCTGCGGCTTGCTCGGTGGCGAGCTCGACGAGTTCGTCGGGGCCGGTGAGGTTGCAGAATCCCATAACAAGTGCTGCGGTGAACGCGTCACCCGCGCCGGTCGCGCTGAGCGCGTGAACCTGGGGTGCCGAGAGGAATCCGCCGCCGCCTTCTTGGTTGGCCCAGACGACACCGTCGGGTCCGAGCGTCACGTAGACGTTGGCGACACCAGCGTCAAGGAGCCACTGCGCAGCTTTGCGAGCTGTCTCGGTGTTGTGAATGTCGATCCCGGTGAGCGCGGTCGCCTCGGCGCGGTTTGGCTTCAGCGTGTGGACGCGATCCAAATAGGGCCGAATCCGGGGTGCCTTGGCCACCGAGGTTGCGTCGACGAACACGGTAGAGGAAAGGCTGGTGATCTCATCGAGGGCCTCGTCACCGAGGTTGCAGTCCACAACCACAACCCGGGCGTGGCGTAAGAGATCCGCGCTCGCCGCGATGGCCTTGCGGTCCACGACTGCGGTGATGGCCATGTCATTGACGGCCATGAGGAGCTCGCCGCTCGGGTCAAGGATCGACAGGTATGTGGCCGTCGGGTGCTGGGAGGTCCACAGCACCGAAGACAGATCAACACCGCTAGTTGATGTGCGGTTGTAGATGAGTTGGCCGTGGTCGTCCTCTCCGAGGGCGGTTATCAGGTGGGTTTGGAGTCCGGTCGAGGCGAGATTCGCGGCGATGTTGCGGGCGACGCCACCAGCCGAGATCGCGACGGCACCAGGGTTCGATTCGTTTGGCAGTGGCGGTGTGGAGCTCCGGCCCTCGATGTCGACGTTCGCTCCGCCAACGACGACAACATAGGCCTCGTCGGCCACGACGTAGCCGCGCCCCTTTTCCTTGCCTTGAGCCGTGAGGTTGCTGAGGTGGGTCGCGACCGATGAGCGGGTGATGCCGACACTGTAATGCGGGGCATAATTGGCCAGAGGCTGAGGGAGGATCTATGGCCATGAGCATTCCGGTCGTAGACCTGAGTGGCTCACGCGACTCGGTCGTACGCCAGATCGATGACGCCGCAGCGAACGTTGGGTTTTTCGCCGTTGTTGGCCATGGCGTCGACAGCCACACGATCGACACCGCTTGGAATGAGATCGTTGCGTTCTTCGGTCAATCCCACGACGTCAAGATGACTGGGCACCACCCGACGGACGCGAACCATCCCTATGGCTACCACCCGCCCCAACAAGAGACCCTTGCGGCGTCTTTGGGGCAAGCGACTCCCCCGGATCTCAAAGAGACCTTCAACGTGGCACCCCCCAAACACCACCCTGATCCCACTGGCGCGTTCGGGGGCAACGATCGACTCTGGCCGTCACACCCAATCACCTTCCGTCCGGCCTTGGAGGCGTACTACGACGCGATGGAGGACCTTGCCGGGCGCATCCTTCAACTGATGGCCGAAGCCCTCCACCTGCCGACAATGCACTTCGAACCATCGATTGACCAACACCTGGCCGCGCTTCGTGGCATTCACTACCCACCCGTCACCCAGCCCGCGGAGGAGGGCCAGCTGCGAGCCGGGGTTCACACTGACTACGGGACCCTCACAATCCTGTTGCCGGGTGCGGGCACTGGAGGACTCGAAGTTGAACACGTCGAAGGCCATTGGGTTCCGGTCGAGCCAATCGACGGCTGCTTCGTGATCAACACTGGCGACCTCCTCGCGCAATGGACCAACGATCGATGGCGCTCTACTCGTCACCGCGTGGCTCTCCCGGCAATCGAGCGGGCACGGCGCGAGCACCGCTATGCGATTGCGTTCTTCCATTTGCCGAATTGGCACACCGAGGTGACCCCAATCGATACCTGCGTCAGTGCAACCAACCCGGCCAGGTATGGCACCGTGAAAGCCGGGCCGTGGCTTCAGGCAAAGTTCAATTCTGCGTACGGGGGTAAGGCCTCAGCTTGATGTGGCGGGGTTATGGGCGTAGTGGTGAGGGTCTTGGCCTCTAACTAGGCGGATGTCTAGGCGGGGGTCGAAGTTGCCGATGGTTTTGGTCTCACCGTGCCAGATGTCTTCGCAGTGGGAGCTGGCGTAGTGGACGGCGATGGCCCGGCGTAGGTCGTCGGTGCGGTTGTAGCCAGAGCCGTGGACCAGCAGGGGATGGAAGAACAAGGTGTCGCCGGGGTCCATCTCTAGGTGGACCCGCTGGTCGACGTTGATGCCCTTGGCCCCGAAGAACAGGAAGTTCTTGTGCTCCCAGTCGGGGTAGTCGTGTTCGAGGAGTTCACCGGTGTGGGTGCCGGGCAACACCACCAGGCAGCCGTTTTCCCGGGTGATCGTGTCGAGCGCCGTCCACACCCCCACGATGCGGTCGGCGGGACGAAGGGGGAAGTAGAGCAGATCCTGGTGCAGGGGGTGGCGGCCGTCGACATCGGTGGGCTTGTTCAGGTACATGCTGTTCAAGGCGATCAGGTCGTCGCCGATAAGATCCTCCACCTGGTCGATGATCGGCTCATAGTGCGCGTAGCGGGACAGCACCGGGTCGCCATTCACGAAGTTCACCTTGGCGATGCCGTGGGCCGGGGTGCGGGGGGTGACAAATCCCTTGGCCACCTCCACGTTGCGGGCTATCTGCATGTTGGGAGCTTGGGCGACGATGCCCTCGGCGATGTCGGCGAATCTCCGGTTGAGGGTGTCGATCATCTCTTCGGGCACCAACTGGCGCCGGATGACGTAGCCTTCCCGCCAGTAGTCAGTGCCCATCATGGGCAATGCTCCCACAATCCCGATTGAGGGGCGGCGAGCAGAGCCGCTGTAAGTTCAGACTGTGGGCATGATTCGGACGCTGCGGTCGGTAGCGCGGTTTCGGCGCCTCGAGCCCAATCGGGCCAAGCGGCGGTTGAGCCGGGCGGCGTCGGTGGCTGACCTGCGGGAACTGGCCCGGCGGCAGCTCCCGGCGGGAGTGTTCGACTACATCGATGGGGCAGCAGAAGACGAGCTGACCATGGAGCGCAACGCCGCGGCCTTCGACCAGTGGGAGTTCGTGCCCCGAGTGCTGCGCGACGTGTCGGAGCTGGACACCTCGGTGGACCTGTTGGGCCGGCGCCATCCAGTGCCGTTCGCGCTGGCGCCCACCGGGTTCACCCGCATCGTGTGCCCCGACGGGGAGCTGGCCGTGGCCCGGGCCGCCGCCCGGAAGGGGATCGCCTATTCGCTTTCTACCCTGAGCACCCGCTCCATCGAAGAGATCAGAGAGGTGAGCGACGGCCCGCTGTGGTTCCAGCTCTACTTCTGGCGGGACCGGGGGTTGGTGGCTGATTGGCTCCAGCGGGCGGCCGACTGCGACTACGAGGCTCTGCTGGTGGCGGTGGACACACCGGTGTTCGGCCGCCGGGAGAGAGACGTGCGCCGGGGCTTCACCCTGCCGCCCACGCTGGGGCCCGATACGGTGCTGGACGGGTTGCGCCGACCGGGATGGACGTGGTCGCTGCTGCGGTCCGACCCGATCACCTTCGCCAACCTGACCGGAGTGCAGGGCTACGACGGCAGCTCGGCGCTGGGCCTGGCCGAGTTCGCCCACAACCAGTTCAACCAGGAGCTGTCGTGGGACGACCTCGACTGGCTCCGGGAGCGCTGGGCCGGAAAGCTGGTGCTCAAGGGAGTGCAATCGGTGGCCGATGCCCAAATGGCGGCAGATCAGGGCGTGGACGGAATCATCCTGTCCAACCACGGCGGCCGCCAGCTCGACGGCGCACCGCCCATCCTGGAGTTGGTGCCCCAGGTGGCCGACGCCGTGGGCGACGACATCGACATCATCTGCGACGGCGGCGTGCGCCGGGGAAGCCACGTCGCTATGGCCCTCGCTCTCGGCGCTGATGCGGTGATGTTCGGCCGCCCCTACCTCTACGCCCTGGCCGCCGCCGGCGAACCCGGCGTCGACCACCTCATCGACCAATTCACCGAAGACCTAAACCGCACCCTCGCCCTAATCGGCGTCCCGACAGCGTCCACCCTCACCCCCGCCTCCGTCCGCCCGCGGCAGTAACCAATGCTGGATAGTTCAACTCGATGAGGTCGTTCGGTGATTGAGGCGGTGTTGTTTGACATGGGTGGGGTGATCGTGTCGGGGCCGTGGGAGGGGTTTGCGGCTTATGAGCGGGCCAATGGTTTGCCGGATGGGTTGATTCGGCGGATCAATTCGACTGATCCCGATAGCAATGCCTGGGCACAGATGGAGCGGGGGAAGATTGGGCTGGACGAATTCGCCGAGGCGTTTGAGGCAGAGGCGGCGGCACTGGGGTTTCGGGTGGACGGGACGGCGGTGTTGAACAGCCTGGGTGGGGAGCTGATTCCCAGCATGGCTGAGGCGGTTCGGCGGTGTTCGGAGCGGTTGAAGACGGGGCTCTTGACCAATAACTACTCGCCGATGGGGTCTTCAGATCGGTCAGCGGAGCTGGCCCAGGTGCTGGAGTGGTTCGACGTAGTGATCGAGTCGTCCGTGGTGGGGGTTCGGAAGCCCGACCCGGCGTTCTACGCGATGGCCTGCAAGGCGCTGGGCGTGGAGCCGTCGGAGTGCGTGTTCCTCGACGACCTGGGGGTGAATCTCAAGCCGGCTCGAGCCATGGGGATGACCACCATCAAGGTGGTGGATGTCGACGAGGCGCTTACTGAGCTGGAGGCCGCGGTGGGGTTTTCGCTCAGGGATTGAGGCGCAGAGCGGCAGCCAACTCGGCTCGCAATTCGGGTACGCCTTGGCCCTTGGCTGCGCTGGTCCACAGTACATCGCCGGGAGCGACGCCGAGGCCCTGGGCCAGCTCGTTTCGACGGGCGCCGCGTTGGGAGGACTTCACCTTGTCGGCCTTGGTGGCCACCGGGCGCAGGGCAACTTCGTGGTGGGTCAGCCACTCCACGGTCTGAAGATCCAACGGTGTGGGGCCGATCAGGCCGTCGATCAGCAATAGCACCTGCACGAGCGCGGGCCGGTCGATCAGGTACCCGTCCATCATCTCCTGCCACCGGTAGCGGTCGGCCTTGGGGGCTTTGGCGAAGCCGTAGCCGGGCAGGTCCACCAGCCAGCGGCCGGGTTCGCCCTCCAGCTCGAAGATGTTGAGCAGCCGGGTGGCCCCCGGGGCCTTAGAGGTGCGGGCCAGGCCCTTGCGGTTGGCCACTGCATTGAGAAGCGATGACTTGCCCACGTTGGACCGGCCTACCAGCGCCACCTCACAACGGGACTCGGGCAGCTGATCGGCATCGCTGGCCGACCGCAGAAAGCGCAGCGCCAGCGGCTTGGACATCCCCAAAGGCTACCGGCCTCCCTACCCCGTTGAGCCGGAGCTAGCTGTTCATTACCTCGATGTCGAGGTGCTCGGCGAAGCGCTCCAGGGCGGCGGCTCGGCGGGTGGGGATGTGCTCGGTGGGAAAGCCGTCAACCGCGGCGTACTCCTTGAGGGTGCGGCGGGCGATGGACACCTTGTGCACCTCGTCGGCCCCGTCAACCAGGCGGGAGGCACGGGCGTTGCGGTACATCTCCTCTAGGGGCATGTCGGCCGAGTAGCCCAGGGCGCCGTGGACCTGGATGGAGCGGTCGATGGCGTTGAACAGCATCTTGGTGCCGTACACCTTGATCATGGCGATCTCGGTGCGCGACGCCGAGGAGCCGTGCTTATCCATGTGCCAGGCGGCGTGCAGACACAGCAGCCGGGCCGAGGCGATATCAATGCGGGTCTCGGCGATGAAGTCCTGCACCATCTGCTTTTCGGCCAAAAGGCTGCCGTGGGCGAATCGGGACAGAGCCCGCTCGCACATCATGTCCAGCGCCCGCTGCGACTGGCCGATCCAGCGCATGGCGTGGTGGATGCGGCCGGGGCCGAGGCGCTTTTGGGCCAGCACAAACCCGTCGCCGGGCTCGCCGATCAAGTTCTCAGCCGGCACCCGCACGTCGTTGTAGATCACCTCGGAGTGGCCCAGGGGATGGCGGGCGAACTGGCCCGGATAGGGGTGGTGCATGTTGGGCACATCCCGCACGATGTCCAAACCGGGGGTGTCGGTGGGCACCACGATCATGGACGATCCCTGATACGGGTGGACATCGGGGTTGGTCACCACCATGGCGATCAGGAAGTCGGCCCCTGATCCGCCCGAGGTGAACCACTTGTGGCCGTTGATCACCCAGGTGTCGCCGTCGCGCACTGCATTGGTCTCCAACAAGGTGGGGTCGGACCCGGCGGTGTCGGGTTCGGTCATGGAGAACCCCGAGCGCAGCTCGCCGGCCAGCAGCGGCTCCATCCAGCGCTTCTTCTGCTCCTCGTTGCCGCCGATGGCCAGAAGCTCGGCGTTGCCGGAGTCGGGCGCGTTGTTTCCGAAGATGGCCGGGGCGATCGACGATCGGCCCAGGATCTCGTGCATCAACCCCAGCTTCACCTGGCCAAAGCCCTGGCCTCCCAGCTCCGGGTCGAGATGGCAGGCCCACAGGCCCCGGTCCTTGACCTGCTGCTTCAGCGGGGCGGTCAGCGCCTTCCACTGCTCGTCGGTCACCTCCAGCTCGATGGGCTCCAGCGGAAGGATGTGCTCATCGAGGAACGCCCGGGACCAGTCCAGCTGCTCCTGGTACTCGGGTTCGGTCTCAAAATCCCAGGCCATGGGAGGCCCCTTTCAATCGGGTGGTGAACTCTCGCCGGGCGGTGGTCTGGGCTAGACGGCCAGCCGCGACAGGCCAGCGCCGTTTTCGCACATGATGCGGCGGATGTCGTCGTCGCTGAACCCGTAGAGGTCGTCCACAAACGACACCGGGTTGGCCAGTCCTTCGGCGTGGGGGAAGTCGGAGCCGAACAGCATGTGATCGGTGCCGATCAGCCCGGCCAGTTCGTGCAGGTCGTCCTCGTAATAGGGCGACACCCACACCTGGTTGCGGAAGGTCTCCACCGGGTCTTCCTCGAAGGCGTGGCGGTGCTGGCCGTAGGTCTTGGCCAGCTTCTGGATGAGGGGCCGTACCCAGTACGAGCCGGTCTCGATTGTGGCCACCCGCAGGTTGGGGAACCGCACCAGCACGCCGTCGGCTAGAAGCGATGCCATGGTGTCGCTGATGGGGGAGTGCGACAGCAGACTCTGGAGGGGGTTGTAGCGGAAGGCCTCGGTCTCGGTGCCCAGCCCCCAGCGGTGGTTCATGAACGAATAGCCGGAGTCGCCGGAGTGGAAGGCCACGCACACTCCGTGGTCATTGAGGTACTGCCACACCGGGTCGTGGGCGGGATGGCCCAGAGAGCGGTAGTTGCCGTGGCCGTCGGGCACCGAGGTGGCCCGGAAGTTCACCAGCCGCAGGCCCCGGCCGATGGCCCATTCCAGCTCGCCCAGCGCCCAGTCCACGTCAACCAGGCTCAGATACAGGGCGGTGAACAGGCGCTCCTGGTAGGAGAAGCCCCAGTCTTCGTCCAACCAGCGGTTGAACGCCCCAAACGCCGCGGTGATGGCGCCAAGGTCGTCTTCCAGGCAGGCCTCCATGCCCACGCCCAAGGTGGGGAACAAGAAGCAGCCGCCCAGCCCCTGGGAGTCCATGAGAGCCAGCCGATCGTCGCGGTTGCGATAGGCGGGGCTGATGGGGTCGAGCTCGCCGAACGCCTCCCGCATGTCGCTGGCCGAGGTCTTGGCCCGGAAGTACTCGTCGAGGATGCCGGGCTTGGCCACCGGGTCGAAGGTTGGGTTGGGGATGAACCGGTTGATCCGCCCACCGACGATCAGCCGCTGCTTACCCCCAATGTCGGCCCACTGCATACAGCGCTTGGCCATCTTGGGGTCGATGTGGCGGGTGAAGGCGTCGGTGGCCTCGTAGTAGTGGTTGTCGGCGTCAAAGGCGAGATATCCGAGCTCGGTCATGGCTCTATTTTGGCTTGTTTGCTTGGCAATCGACCACAACAGGGTGCAGCGATCAGCAGACCACCGGCAGGACTAGAACCGGGCTTGGATCAACAGACCACCACAATGCGCCCTGTGGTGAGGCGGTCCTCCATCTGCTCCAGGGCGATGGGCAGCTCCTCGAAGGCCACCGTTCCGCCCACCAACGGGGCGATCCGGCCCTCGGCTAGCCGGCCGCAGAGCTCCTCGTGGATCTGGTCGCCCAACGATCGGGGGTTGATGTTGAACCCGGCCATGCCGCCATAGACCGCTGGGTTGCCGCTGTAGGCCAAGAGCACCCCTCCGATCGAGACTTGGGAGAAGCACAGCAGCCTCGGGGGGAGGCCGACCGCATCCTCGGCCTCGATCTTGCTGGCAAAGCCAATGATCATCAGCCGCCCGCCCCGAGTCATGCACCGCAGCGAAGCCTCGGTGACCTCGCCCCCTACGCCGTCGAACACCAGGTCGACTCCGGACCCACCGGTGATGTCCCGCACTTCGGTGGCGAAGTCCCCGTCCCGGTAGTTCACCGCGGCTTCGGCCCCCAGGGAGCGCACGAACTCGCACTTGGCCTTGCTGCCCGCAGTGCCGATCACCCGGGCCCCGGCGTCGACGGCCAGCTGCACTGCGGCCGAACCCACCCCGCCGGCCGCGGCGTGGATCAGCACCCACTCCCCGGGCTGGACCTGACCCCGCTCGTGCAAACCCAGCCAGGCCAAATGGAACGGAAAGAAGAAGGCGGCCGCCTCGGTGTCGTCGAGCGATTTGGGGGCGTCGAACACCATGTCGGGCTGGGCGATCACCTTGTCGGCGTAGCCTCCGAAGGCACTCTCGGCGGTGGCGTGCACCCGGCGTCCGAGCCACTCCTCGGCTCCCTCCCCAGCGGCGTCAACCGTGCCCAACACCTCCATGCCCAAGGTGTAGGGGAGCTCGGGGTTCACGGTGCGGTAGCGCCCGTGGCAGCCGTCGATCTCGTTGAAGTTCAGCACCGTCCGAGTGGGCGCCACTCGGATCTTGCCCGGTTCCGGCTCCGGCTCCTCGATGTCATCCAGCCGCAGAGCCTCCGACGGCCTCCCGTATTGATGAACACGCCATGCTCGCACGGCCGCGAAGCCTAGCGGTGCGGCCTAGACGGTCTAGTTCCGCGACGGGACCCAGCTGAAAGTCCGCATGGCGATGGCAATGGCACCTATTCCCCAAATAGCCAGCACCAATGAGGCCCCGAGGGGCACACCGTCGGCCGTCGGGTCGTAAGCCGCCACCAGGAGCTCGACGAGCGCTTGGACGGGGAAGAGGGAAACCAGGGTCTCCAGCCAGCCGGGGATGTTGATGCTGGGATCGAAGACACCAGAGACCAATGCCAGGGGGAGGTAGGTGGCATGGGTGATGGGACCGGCGGCATCAGCATGGGAGATGGCCGAACTGAGGGCGAGTCCGAGGGCGGCAAAGCAGATGATGCCGAGAACGAGCCCGAGGGCGAGAGCGAGCACTCCTTCGGCTCGGGGTGAGACGTCGAAGGCGACGAATCCCAGAAGGATGGTGGCGGCACTGGCCAACAGGGTGGTGACCAAGGTGCTGAGGAGCTGCGCGGTGAGATACGCCCGCGGATCGAGCGGCGTAGTTCTAATCCTCTTCAAGACCCCATCGGCCCTGAGAACAGCCAGACGAGATGCCAGGTTGGCGTAGGCGGAAACCATTACCGCGAAGGCGACCACTCCGGGCACCACCAAGTCAATGGCGTTGATGTCGGTCCGGTCGCCGATCTCGTCCCCTGAGTTGACGGAACCGAGCAACGCCAGCAACAAGAGCGGCAGCAGAAAGGTGAAGAAGGCATAGTCGGGGTTCCGCCAGAAGGCCCGCTGTTCGAGCTTGGCCTGGCGACCCATTCGGACAAGGATCGACATCATTGCGATCTCGAATCTGTCGGGAGCGATTGCCTGCCGACCAGCGAGAGGTAGGCCTGCTCAAGGCTCGGAGGCTGAACTCGGAGACTGGCAAATGCCCGCTGCGACGCGTGATCGTCGAGCAATTCGAGTCGACGAGTGAGGGCGCGGACATTGTCGATCTGGCCGTCCACAGACTCGTCGGCTGCATTGAGCCCGGGGAACTCGCGAGCAAGCTCCTCAGCAACTTCGGCCGTCGTCTGGAACGAGACCGTCACCCCCAGATTGGCTAGCTGAGCCAGTTCCTGGGTGCTGCCGATCGCTCCGGCCGCGCCGTCCAAGAGCACTGCAATTCGATCACCAAGGCGTTCGGCCTCGTCTAGATAGTGGGTGGTCAGCAGTATGGTCTTGCCTAGTTCTCGCAGACTGGCGATGGCTTCCCAACAGCGCGCCCTCGCCTCTGGGTCGAAGCCCGTGGTCGGCTCGTCAAGGAAGATGACTTCCGGGTCGCCGGCAACCGCCAGTGCGAAATCGAGTCGGCGACGCTGCCCCCCGGAGAGTTTTCGTACCAACTTCGCCTCGTCGCTACGCAGATCGACAAGGTCGAGAATATCGTCGTAAGGCAGCGGATCGTCGTAGTAGGACCGCCAGGTGTCGATCATCTCTCCCACCCGAAAGAATTTCGGGAACCCGCTCTCTTGCAGCACAACCCCCACGCTCGGTCGGAGCGTTTCACCAGATGTGAGTGGATCACACCCGAGGACTTGGACCGATCCGGAATCAGGTTCGAGGAATCCCTCGAGGATCTCCAAAGTGGTGGTTTTGCCCGCACCGTTCGGTCCAAGCAGGCAGAAGATCTCACCCCGCTCGATGGAAAACGAGAGCTCCCGCAAGACCGACTGGTCCCCAAACGATTTCGAAACGCGGTCGAGTTCGACCACCGTCGTCACGGCCGCTCTCCAAACGCGGCCGTGTTGCCGCTCGGAGCAGACCATGCATGCACGGTTTTTGACACTAGGTCAGCGGAAATAGCGCTGGTCACCCCGAGAGTGTGAGTCTGCCCTCGCGGTGGGCATCCGGCTCTCCGATCTTCATCTTCACGGCTACACGGGCTCGTATCGTTTGACATCGACCTCGTCAGCTCGGGCTCGCATCATCGCCGCGTCGTACCAGGCCTGCATCCGCAGGAGCATCTCCATGCTTACGTCGAAAGCCTTCTCAAGACGGAGTGCCATTTCTGCTGATAGGGCGGCATTGCCGTTCAACAAGTCGGACAGGGTTGCTCGGCGGACCCCCAAGATCTCGGCCGCTTTCGAAACGCTCAGACTGAGTTCCTCGATGATCTCAGTGCGAACGAAATCGCCCGGATGCGATGGGGTCATGTTGATTTCGACTGGGTTCACAGGCATTGATTGTACGGTAGCACCGTACGGATCCAACTTGTGGAGGTATTGCCGATTGCCGGGCGGGGGTAGGGTCGCTGGGTGGTTGATCGATCGGGGTTTCGGGCTTCGACTCGGGCCTTGCGGTTGCGCAACTTCCGGTTGTTCTGGTTTGGGGCGTTGGTCTCCAACACCGGAACGTGGATGCAGATTCTGGTGCTGGCCTATGTGATCGACGAGATCACCGACCGGGGAGCGTGGGTCGGACTGGTGGCGATCACCCAAATGATAATGACGGTTTTCACCAATTTGTGGGCCGGGCCGTTGGCCGACCGGGTGCCCCGCCGCAGCATCATCCTGGTGACTCAGAGTTTGCTGTGCGTGGGGGCCTTCGGGTTTGCCGCCCTGTGGGCGGCGGGTGTGCGCTCGCCGGTGATCTACATGCTGTTGGCCTGGGGCTACGGCATCCTCAACGGGTTTATGCTGCCCGCCTGGCAGGCCTTCATCGCCGAACTGGTGCCCAAAGAGCTGCTCTTGAACGCGGTGACCCTCAACTCCACCCAGTTCCAGGCCACCCGGGCAGTAGGGCCGGCCCTGGGCGGCGTGCTGTTGGGATTCTTCGGACCGGGCTGGGTGTTCTTCGCCAACGGGGTCTCCTTTTTTGCGGTGCTGTTTACCGTGGTGCTCATCCAGGTGCCCCGCCTTTTGCCCGACGACCCGCCTCCCATCAGGGTGTTCGCCGATCTGCGCGAGGTGGTGGGCTACTGGAGAACCCAGCCGGGCATCCAAAGGGCATTCAAGACGGTGCTCATTACCGCTACTTGTGCCCAGCCCATCATTTTCCTAATCGTGGTTTTCGCCGAAGAAGAGTTCAACACCAGCGGTTGGCAGCTGGGCCTGCTGGCCGCCGGCACCGGCATCGGATCGATCATCTTCTTCCCCCTGGTGGCCGGAAGGGGTCAGTTCACCGCCCGGTCCCGGCTGCTGGGTATTGGGCTGAGCATCTATGGGCTGGCGCTGGCTGGATTCGGACTGGCGCCCTGGTATGCCATGGCCATTGTGTTCTTACTCATCCTCGGCGGCTGCCACCTCGCCACCGCTTCGACGCTGAACACCGTCATCCAGCTCCAGGTGGAGGAGTCCATGCGGGGTCGGGTCATCGCCTTGTACCTGATGGTGATCAACGTGGCCATCGGCGTGGGCACCATGATCCAAGGGGCGCTGTACGACTGGATCGGCCCCCGAGTCACGGTGTCGATCAGCGCAGCCACCATCGTGGTGCTGGCCGCCTGGCTGGTGAGCACCCGCCGATTCGCCTCCATGGACGTGGGTACTGCCGCCAGTTAGCCCGCAAGGACTCTGAGGGGGGAGTACCGTCGGAAGCATGCGAGTGCTGGTGGTGTCCCACTCCAAGACCGGCGGTACCAAAGCCATGACCGAGGCGGTGGTGGCCGGGGCCAGCCATCCCGACATCGATGGTGTGGAAGTGTTGGAGGTGGCTGCGCTCGATGCCACCCCGGACGATGTGATGGCCGCCGACGGCTACCTGCTGGGCACCCCGGAGAACTTCGGCTACATGAGCGGCGCCCTCAAGCACTTCTTCGACACCGTGTACTACGACTGCTTGGACCACACCCGAGGCCGGCCCTATGGCCTGTTCGTGCGGGCCGGCAACGACGGCACCGGTGCGGTGCGGGCGGTGGAGCCTCTGGTCACCGGGTTGGGGTGGAAGGCGGTGGCTCCGCCGGTGGTGGCCACAGGCGAGCTGACCGACGACCACTTGGAGGCCTGCCGGGAATTGGGCATGACCCTGGCCGCCGGTTTGGAACTGGGGATCTACTGACCCTTATGCCAGCAGGCTGCCGCTGTGGCAGCCCTGCATGGCAGTCAGCCAGACGGTGGTTCGTAAGATCAGGCCATGAGCAGTTTGTTCGACTTGACGGGGAAAGTGGCGGTGGTCACCGGGGGGACCAAGGGCATCGGCCGGTCCATTGCCAAGGGCTATGCCATGGCTGGGGCCGAGGTGGTGATCACCGGACGGCGTCAAGAGGGCTGCGACGAGGCCGCCGCTGAGCTGAATGATGAGCTAGGAGGCGAAACGGTGCGGGGCATCGCCTGCCACATGGGGGAGTGGGACCAGATTGACGCCCTGGTCGACCGGGTGTACGACGAATTGGGCCAGTTGGATGTGCTGGTCAACAACGCCGGTATCAACCCCGCACCGGTCACGGTGGCTGATTGCACGGAGGCCTACTTCGACAAGGTGTACGCGGTAAACGTGAAGGGGCCGATCCGCCTGGCCGGGCTAGTGGCCCCCCGCATGGGGGAGGCTGGCGGCGGGTCGATCATCAACGTGACCACCATGGGCGCATACGGCGGTGGCCCCGGTGTGGGGATCTACACCTCCAGCAAGGCGGCGCTGCACAACCTCACCCGGGCCATGGCAGGGGAGTGGGCTGGGCTGAACGTGCGGGTCAACTCCCTGGTGCCGGGGCCCTTCATGTCGGAGATGATGAAGGGATCCATGCGATTCGACCCCGAGTTTCCCGAACGATCAGGGCGGGCCACGATGATGAAGCGGGTGGCCGACTGCGACGAGATCATCGGACTGGCCCTGTTCCTGGCCTCTGATGCGGCCTCATACGTCACCGGCCACGATTACAAGATCGCCGGCGGCATGTGAGCAGCGGCCTTTTACACTCCAGCGGCTAAGCGGGCGATCTGAGCCTCCTGCGAATGGGACTGGGGTCCCGCTGCGGGCCGGGCGGCTCGCACCGCGGCCACCGCTCCTTCGAGGTCCATTCCCCGGGAGGTGAGCACCGAGATGCACACGATTCCGGCCCGGCCGTAACCGGCCCCACAGTGGACCATCACCCCGGTGCCCTGGTCTAGGTGCTGGTTGATGTCACCCACCAGCTTTCGAACCTCGTCGTCGCCGGCTACCTCTTGATCGACCATCGGTACATGAATGGCCTGGTGAGGAGCAGGGTTATCCAGCCACGCGGGGTAGTCGGGAAATCGCATGGCAATTTCGGCGTCGGTTAGCAAGCACACCATCACCCCGGCGCCCACATCTTCTAGGGCCGCCGAGGGATCAGGCCCGGTTACTGCGAATGCCGCGGCGTGGAGATGCCCGGCCGCACCGGGCACCGGGATCTGGTGGATCCCACCCGCCATCTGATACCGGGCCGCCCCCACCTGCACCCGGCCACCCTAATTGCGGGTTGTGGCGCGATTGGAAGGAGAAACCGCTCGGTGTGGATGCCGACATCGTGGCTGGGGGATGCTGAAGGGATGCACGACTTTGCCGGGAAGGTAGCGCTGGTGATGGGGGCGGCCTGTCCTCCCGAGATCGGACGGGCGGTGGCGGTGCGGCTGGCTCGGGCCGGGGCCGACGTGGCTTGCGCCGATCGGGTGGAGGTTGGTCATCCGGATTCGGCTTGCGCATCGCCAGAGGCGCTGGATGCCACCGTTGAGGCGGTGCGGGCCGAGGGACAGGCGGCTCTGCGGCTTGAAGCTGATGTAGCCGACGCTGCCCAGGTAAACGAGGCAGTCGAGCGGTGTGCCAAGGAGTTGGGGCGGCTCGACTTGGTGGTAAACGTGGCTGGCGGGCTGGGTCCCGAAATGGGGTGGGCGCCGCTGCTGGAGCTGACCGAGGCGTCGTGGCGGCGATCGACGGACGTGAACCTCACTGGAGCGTTCTTGGTGGCCCAAGCCTCAGCCCGTCAGATGGTCGAGCAGGGAGACGGCGGGTCCGTTGTGCTGCTGTCGTCGTATGCCACCGTGGCCGCGGATGTTGGAACGTCGGCATTCGCCGCCGCCAAAGCTGGGGTAGACCGGCTGGTTTCGGCCTTTGCCATGGAACTGGCGCCGTACCGAATCCGGGTCAACGGTGTGCGCCCGCTGGGCGTAGATCCCGACGCGACGGACAGCGGCCACCCCTACCTTGCTCAGACCGTGGCCCAGTCAGGCGGCGACCGCGACCAGTGGGTGCAGTCCAAAATCGCCCTCAACCGCCTCCAAGACCCCGATGAAACCGCCGCGGTGATCGCCTTCCTGCTCTCCAACGAGGCTTCGTTCATCACCGGCGAATGCATCACCGTCGCCGGCGGCTCCGTCATGCGATAATCAGGCTTACTATCGTTCTGGGCGTGAAGTTCAGGTTGAAGGGCGTCTTGCTGGTGGCATCGCTGTTTGTCGGCGTTGTGGCCCCGGTGTCGGGCGGGGCGGCGGCTCAAGAGCCAACTGTTCTGGAAGAGATCAATTTCCGTAACAACCTGATCGCGGCGCAGGAGTCGTTGCTTAACACCTATCGCTGCCTGTTCAACATCGACATTGGGGTGGTACCTGGAGGATGCGTCGACGGGCAGCCTGCTACGGGCCCTATCCCGCCTGATGTGTTTGAGGGCGTGCCCACTTCGTCAGAGATAGAGATTCGCGACCAATTGGTGGTTGCCCAGGAGTCCTTGCTCAACACCTACCGCTGCCTGTTCAACGTGGACACCGAGATCGTGCCCGACGGCTGCGGTAGCCAGCCCGACCCGACTGAATCGTCGGAGGGTGTGGATTCTGGGCCGGTTCCCACCGGAAATACCGGCCGCATAGATGGTGCCATCCTCACCACCGAGTGCACCGATGACCGGCCTCGGGGAGGCACTCTGACCATAGGCGTACCGTCAGGTATGAAGGGCTGGGATCCAGCACATGACGATGGCATGAACCCTTCGGGGGCAACTCGGATGACGGCCCTGTACGACGCCCTCTTTTACTTGGACCTCACAACCGGGCAACTTGTCCCAGGTCTGGCCGAGAGCATCACCACCGAGGACAATCAGGTGTTCACGCTAAAGCTGCGAGAGGGCGTCAATTTTACGGATGGAACGCCGCTTGATGCCGATGCATTCCTTTGGAATGTGGAGTATCACAAGAATCCGGCGGTCCGATCTCGTTACGGGTACCAGGCATCCCGGATTTCCTCGATCGAGAAGATAGATGACCTAACCGTAAACATCACTGCCGCACGCGGCGACGCCACGTTCCCACAGATCTTTGCTGATCGACTGGCCTGGATGATGTCGCCATATGCCTACCGAAGTGGCCAGGATCCAGTGACGGGACTCAACGCTGAAATCAACCACAACCCAATTGGAGTGGGCGCTGGCCCCTTCATGTTCGAATCTGGGGTTGGGAATATCCAGGCGGTGCTGGTGCGCAATCCCGACTATTTCCGGGACGGCTGCCCGTATTTGGACAAGGTGATTTTCAAGACGATTGTCAACTCAGCAGCCACGTATAGCGCCTTTGGTGAGGGCAATGTTGACATTGCGCATGACGGCAATGATGAGACTCTGAGGCTTGCTGCCGCTAACGGCGTGAATTCCACTGTCAGGATTGACAACTACGGCTTCATATTTTTCCTAAATGGCGAAATGGCGCCTTTCAACGTTCGGGCGTGTCGGGTGGCCGTCGCACACGCCATCGACTATGACACTTTGAACACCCTCCTTTGGGGCGGAGTGAGAACCATGGATCGCACCTTGATGGCCCCGGGGTCCCCGTGGCTCGAGCCCCACGCGATGCTTCCCGATTACGACCCAGTGGCGGCGGCAGTTGCTTTGGAGGAATGCGAGGCTGAGTTGGGCGGGCCGCTGGAATTCGAGCCCCTCTGCACGATGTCTCCAGAGAACCTCCGCATCGTCGAGACGTTGGCGACCATGTGGGCAACGGTGGGCATCAAGGCTACGCCGATGTGTGTTGGGGTCGGAGAGTTGGTGACCGAGGTGTACAGCGGTCAGTCGATCGCCAACACATGGGGCTCCCCGGTACACGATCCCGATGGCTTCTTTGACTTGTACTTCGGCGACTCGGTTGAGGATGGCAAATGCGGTCAAATCGCGGGGTACAGAAATTGGACTAGATCCTGCTTCCCCGAATTTGATGCTGCCCTAACCCAAGGTCGGTACGGGCTGACCTTCGAAGAACGCTACGAGGCCTACAGCCGCTTCCAGCGCAAGTTCGCGGAAGAAGTCCCGGTAGTCATCTTGTCCAAGGACAAAGATGGGTTCTACTGGTCTGACGAAGTCTCCGGAGTGTTCATGTCGCAACCCGGTGGAATCTTGCTGGCCTTCACCGCCAAGGGATAGTCGCCCCTTCTAGAGCAGTTCGGCGGTTTCCAGGAGGGGGGCGTCGGCCAGGGTCACTTGGACATCGACTTGGAGGGCGCAGGCGGGGCAGAACAGGCGGCGGATCTCAAAGCGGTCGGCGCCAGGGCGCGCAGATGGCCAGGGCGTGCGTTCGCCGACTGGGGAACGGGCTAGCTTGAGCAGACTGACCAGCGGTTCGGTGGTGGGGCCATGGTTGTGGCCGCATCGGCGGCATAGGTAGCGACCGTTGGTTAGGACCACGGTAGAGCTGAGCCGTCGACCAGCGGGGGGTTTATCCAATGGTGGCGTGGGGTTTCGCCCAATGCGCCCTCGGCGCCGGGAGGCTCGCAGTGCCTCCGTGGCCGTCTCGTCGCCCACTACTACGCCGTAGTCACGGGCCGCGCCGGCCTCGGTCACCAATCCCTCGACTACATCGTGCTCCACCTCAGCGGGATCGCGCTCCAAGGGGTCGCCCACCCCGCCTCCGCCACCGCAGAGGTTGGCGTACACGTCGCTTGGAGCTAGCTGACCCACCTGCTTGGGGGGCGGCACCTCAGTTACGCCGTCGGACCGCTCGTAAACCCCGGTGTGCTGCATACCGGGTTCCCCCCCGACGACGCCGGCCGCGGTGGGCGGCTGCTGGCCGTGGGCGAACACGGTGGAGGTCACCGGTCCGGAAGATCGGTGCAACTGGTAAGCGTTTTCGAGGCCCACCCCGCCCCGCCACCGGCCAGGGCCTCCGGAGTCGGGCCGCTCCCGGCGGTAGTGGTAGAGCACCGGGTAGTGCTGCTCGTTGGTCTCGATGTTGGTGCAGAGCCCGGCTGGCGAGGTGAGATAGCCGCCGGTGTCGGCACCGTCGCCTCCCCATCGGGCGCCGGACCCGCCAGGCAGGCCGTCGAGCAGCATGGCCGAGAAGTCCCGTCCGTCGTCGAAGGCGCCCGAGATGGTCTGGGTGAACGATCCCGACACACACGACGCCAAGATCTGACTTCGCACTGCCGGGTCGTCGGAGGCGTCGAACATCCGGCTGAGGCAGACGTTCACTGCGGTGCGTACTTCTTGGCCCGCAGCGGTCACCCCCATCGACATGCCTGCCGGCCACTGGCAGTCCACGATGGTGCCCGGAGTGGTATCAACCTCCATGACCCGCCAAAACGCGGCCGGCGTCCAGGGCAGGCCGTAGCCCAGCACGGTCATAACCGCGGCCATGGCATAGCTGGAAGTAATGGCCCGACTGGTGTTGATCAGAGCCGGGGCTTGGGGGCTGGCGTCGGTGAAGTCCAGATGCAGCGAGTCGCCCTGCTTGGTCATGGTCAGGCCAATCTCGTACACCCGATCTTCAATCCCATCGTGTTCCACCAGCCCTCGGTGACGCCATCGCCCGTTGGGCAACGAGGCCAGGCGAGAGCGAACTGCCACCTCGGTTCGGTCGATGAGCCCTTCAAGCACGGCCACCACCGTGTCGGTGCCGTAGCGATCGCACAGCCCATTCAGCCGACGGCCCACCACTTGGTTGGCCTCGATCTGGCCCAGCAGGTCGAGCCGGTTCAGCTCCGGGGTGCGGGAGCGACCGAGGTACTCCTGCTCGACGTCGGCCAGCAGCTCCCCGCCCTCCACGATGCGGGTGGGGGCCATGGGCACCGCCTCCTCGTAGATGGACGTCGCCCCCACGGTGATCGAACCCGGCACGGGGCCGCCCACGTCGTTCTGATGGACGCATGACCCGCACCAGGCGATCAGCTCGTCGCCTCGGAACACGGGGGCCACCACCATCACATCCGGCTGGTGGGGGGCGCCCACGTAGGTGTCGTTCGTGATGAACATGTCGCCGGGGCCGATGCCGGAGCCTTCGCTGAATTGCTCGATCACGTAGCGCACCACCTGGCCCAACGCCGCGGCGTGCACCAGTACATAGGGTCCGGCCAGCGCCACTTCGCCGGTTGCGGTCAAGATGCCGGAATTGAAGTCGTTGCCCTCTGTGGCGATAGGCGACCCCGACACCGCCACGATGGCGTCCACGGCTTCGTCGTTGATGGCCCACAGCCGATTGCGCAGCACTTCGAATAATGCGGCATCGGTCATGACGGTGGTCCCGGGAACAGGCGGGTGTGGCCCTCCGCGGTGATCTTCGCCCTGTCGCCGGGGCGCAGCACGATGGAGGTGGATGGGTGGTCGATGAACGCCGGCCCCTCGAGGCGGGTGTCGGACGCCAGTCGGGGGCCGTCGTACACCGGACAGTCGACGATCTCGTGGTCGAACCAGGCGTCGCGGCGACCGGCGATCGGCGGTTCCGATGTCAAGGAGGATCTCGATCCAGCCTCGATGTTGCCGCCCGCCGCTCCCAGCGCCGAGAACAATGCCGCGGCTGCCGGCACCACCACCTCGCCCACCCCCACCTCGGCGGCGTAGCGGGTGGCGTACTGGGGGGCGGCACCCCCGTAGGCCAGCATGACGAAACCGGCGGGATCGTGGCCCCTTTGCACGGTCACTCGGCGGATCAGATCGGCCATTTGGGAACAGGCCACCCCCACCACCGCGTCGGCGGCATCGGGAACCGACAACCCCAATGGAGCAGCCACCTCTCGCCCCACAGCGAGAGTCGCCGCCTCGCGGTCCAGGTCCACCACGCCGCCCAGTCCGCTCATGTGGCCCAGGGCCACCGCCGCATCAGTCAGGGTAGGGGCGGTCCCGCCCCGGCGATAGCAGGCCGGGCCAGGTTGGGCGCCGGCCGACTGCGGTCCCACCCGCAGGCTGCCCAGCACCGGGTCGATCCAGGCCAGCGATCCGCCGCCGGTGCCGATCGACACCACCTCAACCACGGGATGAGCCAGCGCCCACCGCCCGATCATTGGTCGACGGGCCACCGTGACCTCGCCATCGGTAATCAGACCCACATCGAAGCTGGTGCCGCCCACATCAGTGGCAATGGCCTCGGAACGGCCCAGCGCATTCGCCAGCTTGGCTGACGCCAAAAGGCCGGCCACCGGTCCGGATTGCAACGTCTCCACTGATCGCAGGGCATCGCCAACCGAACACGAGTTGCCGCGGGACTGCATGACCCGGAGCTGGCCGGCAAACCCTCGTTCGGCCAGCGCATCAGCCAGCGCCTGAATCTCATCGGCCACCAGCGGGGCGACGTAGGCGTCGAGCACCGCGGTCATGGTCCGCTCGTACTCGCCGATTCGGGGAACAGACGACGACAGCGTCACATGGGCTTCGGGGTGGATTCGGCCGATCAATTCGGCGACACGGTGTTCGTGGCGGGGGTCGGCCACTGACCACAGCAGGCTGACCGCGAAGCTCGTCACCCCATCTTCTCGCAGTGACTCCACCGCGGCGACAACCGCAGCCTCGTCCAGCGGGCGCACTACCTCACCGGCTGAGTCGATCCGCTCAGGCACTCCCACTATCCGCCGTCGGCTCAACAGCATCGGGGGTTTGGACCAGCAGATGGCCTCGGTGGCTTCGGCGGGGGACAGTCCAGCCACTTTGGCCGCCCGGGCCACCGGCAAAGTGGCTTCGAATCCCTCGGTAGTGATGAGGGCGATGGGGGCTCCGCTGCCGGTCAGGAGCGCGTTCAGCCCGACGGTGGTGGCGTAGTCGACCGAGTCGGCCTGGCTCAGAACCGCACGGGCGGTCAGGTTGAGATCAGCGGCGGCGGCCTCCACCGAGGCCAGCGCCCCGGCGATGAGGTCGCCGGGGGTCGACAAGGCCTTGCCCTGCCCGATTGGGACAAATCCTTCCGCGGCGCCTGTCACCACCACCGCGTCGGTAAATGTCCCCCCGGTGTCAATGCCGATGCGCACAGCTCCGAGGGCAGGAGGGGTCAGAGTAAGCGCAGCCTCAGCGGTTGACGCCCTGGTTCCGGGTGGTGAACCTGGCCAGGTCGCGGTCTTTGCCCTGGTGGCGTCCCTTGTCCAACGACCGCACCGAGATGTCGTGGTCGGCGGCCGAGGCCCGCAGCGCTCCCACCGTGCAGTCGGCCCGGTCCCGATGGGCGAACGGGTCGTACTGGTACCAGGACATGGCATTGAGGTGGGTGATCTTGTCCACCTCGTCGTCGGGCACTCCGGTCAGCGTCTCATCCAACAGTTCGGGCGCGTTGGGCCAGGTGGAGTCGCTGTGGGGATAGTCCATCTCCCAGCAGATGTTGTCGATGCCGATCTCGTGACGCAGGGCAACCCCCACCGGGTCGTTGATGAAGCAGGTCAGGAAGTTGCGCCGAAACACTTCGCTGGGCAGCAGGTTGTCGAAGTCCTGGCCGGTCCACAGGTGGTGCATGTCGTAGGTGCGGTCGGCCCGGTCCATGAAGTAGGGGATCCAACCGGTGCCGCCCTCCGACAAGGCGATCTTCAGGTCGGGGAAGCGGCGGGGGATGGGCGACCACAACAGGTCGGCAGCGGCCTGGCTGATGTTCATGGGTTGGAGCTGGATCATCACGTCCATGGGGGCATCGGGGGCGGTGATGACCATCTCGCCCGAGGAGCCCAGGTGAATGGAGCACACCGAGCCGGTGTCACTGAATGCCTGCCACAGCGGGTCCCAGTAGTCGCTGTGGAAGCTGGGCTCGCCCAGCTTGGCCGGGTTCTCGGTGAAGGTCATGGAGTGGCAGCCCAGTTCGGCCACCCGGCGCACCTCGGCGGCGCACTCCTCTGCGCTCCAGATCATGGGCAGGGCCATGGGGATGAACCGGCCCGGATATGCCCCGGCCCACTCGTGTATGTGCCAGTCGTTGTAGGCCCGGATCAGGTCGGCGGCGAACTCCTTGTCGGGGTGGTTGGCGAACAGCCGGCCGGCAAAACCGGGGAACGACGGGAAGCACATCGAGCCCAACACCCCCGCGGCATCCATGTCCTTGACGCGATCGTGGACGTTGTAACACCCGGGGCGCATCTCGTCGAAGGCAGTGGGCTCAATGCCGTACTCCTCCTTGGGCCGTCCAGCCACCGCGTTCAGGCCCACATTGGGGATGATGGCGCCGTTGAACGACCACACGTCGTCGCCCGACTCGGTGTGGATCACCCGAGGGGCCTCATCCCGCCATTTCGCGGGGAGATGGTTGTCGAACATATCGGGTGGCTCGCACAGATGGTCGTCCACGCTCACCATGATCATGTCGTTCAGGTTCACGGTGCCCTCCGTCGGTTTTCGTCGTTCGCCGGTGTGACCCCAACGATACTTGGCGCAGTAATATTCGCCAGCCGAGCTATCACCCAGGAGGCCCCTGATGTCGAACCCCATGAGCTACGAAGGCCGCAACGTCGTGGTCACCGGCGCCTACTCCGGCGTGGGAGCCGCGTTGGTGGAATTGTTGTCCGATCTGGGAGCGGCGTCGATCACCGCGCTGGACATCAAGGAGCCCGAGGGCCCGATCACCCGGTACATCCCCACCAACATGGGCGACCCGGTGGCGGTGGACGAGGCGGCGGCGGCCATCGACGCCCCGGTGCACGTGCTGTTCAACAACGCCGGCATCGCAGCCACCTTCTCCCCCGAAGACGTGATGAAGGTCAACACCCTGGGGCTGATGCGGCTGACCGACGCCCTGCTGCCCAAGATCCCGGCCGGGGGCGCGGTGGTCAACACCGCCTCCATTGCGGGGATGAACTGGCCGGCCCACCAGGCCGAGATCACCGAGCTGTTGTCAATTGACGACTGGGACAAGTCAGTGGCCTGGGTGGAGGAACACCCCGAGGTCGTGGCCGACGGCTACATGTTCTCCAAGGAGTGCGTGCAGATCTTCACCATGCAGGCCGCCAAAGGGATGCTGGCCAACGGCGTGCGCATCGCCAGTGCCTGCCCGGCCCCCATCGATACCCCTCTGCTGCCCGATTTCAAGAAGACCATGGGCGAGGGCATGATCGACTGGACGGCGGCCAACGCCGGGGGCCGCTACGTGACCGCGGCCGAGGTGGCCAACCTGCTGGCCTATCTGGGCTCGGACGCAGCGTCGTTTGTGTCCGGGGTGAACGTGAACATCGACAACGCCTTCCAGGGCTCGATGATCACCGGCCAGGTGGACTTCGGGGAGCTGGCCGGCTAGATCGCCAGGCCGTGATCAGCTAAACGGCGGCGGCCAAACGAGCCTGGAGCTCGGCGGCGTGGGCCGCCACCTGATCGGCCACGTCGCCAAGCACGCCGGCGTCGAGTCCCTCGGCCAGCTCGGGCGCCCCGGCCTGGGTGAGCATGGGGGCAATCTGGCCGGAGCGGATCTTGCTCACCGCCCACTCGGCGATGGGGCCATGCGCAGTCTCGTCGAAGGGGATGATGTGGTTCCGCCCGCCGCCCCGGTGGTTGTAGTGGTAGTGGGGGGCGTCCTCGAAGAGGTCGAAGCGCAGGTATTCCCACTGGCCGTCGGCGTCGAATACATGCAATGACACGCCCCGGTCCTCGATCCCCAGCGGTGCGGTGCGGCGCAGTTCCTCCACGTAGGCCTCGTCGCCTCCGTAGTACTCCACCAGCGCCTCGGGGGTGAGGTTGCGATACTCCACCCCGATCTTGAGCACCCCGGCGTTGAAGTAGGTGGTGTGGGCATCGTCGGGCCGCATGGGCGGCATCTCATAGACGTGGCCGATTTCCATGGCGGCCAGCGTAGCGTGCCGGGCTTGGTGGCCGACTCTCGCTGAAGGGCGGAGGCAGAGAGGTCACTACCATCGGATTCCCATGGCCCAGAGGCGAGTCGACCTGGAGGAGTTCTTCCATCCCGTCGGGGTGGCGGTGATCGGCGGGGTCGACCGCACCCAGACCGAGGACGGGTTGCGGGCGGCGATGGACTCCCGGTGGGGTGAGGGGAATTGGCATCTGGTCAACCCCAAGGGCGGAGCGATCGGGGCGGTGCCGGTCTACGAGACGGTGGCCGACGTGCCCGAGCCGGTGAGCCTGGCGGTGATCTCCACTCCACCGGCGACGTGCGCCCAGGTTGTGGACGAGTGTGGGGCCGTCGGGGTCCGCTACGCCTTGGTGTTTTCCTCGGGATTCAGCGAAGTCGGCCCCGAGGGGGCCGCGCTGGAGGCCGAACTGGGGGAGGCCGGCCGCCGCAACGGCATCCGCATCTTCGGCCCCAACACCAACACCAACGCCTTCGAGCCGGTACCTGCGGTGCCCAGGCTGCGTGGGGGCAAGATCGGGGTGGTCACCCAGTCGGGCCACAACGGACGGCCCATAATGCAGGGGGTTCACTTCGGTATCGGTTTCAGCCGCCAGGTGCCGTGCGGCAACGAGGTTGACCTCGAGGTGAGCGACTTCATCGAGTATTTCGCCTACGACGACGACACCGCAGTCATCGCTGGCTACATCGAGGGGTTCCGGTCGGCCGAAAAGCTCCGCACCGCGCTGGAGGCGGCCAACGCCCAGCACAAACCGGTGGTGATCTTGAAAATCGGAGCCACCGACGCCGGATCGCGCATGGCGTCGTCGCACACCGGTCACCTCACCGGGTCGGACGAGGTCATTGACGGGTTGTTCGAGCAGTACGGGGTAGTGCGGGTGCGCGACCTGGACGAATTGCTGGAGACGGCCGCCTTGTTCGCCAAGCTGGGCCCGGACGTGGCTGAGGGGGCCGGGCTGTATTCGATCTCCGGGGGATCAAGCACGCTGATGGCCGAGGCGGCCGAGTTGGCTGGCGTTCCGGTGCCCCGGCTGGCCGAATCAACCCAGGAGAAGCTCCACCGGCACATTCCCGGTTATCTCGCGGTGTCCAATCCGGTGGACAACGGAGGCACGTTCATCGTGAGCCAGCCTGCGGAGGTCCGCCAACAGGTGATTCGGGACATCTGCGACGACCCGGCGGTGGGTTACACGGTGGTAGGGGTGACCGGTGCGGTGCCCCCGATGACCGATTTGCTGGGCGACGACATCGTGGCCCTGGTCGACCAAGTGAAGAGGCCGATAATCGCCACCTGGAATTCGCTCAAAGTGGATGAGCCGGGTTTCGACCGGTTGGTGGAGTCCGGCATACCGCTGTTCCGCTCCTTTCGGGGCTGTTTCGCCGCCCTGGCCGACTATCACCGCTACCAACGCCTCCGGCAGGGCTTCCGGGTGCGCCCTCCGCTGTCTGATGCGGTGCCGGAGGCAGCCGAAGCCGCGCTGAGGGAAGAGGCGCCCGACACCGGTGCGCTGATACAGGCCTTCGGCTTGCCACTAGCCGCCAGCGCAGTAGCCCCGTCGGCTGGCGATGCCCGTAGGGTCGCCGAGGAGATCGGCTTGCCGGTAGCGGTCAAGATCGCCTCGGCCGACTTTCCCCACAAGTCCGACGCCGGTCTGGTGCAATTGGGGTTGGACTCTCCTGACGGGGTGGAGCAGGCCGCTCAAACGGTGCTCGACAGGGCCCGTGCCGCCGCCCCCGATGCGGGCATCGAAGGGGTGGAGGTCCAGCAGATGGTGATCGGCGGCACTGAGATGATCGTGGGGGTGACCCGCGATCCCACCCTTGGCCCCGCCGTCATGGTGGGGACCGGCGGCGTGTTCACCGAGGTCTTGGCCGACACATCTGTGCGCCCGCTTCCGTTGGATGAGGCTGATGCCAACGAGATGATCCGCTCCCTGAAGGGCTTTCCCCTGCTCGACGGCGCCCGGGGTCGCCCGCCCGCGGATGTGGATGCCCTGGTCCAAGTGGTCATGGCCACCGCAACACTGGCCACCGCCCTGGGGGATCGCCTCACCGAACTCGACCTGAACCCAGTGGTAGTGCTCGACCGCGGCAAAGGCGCCATAGTCGTCGACCACCTCTTGATCCTGGCCGACGAACGCCCAGCGGACCACTAGGCGGAACCTAGAAAAGCCAGCACGAGTCTGGGGCGTCCAGATCGCCGGGTCCGGTGTAAGCAGCCACTTGACCCATGGACCATGATGTGTAGGATGACCGATTATCGATTGTCTAGGGTGAGACCAGGGAATCAAGGGGGTACCTGCGATGGCGTCCTATTGCCGGCCTCGCACGGTGAGCGAGGTGCTGGCCGCGCTGGCTAGCGCTGAGGGTCACGGTCGGATCCTCGTCGGCGGTACAGACCTCCTCGTCCACCTCCGCAAGGATCCATTCGCCCCCACTGTCGTCGTTGACATCAAGTCGGTCAATGACTTCCCGCCGGCGGTGGAGATTGGCGATGATGCGGTGCGATTCGGTCCGACTGCTCGGATGTCCGAGATCTCAAGCGACCCATTCATTGCAGGCCACCTGCCTGCGCTGAGTGCTTCGGCTCGTGTCGTGGGATCGATCGCCATCCGGAACCGAGCGACTCTTGTTGGCAACATCTGCAATGCCTCTCCGGCGGCCGACACCGCTCCTGCGCTTCTCGTCTACGGCTCGACTGTGACCTTGACCGGCCCCGGCGGCGAACGGACCATGCCGTTGGCTGAATTCTTCGTCGGACCGGGCCAGACCCGGTGCGGACCGGACGAGATAGTGATCCGAATCGACGTGCCGATTCCTGATCGTGGGCATCGATCAGCGTTCCAACGCCTAACCCGGCGCAGAGGAGTCGACCTTGCCACAGTCAGCGTGGCGGCCGGTGTCGACGCGGACGACAGGATTGTCCTCGGTCTGGGATGCGTTGGGCCGACGCCGCTTTTGGCTGATGCGAGTCCACCCGTCGATCTCACTGATCCGGCCGCAATTGAGGAGGCCGTTGAGCAACTGGTGACTGTCGCAACACCAATCTCCGATGTCCGGGCCGCACGCGACTATCGCGAGGCAATGGTTCGTGTCCTCTCCCTACGGGCCGTTCAGTCCGCCACAGCCCCTCCCGAGGGAGTGCTGTCATGACGGATACTTCTGTGCACCCAACGAGTGAGGTGGCCGTGGCGCTGGAGGTGAACGGCAACCACGTTCGTGCCACGGTCCCGGCGCATAGGACGCTGCTTGACATGCTCCGGGACGACTTGGGTCTTCCGGGCACCAAACGCTGCTGTGCCGAGGGTGAATGCGGTGCTTGCTCGGTGCTCCTGGACGGCGAACTCGTCAACTCCTGCCTTGTGCTCGGTGCCGAGGCCGACGGTGGAGTCCTCCTCACGATCGAGGGGCTGTCCATGGACGGCGTCACCGACCTTCAGGCGGCGTTTCTGGCCGCTGGAGCCGTTCAATGCGGGGTCTGCATTCCCGGTCAGGTAATGGCGGCCGAGCAACTCCTGCGAACGAATCCCGACGCCTCCCGAGATGAGATTCGAGACGTCATGTCGGGAAACCTGTGCCGATGTGCGAGCTATCAGCGGATCGTAGAGGCGATCCAAGCAGCGGCTGTCGGAAGGCGAAGCGATGCCTGACGAGAACCAAGGACTTTCCTCCAATGGTCCTTTTGCTGATCCCGACCGGGTGGTCGGCCAGCGGGTTCACCGCTACGGGGGTGTAGATCGGGTTACTGGTGCTCAGCGCTACCTGAGCGACCTCACGTTCGTCGATGCAGCCCATGTGGCATTCGCCACTGTTCCCGTCGGTTGCGCCGCGATCGACGCGATCGATACTGCGTCGGCCGCGGAGATGCCCGGCGTCATCGCGGTCGTTCACGCCGATGACCTGCCACAGCCCGTGGCGCGGTTCGGGGTCTCTCACAGGGACCGGCCAGTGATCGCGACCGACACGGTCAACTACCACGGCGAGCCAGTGGTCGCGGTCGTCGCCGAGACTGAGGATGAGGCTCGGGCCGCGGCCGACGCCGTCGTCATCCACTACACCGAACTGAGCGGTGTGTACGGGCTCGACGCGGCCCTTGCCGACGACGCCCATTTGGTCCAGGACCCTTCGGTTCGGCCCGGCGATGACCTGAACTCGACCAATGTTCTTGAGCAGGTTGAATACGCATGGGGTGACGTCGACTCGGAGGGCGCTAGTTCGCACACGATCATCGAGGACACCTACACGTTCCCGATGGTCACCCACTTTCCGATCGAACCCGGCGGAATCGTGGCCGCACCGACCGATGACGGCGGCATTGAGATCTACTCGCCGGTCCAGCACCCCTACCTCCTCCAGCGGACGATCGCCGATGTGTGGTCGATTCCACTGTCGCGAGTCCGGGTCATAGCCCCGGACCCCGGTGGGGGATTCGGCGGAAAGCAGACACCCCGGTACGAACCCCTTATTGCTTTTCTTGCCCTCAAGACGGGACGTACCTGCCGCCTCGTTCTCTCGCTGGAAGAGGCGTTTCAATTGATGCGGCGGTCGGGTTGTCGGATCCACGCCCGCACCGGATTCACAGAGGAGGGCGAGCTGACCTTCCACGAGATGCAGGTTGACTTTGTGGTCGGGGCCTACGCCGACGTTGCTCCTCGGGTCATGACCAAGGGCAGCTATGTGGGTGCCGGTCCTTATCGGATCCCTCGCGTTTCGATTGACGCACGCGCTGTCTTGACCAACACCGTCCCCAGCTGCGCTTTCCGAGGGTTCGGCGCCCCCCAGGTTGGGTGGGCGACCGAATCCCAGCTCGATGCTGGCGCCCGAGCCCTGGGGCTCGACTCGCTTGAGATTCGCCGACGCAACCTCGTCGTGCACGACGAGGCCTTCATCCGCGGCGACTACGAGGCTCGTGCGGACGGCCGCTGGCACGAGAGTCTCGAAAGGGCGGCAGAGCTAATCGGCTGGCACGAACCGACCCCACCAGGGCGCGGGCGAGGCATTGCCGTCGGGATCAAGCCAGGGGCAACAACGGGTTTGTCCCAGAGCCTGGTACGCCTGCTCTACGACGGCAGTGCCATGGCGTATGCGGGCACGTCGGACATGGGACAGGGGGCCAGGACCCTCTGGAAGCAGATTCTGGCTGACGAATTGGGCGTGGATCTCGATCTGATCACCATCATCAGCGGCGACACGAATTCCGTGCCCTTCGACCTTCAGACTTCGGCGAGCCGTTCGACCGTGTTTATGGGCAACGCAGTTCTCGCGGCGTGTGAAGACATCCGCGACCGAGTTCTGAAGCTCTACGCCGAAGCCACCGGCACCGCACAAACTGAGCTTTCGCACTCACCCGGCCAACTGGTGACGCCGTCAGGGGCGATCTCGCTGGTCGAGGCCGCCCAGGCCGCGCTGGGTGGGCTGCGGGGTGAATTCGTCGGCCAGGGAACCTGCCGGCTATGGGGGGAGAAGGGTCACCCGCTCGGTGGCGACGCGGCGTTCTACGAATTCAATGCCACGGCCATAGAAGTAGAGGTAGACCGCTCCACGGGCGAGATCTTGCTGACCAAGCACGTGGCAGTCGGCGATGTAGGGACAGAGATCAATCCACTACAGGTCGTCTCCCAGGATGAGGGCGCCGCGATCATGGGACTGGGTCACAGCCTCATGGAGCAGATGCTGTTCGACGATCACGGCCAGATCCTCAACCTGGGCGCGATCGACTACCGAATCCCGACCTTCAACGACGTCGCGCTCGACATGCAGACTGCGTCCATCGAGAACCACGATGGCCCTGGTCCCTACGGGTGCAAGGGCATCAGCGAGGGCGCGCTGCTTTGCACGGCGGGCGCCTTGGGCGCGGCGGTTGCCGACGCGATCGGCACACCGGTTCGCGACCTCCCGATCACCGCGGAGCGAGTGTGGCGCACCATCCGCGATGCCAACCACGACTCGCCGGAGTAACCGTGCGACTCCCCACGACAAAAACGAACTGACAACAACAAAGGAGACAGACCAATGCCGAACACCACCGTGTGCCTCGCAGGTACCCTCGACACGAAAGGCGCTGAATACGAGTTCGTGCGCGACCGTCTCATCGAAGCCGGCGTCGACGTATTGGTGATCGACTGCGGAGTACTCGGAACTCCGCACTTCGCCCCCGACATCTCCGCAGACGAGGTCGCCAGCGCGGCCGGGATTGACCTCGCTGATTTCCGTGCCGGCGTCGAAGGCGCCGGAGGACGCGTCGCCGCAGTTGAGAACATGGGCGAGGGCCTCGCCACCGTGCTTGGCGACCTCGTTTCAAGCGGACGCATCCAGGGTGTGTTGGGCTTGGGTGGGTCCGGCGGCACCTATCTGCTCACCGATGCCTTCCGAAAGCTACCGCTCGGCTTTCCCAAGCTCATGGTCTCGACCATGGCGTCGGGGGACGTCCGTCCCTATGTCGGGCATTCCGACTTGCATATGGCTAACGCGGTGACCGACATCGCCGGTATCAACAACGTCTCCAAGCTGGTGCTGTCCAATGCCGCAGGATCGATCGCGGGGATGGCTCAGGGATACGAGACCACCAAGGCACTGGCCACCGAGGGCGAGCCGCTGATTGCCATCACGATGTTCGGGGTCACGACCCCAGGCGTGATGCGAATTCGCGAACAACTCGAGTCCGAGGGGTTTCAGGTCGTCACCTTCCATGCCGTCGGGGAGGGCGCCGGCATGGAGCACCTCGTTGACGAGGGCATCATCGACGGACTCATCGACTTCACGCTGGCCGAATTGCTCAACACCTGGAATGACGGCATCTTCAGTATCGACATCGAGCGGATGTCGGCCGCCACCCGCAACAGCATTCCCCTCGTGGTGGTGCCAGGGGCAATCGAATGTTTCAACTTCGCGGCCCCCGAAACTATTCCCGAGAAATACAACACCCCCGAGCGCAACATCATCCTTCACAACCCCAACATCACATCGCTGCTGGCCACCCCCGACGAGATGACTCGGCTCGGCGAATACGTGGCCGACCACGTGAACCGAAGCATTGGGCCCAAAGCAGTGGCCCTGCCCCTCCAGGGCCTCGACAATTACTTCAAGGAAGGCAGCCAGTGGCACGGGGTGGACATCACGCCGCTGTTCGAAGCCATTCGCTCAAACCTCGACCCGTCCACCGAACTCGTCGAGATGGACAATCTCATCAACGACGAGCCCTTTGCCGATGCGGTCTTCGGACTGTTCATGGAGCGTTGGAAGCAGGCACACTCCCAGTGAGCGCCAGCCACCGCGGGATAGGGCGACCGAGATGACCTCTCGAGGCGGGCGCGCGGTGCAAGCGGTTCTCCTTCGGCACGGCCAAGTCGCCCACCATCGGAGCGATGTGGGTCTCACCGATCTCGGGGTTGCCCAGTCTGAAGCCGCCGGTCGTTGGTTCGCAGAACAGGACATTGAGATCGAATCCCTGCTTAGCGGCGAGACGGCACGGACCCTCGACACGGCAACCGCGTTCGCAGCCGGCTATCGCGGCGTGGCCGGTTCTCCCGAGCTGCCTGATCCCGCAGTGAGTTTCGCCCTCCGAAACCCCGACCTCTATCTCGGCGGGCACCGGGTCAACATCGCAGAGGGAGCCGAGGCCATTGCTGGGCAGGCACCCGGCATCAGCTCCGAGGACGTGGTGCGCTCTCCATTCTTCGGCGAACTGATCAGCGCAAAGGAGCGGGTCGGCTTCTGGCTGGAGCATCCGAACCCGCCCGGTGAGGACGCCCACGCCGTTGCCCGGCGAATAGTGTCATTCGTCCGAAGCCTGGGCGACGGCGCCGGACGAGCGGGGGGAACCATCGTGGCCATCACCCACTCACCGGTGCTCAGGGCCGTCCGGCTTGGATTCGAGAACGTCTACACGCGAGAGCCCCCGTTCCTTCACGGCTTCTCGCTCATCGCTGGCCAAACCGGTGACATCTCGTTCTCCTTGTTCGAAACAGACACAGGGGACATCCCGGCGACATCAAAGCCGGGGCCCGGATTCGAGGAAGCCTGATGCAATCCGCAATCATCACCTGCGCACCGACGGGTGCCATCCATACCCCGTCGATGTCGCCCTTCTTGCCCATCACGCCGGAAGAGATCGCCACCGCCGCCATCGGCGCCGCAGAAGCTGGTGCTGCGGTCGTACACCTCCACGTGCGCGATCCCGAGGATGGTCATCCGGTCCAAGATGTCGGCCTGTTCCGGGAGCTGCTCGATCACATTCGGGGCGAGAGCGAGGTGGTAATCAACGTCACCACCGGAGGCAGTCCCCACATGACCGTTGACGAGCGCATTCGCCCGGCTTTGGAGCTCGCCCCCGAACTCGCCTCGCTCAACATGGGCACCATGAACTTCGGCCTCTACCCCATGCTGGAGCGCTTTCCCGAGCTTCGCTATGACTGGGAACACCTCCATCTGGGCAACAAGGCCCTGATCTTCCGAAACTCATTCGAAGACATCGAGCGCATTCTCAAGTCCTGCGGAGACCAGGGCACCCGGTTCGAGTTCGAGTGCTACGACACTGCCCATCTCTACAATTTGGCTCACTTTGTCGACCGGGGCCTGGTGGAGCCCCCGCTCTTTGTGCAATCGGTATTCGGCATCCTCGGGGGGATGGGGGCCGATGTCGACGATGTGATACACCAACGCCGTACGGCTGAACGGCTCTTTGGCGACGACTTCGAATGGTCGGTACTCGGCGCAGGTGCTGCCCAGATCCGCGTGGCCGCGCTGTCGCTGGCGCTTGGCGACAACGCTCGGGTGGGTCTTGAAGACTCATTGTGGGACGGTCCGGGCCGCCTCGCCGAGGCGAACCGGGACCAGGTAGAAAGGGTCCGCATACTGGCCGAAGCCGTCCATCGCAGCATCGCTTCTCCGAAGGAAGCTCGTGAGCGACTACAGCTTCGCGGTGTATCATGACCTTTAGTAATCGATAATCGAACGTTTACCCAGGAATCGGTTTCCCATGGTTCTCGACAGTTCCCTACTCGGATCCGAAACTCTCTGCGCCGCAACCAAGCGTCTCCTGCTCGACCGGATCGTCAAGGGCGAGCTTGTGCCGGGGGAGCGCATCGTGGAGAGCCGGCTTGCGAAGGAGCTCGACATCAGTCAGTCCCCGGTCCGCGAGGCGCTTCGCGATTTGGCCGCCGCCGGCCTAGTTGACATCGAGTCACGGCGAGGGGCGAGGGTACGCAAGCCCACAAACCGCGAGCTCTGCGACGTCAGCGAGGTGCGGGCCGAGATCGACGCACTAGCGGCTCGGCTCGCAGCCGAGCGTCTGGACGACGACACCATCGAGGAACTCCAGAATGCGCATCGGCTCATGTCCGATCGGCTCGAAGCCGGTGACTACGTCGGAATGACCGAGGCAGACGCCGGATTTCATCGCATCATCGTCCGAGCATCGGGGAACGGCGCTGCCGAACGAGTATTTGGGCAACTCGAGCCGTTCGCCCGCACCTTCATCACGCTCACGTCACCAAATGTGCCGCTCCGTGGGATTCTGGCCCAGCACAGCGGGATCCTTGAGGCGCTCATCAAGCGCGATCCCGATTTGGCCGCCAGCCGGGCGAGGGCCCACCAGCTCAGCGTGCGAAAGATGTTCTTTCAAGCCGATCACGGCGAGTTGGCGGACAGCGAAGCGGTTTCAGAGAACTAGCCGGCCGCCTAGCCCCCGGCGCGGCAGTTTGCGCAGGGGATTCACGGGCTGAGCCCATGGAACATTCTCCTTGACCGCCCCTCCCATGTTCGCGATAATCGATTATCGACTAGTGAGGGGGCTTGGGGGGGCCAAGATGTCGAGGAACGCGGTGAATTTGGGTCACGTGGGCGGACGCTGTTCGTGACCCCCCAGACGTCGGAAGAATCGGCGAAACCAGAGACGGCTGCGCCACTTGGCGGGCGCGAAGGCTGGTCCAAGCTCGTGCGGGCGCCGGCATGGGCTGTCAGCATCGCCGTCGCCGTAGTCGTTGTCGTACTCGCGGCGCTGTTCGACTTCTGGGCCACAACATTCGTGGTCGGCGCAACTGAAAACGCCCCGTTGGTGCTAGCCGCCTTCGGCTTTGCTCTCCTGTACCGCCTCACCGGCCTCCTGAATGTCGCCTACGCCGAGACCATCACGCTCGGCGCGTACTTCGCGGTCTGGATGAACAACTCGTGGGGTTTGGGGTTCTACGTGGTGCTTCTCCCCGCCGGCCTGCTCGCTGGGGTGCTCAGTGTCGTCACATATCTCGCGATATTCCGCTTTGCCAAGGGACGGCGGGTGGGAAACCTCGAGATGATCGTCATCTCATTTGGATTGTCGATCTTCTTGCAACACGGTTTGCAGTTCGTATTTGGCTATCGCCGACGCGCCTTCGACATCCCGCCTCCCGACACGATCGAAGTGTTCGGGGTCGGGGTTTCCTCGTTTCGGCTGCTGGCGCTGGCCAGCGTCGCCGCCCTGACCACAATCGTGTACCAGTTCATCCAGCGCACGAGCCATGGACTCCAGATCCGAGCGCTGGCTAGCAATGAGGGTTTGGCCCAAGCGAGTGGAGTTCGGCCCCTCCGCGTGACCATTTTGATCTGGTTCGTCGCCGGGTTGTGCGGTGGTCTGGCCGGCGTGTTCTACGGGGCGGGAGCCTCCGTAGAGTCGTTCCTCGGCATCGACGAGCTCCTCTTGATTCTGCTGGTGGTGCTGGTCGGAGGAATCTGGGGCCTGCTCGGTGTCGTTGTGGTCGGCATGGCCACTGGGGTCGCTTTGACTGGGATCACGCTTGAGTACGGCAACAGCCTGTACGCCGAGCTCGTTCTCGTTGTCGTCTTTCTCGGTGTGCTCAAGTTCCGTGGTCGTCGGCTCACCGACGCATCGAAGGTATGACGATGAACCTCGACTGGCTCGACGCGTTCCTCATCTTTGGTGCCTTCAAGGTTGTGGAAATCATGGGCCTTGGCCTCTTGGTGCATCTCCAGCTCGGCCTGACCCGGATCGCCAACTTTGGGTTGTGGGCTTCTGGGGGGTGGGGTTGTATGCGTTTGGCGTTGCCCATCTGAAAGTCGATTGGCCATTCGGGGATCCATACCAATTCCTCGTATGTGCGGCGATAGCGACCGTTGTGGCCGCGGCAGCCGGACTAGTCGTTGGATGGTTGATCTCAGATCTTGACGACGACGGAACACTCGTTGGAACCCTCGGATTTGCCACGATCGTGGTGATCCTTGCCACTACTCAACAAGGGTTGACGGGAGGGGCACTAGGCCTCGGCGGCCTTGGCTTCCCATACGACTTCGGTCGGGTGAAGACCCACGAGTTCACGTGGCTGCTGATCACAACAGCAGTGGTGGTCCTGATCTTCGTCTACGCCTGGAGAGTTCACCGCACTCCCCACGGGCGTCTGTTGATTGCCGTTGGCGCCAACGAAGCGCTGGCCCGCAGCCTGGGCAAGTCTGCGACCGCGGCCCGGCTCCGCATGATGACGGTCACGTCGGGTGCCATGGGACTGCTCGGGGCGATGCACGGAGTCATGGTGCGATCGCTGGAAATCAACAGCCTTGATGTCAGCGTGACTCTGGCTGCCCTGGCTGCATTGATACTCGGCGGCACGGCCCGGGTGTTCGGGGCCGTCGTCGGGGTTCTGTTGACTGTCGCCCTCTTTGACATTGTGATCCAGTTCTATATTCCGATCCCGGACGGGTGGAATACCCAGGCTCTCCCTGTGGCCCGCGAGGCGGTGTTCGGAGCCGCCATCGTTCTCATGTTGATATTCCGGCCCCAAGGACTGCTCGGGCAGATGCGGCGTCCTGCGCTCATGCGGAGGCTTCACGGTGACTGGTGACGTTCTTCGGCCGCAGATACTGGTTCGCGACGTCACCAAGTCGTTCTCGGGTCGCGTCGTGGTCGATGTCGACGAACTCGTGCTCGGGGATGTTCCGGTGGAAGGACTGCTTGGTCCCAACGGTGCCGGCAAGACGACGCTGATGCGCCTCATCATGCATTCGATCCCCTTGGACGGGGGGACGGTCACCCTCAGCCGGCCCGGTCAACACGATGTGGTCCTGTCATCCACTCGCACCAGCCGGATGGCAGGGCTAGGTGTCGTGAAGTCGACCCAGGTGATCACCGACTTCGAACACCTCACCATTCTTGACTCCGCGCTACTAGCGGTGACCGAGGCGCGCTATGAGCATCCCTTCGCCGCGGCGTCGGATCGTGCCGTGCGCAAGCGCCACGAAGATGAGATCCGCCACTGGCTCGAGTACTTCGGCTTCGATGATCCGCTGGCCGTCGCCCTCTCAGGCGGAGACAAGAAGTTGCTCGACATCGTGCGCTGCCTCCTGCTCCAGCCCGCAGTTCTTCTGTTGGACGAGCCGACCGCTGGTCTTTCCGAAGACCACACTGAACGGGTCAAGACCGCGGTGCGACAGCTTGCCAGCGCGGGTACTTCGGTGGTGATCGTCGAGCACGACCTGGATGTGATCTGGGACTTGTGCGATGAGGTGATCTTCATGGCTGAAGGGAAAGTTCTCCTAAAGGACGACCCCGCTACGATTCGGGCTAACCCAACGGTGGTCGAGAGCTACTTGGGGGCCGGAAGTGCGTGAACAAGCGGTGGCCCATAGCGGCGGCGACGTGTCCGTGACGCCGGCAGTGTCGGTGAACGGGCTCTCGAGCGGATACGGCAGCGTCGCGGTACTCCACGAAGTTGAGTTCACCGTCGGCCACGAGATATTCGCGGTGCTGGGTGCGAACGGTGCGGGAAAGACAACGCTGCTGGCAACCCTCGCTGGGCTCCTGCCAGTCTTTTCGGGCTCCATTGCCTACCACGGAACCGATGTCACGAAACTCGCGGCGTCGGAGTCGGCGCGCCTTGGAGTTGGGTACGTGCCCCAGGAAGCTTCGGTGTTCCCAGATCTGACCGTGCTCGAGAACCTCACCGTCGGCGGGATGATTGGCACTAGACCTCACGAGGAACGCCTCGAAGAAGTGTTCGACACGTTTCCCGATCTGCGCGACAAGCAACATCTCCGGGCAGGCAACCTCAGCGGTGGCGAGTCCAGGATGGTGGCTTGCGGCCGCGCCCTGATGCAGGACCCGACCGTGCTGCTGCTCGATGAGCCCACGGCAGGCCTGTCTCCGCTCTATCTCGAGCTCTTCTTCGAGAAAGTCGCCGAAATACACCGCACCCGCGGGGTGTCCATCGTGCTGACAGAGCAGAACGCAACCCAAGCCCTCGGCATCGCCGACCGGGTGATGGTTCTCAGCCTCGGCGTCGGCTCGGAGCCGATGTCTGCCGACGCTGTCACGATCGACCTACTACGAGAGGGATACCAGATCTAGCTCCCTAGGGAGCCAGAGCTTGGACCCCTACAGGGTCCGAGCAGATAAGAAAAAGGAGACCAACCATGAAGACCAACAAATGGTGGATGCAGGTGATGGCCCTGCTCTTCGGGTTAGTGCTGATTGCCAGCGCCTGTGGAAACGATGACGACGACGCGAGTTCTGTCGAGCCGTCGGCGCCCGATACCTCCGCAGACGCTGGGGATGCCGCTGATGCCGGGGATGCCGCTGATGCTGGGGATGCTGCTGACGCCGGCGATGCCGCTGAGGAGGCTGCGGCGCCGTCCGATGGTCCTGTGACCGTGTGCGAGCTTGCCTACTACACAGGCGAGTTCGGCGCATACGGCCCATCGCTGACGGCCGATGTGCGATTCCCGATTGAGGAGGTGATCAATGAGGATCCGCCTCTCGGCAGAGAGTGGAGACTCGTGTCGGAGGATCTCGGGACGGTCGGTGAGCCGCAGGCGGCCCGGGCGTGCTTGGACCTCCACGACGCGGACGTCATTGTCAGCATCGCCCACGGGTACCGCACGTATCGGCCCTTTATGATTGAGCATTGGGCCGAGAACGACGGTCCGATCGTGCCATCCGTCCACGGCGGGGCCATTCCGGGCAACCTCGGTGGTACCGCGGCGGAACCGATTTTCCGAGCCCAGGGCTTGGACGAGGCGCTTGGTACAACAGGCATCCTGTATGCGGAATCGATCGGTGCCAATTCGGTCGTTATCTTCGCGACCCAGGTTGAAGGCTTCCAGCTTGCCGCCAACGCGGCCCAGGCCGCGGCCGAAAGCGTAGGCATCGAGGTGTTGGACCGAATTGACGCCCCCGCCGAGGAGCCTTCATATCGGGCCCAGGTGGAGCGCATCGCAGACCTGAATCCGGATGTCGTCATCCTCCAGGTAGGACCAGTCGAGGCCGGCACCATCATCAAGCAGGCCGCCGAAGCGGGCTTGTCGCTCGAGTGGATCGGCGAGACCGGTATGGTGTTGCAAGAGTTCGTCGAAACCATGGGCGCCGATGTCATCGACACCCAGCAGGGCATTGGCTTTGCTGCGTTTACGTTTGACGATACGACGCCGGCATGGGATTACTTCTCGGCTGCTTGGGACGGTACTGCCGGCTATGGCGACGAGTTCGGCCCGGCGACCGACCTCTACCACTTCTCGACCTACGACGTGTTGGTCCACACGGCTCTGGCCGTCGAAGCCGCCGGCTCCTTGAAGGCGTCGGAATGGGTCCCGGCAATGCGCGAGGTGGGCTCTGCTCCGGGCACTGTGTGCTACACGTACCTCGATTGCCTGGCACTGATCCGGGCCGGCGAGGACGTTGACTACGAAGGTGTGACCGGTTCAGGTGACTACACCGCGGGCGGTGTGAACAACGTGACATCGGCGTACACGCCATTCAACTCCGATGGAAGCACGGGAACCGCCGTGATCCTCGACCCAGTTCGCTCGCTGGAGATCATCGACGCCATCGCGACGCAAGCGGAGTGCGACGACGACAACAACTGCGAGTGGTAACGGCTCTGCTGTAGCAGACCACCAAACGTCGGAACGGGCGGCGTGGCGAACCCCTCCGCGCCACCTCCGCCCGTTCCGACGGGTCTCCCTCAACCACAAAAGGCAACCGAATGGATCACGAATCCCCTCAGCGCGACAGAGAGCGCGGGCCTGCGGCGTTCCAAACGAATGATGCACTGCTCGACGCATTGCGAATCCCCCAGCAGGGCCGGGTCTTCTCCCTAGCTCTGCCGCGGTTCCATGGCATGCCGCTATTTGCTTCGCACCCGCCGTTCGAGGTGTCGATGTACCGGACACCGCTGGGGCTACGCGGCGACGGAGAGGAGCCGTGGGGCCCGGTGAACGAGGTCAACCTCGGCTACATGGCAGAGGTAACCAGCGGTACCTCACACTCCGGCGCGCACGTCGATGCTCTTGCCCACATGACCATCGGACCCGACGACCATTGGTACGCGGGTGTTTCCGCCCACGAACACCTAGGAGATCGCGGCCCCAAAGTCGGCGATGCCAGCAAACTGCCCCACTTCGTTACCCGGGGCGTCCTCTTGGACGTCCCGGGCTATCGCGGCGTTGACGCCCTTGCCGCAGGTGAGCCGATCTACGCCGATGAGCTTCAGGCCGTCGCGCAACGCCAGGAGACCGAGGTGCGCCCCGGCGACGTGGTGTTGATCCGCACCGGCTACCTTTCGAAATGGCCTGATCCGGAGGCATTGGCTCGACATCGGACTGCAGGTCCCGACATCTCCGCCGCCAAATGGCTACTCGACGCTGGCGTTGTGGCGACTGGCACCGACACGGAGACCTACGAGGTCCAACCAGCCCCGGACCTTGGCTCGCCAGCCAATCCTCAACCGGTCCACACCCTCCTGCTCATCGAGGAAGGCATCTACCTCTTCGAGTCGATCTACCTTGAGGAGATCGCACGCGAGGGTGTCCACGAATTCCTGTTCATTGCCCTACCAACGAAGATCGAGGGCGGGACCGGGTCGATGCTCGATCCAGTCGCGATCATCTGACAAGGAGGACGCATGAAGGCGCTCGTCCTAAACGCACCCAACGACTTCGGGGTGAAGGAAGTGCCCGATCCGCAGCCCGGCCCGCTCGAAGTGCTGTGTCGAGTCGAACGTATCGGGATCTGCGGCACTGACGTCCATATGGTGCAGGGCCACTACGACCACTGGCCCGCCTACTATCCGTTCATCCCGGGCCATGAATGGTCGGGTCAGGTAATCGAACTCGGATCAGGGGCGGACGAATTCGGGTGGGCCGTCGGTGACCGGGTGGCTGGCTCGTCCCATGCCGGCTGCATGCACTGCCCCAAGTGCATCGAGGGTCGCTACAACCTCTGCCTCAACTACGGGCATTCGCAGGTGCATAGCCACTATGGCCACACGGTGCAGGGCGCCTACGCCGATTACGTCGTTCACTCGATCCGAAGCGTGTTCAAGCTGCCCGATGCCATGAGCTACGACCTGGGTGCGGTAACCGACCCAGCGTCTATCGGCTTGCATTGCGCTCATCGGGGAGGGGTCGAAACGGGACAGACCGTAGCGGTCGTCGGTGCGGGGCCAGTCGGCATTCTCGCCGCAGATGCGGCCAAGGCTCTGGGTGCGAGCAGCGTCATAGTTGCGGGACGCGGCGCGCGACTCGCAGTTGTGGATCATTTCGGGTTCGAGGCATTCGACACGTCCTCGCCTGATGGTCTCGACCGTTTCCGCGAGCTTGCCCCGCATGGGGCTGACGTGGTCTTGGACGCAGCGGGTACCCCCGAGACAATTGCACTGTCTCTCTCGATGCTGGGCCGAGGGGGACGATGCGCCGCAGTCGGGATTCCCATTGAAGACGTGTCGATCTCACTGGCTCCGCTCGTCCTCGACGAGCTGGAGCTGGTGGGAAGCCGTGCCGTAGCCGGTGAGATGCAGGCAACGCTTGACTTCATCGCCGACGGGCGGATTCGAGCCGGCGAGATCATCACCCACCGGTATCCGCTCGACGATTTTGGCAAAGCTCTCGAAGTGACCGATAGGCGGATCGACGGGGCGATGAAGGTCCTCATCGACAACAGCCTGGACTGAAAAACTGGCGTGCCCATCCGTACTCTTGACCCATGAGTCAGACGCCGGCGACGACCGACGATGTGGTGTGGCGGCCGCCACCAGATGCGTGGTCGGTCTCCCGCATGGGACGGTTCGCTGAGCATTACCACCCGGCGGCTTTGGGCAACTACGAGGCTCTGTGGCGGTGGTCAGTAGAAGAGCCCGCTGCCTTTTGGGCATCAATTTGGGACTATCTGGAAATCGGCGCACCGCGGGCGTCCGAGTCGGTCATTAGCAGCCACCCGATGCCCGACACAACGTGGTTCGATGGTGCGTCTCTCAATTACGCAGAGCATCTCCTGCGGGGAAACGGGCTGGGCGACAGCGACGTCGCCGTGGTCGGCCAGTCTCAGACCCGCCCTGACCGGGAGCTCACCTTGGGCGAGCTGCGCGAGGAGGTCCGCAGGACGGCGGCAGGCCTGAGACGCCTCGGTGTTGGTCTTGGTGATCGCGTCGTCGCATTGCTGCCGAACATTCCCGAGGCCTTGGTTGCCTTTCTTGCCACCGCGTCAATCGGTGCAATCTGGGCCTCGTGCCCGCCGGAGTTTGGAGCCCGCGGCATTCTCGATCGCTGGGGCCAGATCCAACCCAAGGTGCTTCTCGCCATCGACGGCTACCGATATGGGACCAAGGAGATAAGCATCGGGGGCGCCTTGGATCAGATTCGAGACGGCCTGCCATCGGTGCAGCACACCGTATTGCTGCCGTATCTCGATTCGGCGGCCACTATTTCGGGAGATGCCCAGACGTGGTCCGATCTGACTGCCGCCACCACGGAGCCGTTGCGATTCGAGCCGGTCCCCTTCGCCCATCCTCTCTATGTCCTCTCTTCGTCGGGCACGACTGGACGGCCGAAGCAGATCGTCCACGGGCATGGAGGAATCCTGCTCGAACACGGCAAACAGCTGGCCCTGCATCACGATCTAGGGCCCGGAGACCGGTTCTTCTGGTTTTCGACAACGGGCTGGATGATGTGGAACTACCTGGTGTCGGGGCTGCTGACCGGCGCGTCGATTGTCATGTTCGACGGTGATCCCGCAGCGCCGAGCTTGGACACCCTGTGGTCGTTTGTCGATCAGACCGAAGTGACGTTCGCCGGATTCTCGGCTCCGTTCCTCATGGCGTGCCGGGGGGCGGGTCTACGCCCTGCCGACACGCACGGGCTTCGCCGCTTACGGGGAATTGGCTCGACTGGGGCGCCGCTGCCCGATGCAGGCTTCCGCTGGATTGCTGAAGCTGTAGGCCCCTTGTCAGTTTCGAACATCAGCGGTGGGACCGATGTGTGCAGCGCGTTTGTGGGTGGAGCGCCGGTGCTGCCCGTGCGCTCGGGTGCCATTGCCTGCCGCCAGCTCGGTTGGCGAGTGGAGTCGTTCGGTGTTGATGGCCGACCGCTGCGGGGAGCCGACGGGGAGCTCGTCATCACCGCCCCGGCACCGTCAATGCCGGTGGGCTTCTGGGACGATGAGGATCGTCGGCGCTACCGGGCGTCCTATTTCGGTTCTTTCGACGGCGTTTGGTGCCATGGCGATTGGATCACCATCTTCGACGACGGCTCTTGCGTCATCAGTGGACGTTCCGACGCCACGCTGAATCGCGGCGGAGTGCGTCTCGGGACAGCGGACTTCTACGCGGTCATCGAAGAACACGACATGATCGACGACTCGCTCGTGGTGCATCTTGAGGACGACGACGGCGGGCTCGGCGATCTGTTGGCGTTCGTAGTGTTGCGAGACGGCCAAGAGCTGACCGACGAACTCCTCCAGGGGCTGCGGGCGAGGCTGAGGACCGAACTCTCGCCTCGCCACGTACCAGACGACATCCAGGCCGCGCCCGCCGTCCCGCGCACCATCTCGGGCAAGAAGCTCGAGGTCCCCGTAAAACGCATTTTGTTGGGCGCAGCCGCATCTCAAGTCGCGTCGGCGAGTGCCCTTCAGGATCCGAATTCGCTGCACTTCTTTGAGACGTTCGGTGAGCGTTGGCGGGGTGCTGACTCCGCTAAGGGCTAGGGCCACCTAGGGTGGGATTGTGCATGTCCGCCTGGGCGCGCTATTGGTGGGAGCCGCCGTTCTTGCCGCGGCATGCGCGGGTGCCAACAATGCCGACCCGGACCCAGCTTCGCTCCCCACCGCAGCGGTCACACCTGGAGAAGACAGCGCCCAATCCACCGCGACTGCCGACGCAGCAGCGGACGCCCCAATCGCTCCATCTCCCTCGCCTACCGCCGCGGTGGTGCTGGATCCCCGTGAGACCGGGGGGCTGAGGAACGTCCTGGGCTACCAATTCCCGCCCGCGCCCCAGATGCCCACAGGTCCGCTGTCACCGGCGGCCACCGACCAACTCGACTCCATCTGGTCCAAATTGCGCACCGGCGGGTTGGACGGTGCCGAAGTATCCCAGTTGGCGGAGTCGGGCGATGCCCGACTGGCCTGGATCTTGTCCGACCTCATGAGGTTTGTTCGCCCCGGCGGCGACATCTCCAGCGGGGCGATCTCGGCCTTTGAATCCCTGACCGGAGCGGCGCTAGCCGACGATCCGGTGGCCCTCAGGAGCCCCTGGCAGTCGGTTACCGACCACCTGATTGCCTGGGATCTGCCCGCCTTCGACGGATACGCCGATTACAAGGGTCGGCTGTTCACCCTGATCGAGCCGGGCTGGCAGCCGTTCTTCGAAGACGCCGACGCCGACATCGACTGGCGCTTGGTGAGCTGGGGCGGAGTGCTGATTGACGACCGGGAATTCGGCGATCCCCGGCCGTGCCCGCAGGGCTGCATCCCGGCCCTCGACGACCCGGGAGTGACCGACGCCGAAGGAGGCTCCTGGTACCCCGATGACGGCATCGTGTTCGCGGTGGTGATCGGCGACGACGCCCGGGCCTACCCCCGCCACATCATGGAAATCCACGAGATGGTCAACGACTCGCTCGGGGGGCGCCGAATTGGCATGCCGTACTGCACCCTGTGCGGTTCGGCCCAGGCCTACTTCACCGACGACGTGCCCGACGGCGTTGAGATGCCCATCTTGCGGACATCGGGTCTGTTGTCACGGTCGAACAAGGTGATGTACGACCTGGTCACAAAGTCGGTGTTCGACACCTTTACCGGGTGGGCATTGTCAGGGCCCCTCCGCCAAGAGGAAATTGTGCTGCCGCAGGCCACGGTGGTCACCACCACCTGGGGCGACTGGAAGGCTGCGCATCCCGACACCACGATTGTTTCCCGGGGTGGCGGGATCGGCCGGGTGTACCCCTTAAACCCACTGGGCGGGCGCGACGACAATGGGCCCATATTCCCGGTGGGCGACGTGGACGAGCGCCTCGGCGTTCAAGATCAGGTGTTCGGCGTGGTGCTGGACGACGGCACTCCCGTGGCGTTCCCGGTGGATGCCGCGGCGGAAGCGCTGCAAGCCGGTGAGGTGGTGGAGTTGAGCGGTGTGGAGCTCCGCCTGGACGGGGGCGGGGTGCGCGCCATAGACGCCGACGGCGATGAGATCGTAGGCCATCAGGCGTTCTGGTTTGCCTGGAGTCAATTCATGGCCGACACCCTGCTGTGGGAGCCATAGCGGCTATTGACCATCCCAGAGTTCGTCGCGGAGCTTGGTGCGCAGGACTTTGCCGGTGGGGTCGCGATCGACCGTGGCGCAGATGATGTAGCGGCGGGGGCGCTTGTAGCCGGCGAGGTGCTCAGTGCAGGCCGCGTCGATGGCCGCGGTCACGTCGTCAGGGGCGAACCCGTCAGACACGGCCAGATACACCACCACCTGTTCGCCTCGGTCGGGGTCCGGTCCGCCCACCGCGCAGGCATCGGCCACCCCGTCGACGGCGAACACCACGTCCTCGATCTCGGCGGGATAAATGTTGACTCCCGCGGCCACGATCACCTCTGAGCTGCGTCCTGACAAATACAGATAGCCGTCCTCATCGAGGTAGCCGATGTCGCCCACCGAGAAGAACCCGGAGTCGTCGTAGGCGTCGTCGGTCTTGTCGTCGGCGTTGATGTAGCGGAAGTAGCGCCCCTCGGGGCGGCGGAAGTACACCGTGCCGGGCTCACGCGGTCCCAGAATCTCGCCGTCTTCGCCCACAATCTGGATGGCCAGCTCCCCGATGGGAGTGCCCACTGTGCCGGGCCGGGCCAGCCAATCAGGCGAGCTGCACATAGTCATGCCGCCTTCGGTAAAGCCGTAGTACTCGGTAAAGATCGGGCCCCACCAGTCGATCATGCGCTGCTTCAGCGGCACCGGGCAGGGCTCGCCGCCGTGGAGGACAGTGGCCAAGCGGGTGTGGTCCAGGTCGGCCTTGCGCTCATCGGACAAGGCCAAGAGCTGGCGGAACATGGTGGGGACCATGATGGTGGCGGTCACGCCGTCGTTGATCACGTCCACCGCTCGTTCCGCGTCCCACCGGGCCATGATCCGCATGGGGGCGCCATTGGCCAGCGCACCGAGGGCGAACGCCAGGGGAGCACCGTGGAAGAGCTGGGCCACCATGAGATGCTTGCCGTCGCGGGGAAGCCCCAATCCCTGAGCGCCCAGCGAAGAGAACTCCCACCACTGCTCAAAGGTGGACTCCGAGTCCAGGGTGCGCTCGACACCCTTGGGCCGCCCGGTGGTGCCCGAGGTGTAGGGAATCCGGTAACCGGTGCCCCCCGCCGGGAACGGAGCCGGATCCTGCGCATCCACCCAGGCGTCGAAATCGTCGCCAATCCACACCACGGGGCGGTCGCCCGCCGCGTCTCGGGCCGCGGGGGTGTCAGTTACCACCAATGCTGAGCTGGCGTCGTCCAGTAGGTAGGCAATCTCAGTGGCGGTCCAGTTGGTCTTGATCGGGGTCATCTTCAGCCCAGCCCGGAAGCAGGCCAGCATGACCTCCACGAACTCGGTGCGGTTGGAGCACACCAGCCCCACGTGGTCCCCGGGCGAGGCCCCCGCAGCCAGCAGTCCCCGGCCGATGGCGTGGGTGCGGGGGTCCAGCTCGGCCCATGTCACCCGGTGGGTGTCGTCCTCCAACGCCAGATCATCCGGCTCCCGCCTGGCCAACTCCGCTAGCACCGAGGGTTCGTTCACCGCTGCGACACTACTGGTCCCGGCATTTCGTTGGGCGGCTACAATTTCCATTATCGCGGACAGGATTTCCGAGGCGTTCAGCGAGATGCCGGGGCCGGCGTGAGCAGCCCCCTGGCGCTGGCGGTAGCCGACCAAATTGTCGACGCCGCGCTGGCCGCGGCGGCAGAGCACGAATTCCCGCCGATGACGGTGGTGGTGCTCGACACGGGCGGGCACCCTTTGGTGGTCAAGCGCGACGAGCGTTCTGGGATCGGCCGGGTTGAGATCGCCATGGGCAAGGCCCACGGCTGCCTCGCCATGGGATTCGGCGGCCGGGAGTTGGCCCGGCGAGCCGACGCCGTTCCGAAGTTCTTCACCTCAATTGGTCAGCTCCTGCCGCACGGGATCGTGCCCGTTGCCGGCGGAGCGCTTATTCGAGACGACAACGGAACGCTCCTGGGGTCCATTGGCATCAGCGGGGGAACGTCCGACGACGACGACATCTGTGCCATTGCCGGGGTCACCTCGGTGGGTCTCGTCGCTGACACAGGAGATCCGCAGTGATCGGACGACACGGCGGGGGTGCCGTCCTTCTCGAGAACGTGCAGATCTTCGACGGCACCGGGGCCGAGCGCTTCCCCGGCTCGGTGTTGGTGCGGGGCAATCGCATCGCGCGGGTAGTCGTCGGGAACGAGGAGATCGACGCCCCCGAGGCCATGGTCGTCGACGGCCGCGGCGGCACCCTCATGCCCGGCATGGTCGAGGGGCACGCTCATCTCACTTGGCCGTCGTCGATTGAGAAGGTCATCAACGCCATGGCGCTTCCGATCGAGGAGCACATGCTCACCACCGCGGTGAACGCCCGTATCACCCTTGATGCGGGCTTCACCAGCGCCTACTCGGCGGGGTCGCTGGGCGAGCGCATGGAGGTGGCCCTGCGCGACCACATCAACGACGGCCGACTGCCGGGGCCGCGACTGCGCGCCTCGGCAATGGAAATGGACGTAGAAGGGATCATTGGCGTGCCCAAGGGGCACGATTCAACTCACGACCACAGTATTCCGGGTCTTCAGAAGTACGTACGCGACATGGCCGACCTCGGCGTCGACACCATGAAGTTTCTAATGTCCAGCGACGATGGATTCAGCCCCGGTGGCGCCAAAGTGCTCTTGTACTCCGAGGAGGAAGCCCAAGCCTTGGGCGTGGCGGCTCGCGAGGCTGGCATGTGGTTGGCCTGCCACGCTCAGGCTGCCGAGGCGGTAAAGCGGGCCGTGCGGGCCGGGTTTCGGTGCATCTACCACTGCACCCTCGCCGACGAGGAAGCGCTTGACATGCTTGAGGAACATCGGGATGAGCTGTTCGTGGCGCCGGCGCCGGGGCTGCTCTATACCCGTATCCACGAGGCCGAGGAATTCGGCATAAACCGCGCCACCGCCGAGCGGATGGGAGCAGTCGCTGGGCTGGAGGCCATGGAGCGGATATACCCCGAGATGAAGCGCCGCGGCATCCGGGTTGTCCCCGGGGGCGACTATGGATTTCCCTACAACCCCGTCGGCCGTAACGCGCGCGACCTCCAACACTTTGTCGACCTCCTCGGCTTCACCCCGGTCGAAGTGCTGGTGGCGGCGACAAAGACGGCGGGCGAGATGGTCGGTTTCGATGTCGGAACCATCGAAGAGAGCCGACTAGCCGACCTGCTGCTAATTGATGGCGACCCGACTGTCGATGTCACAATCCTCCAGGACAGGGAGCGAATCGTCGCCGTGATGCAGGACGGATCGTTTCACCGGGCACCCCCCTGGCTAGCCTCCGAGGTAGGCGAGAAAGTCCTCAGCTCATAGGTCAGGAAGGCTGGCCGCCGAGGCCGATTTGGCGAGCGATGATGTTGCGCTGGATCTCGCTGGAGCCAGCGCCGATGGTTCCCAGGCGGGCGTTGCGCCAGTGGAGCTGCATGTTGGAGTCGAGGGTGTAGCCGTAGCCGCCCATCACCTGCATGCCGGTGTAGCTGGCCCGCATCATGGCCTCGCTGATCCAGAGCTTGGCCATCGACACCTCCAGCGAGCACGGCTCGCCCGCGTCAATGCGTCGGGCCAGATCCCAGGTGAGGGTGCGGGCGATGTTCACGTCGACGGCCACGTCGGCCAGCATGTGCTGGATGGCCTGAAAGCGCCCGATGGCCTGGCCGAACTGCTCCCGAGTGTTGGCGTACTCGATGGCCTCCTCCAAGATGGCTTCCATCGGCCCCAGGTTGATGGGTAGCGAGGAGAACCGCTCCCGCTCCAGATTGGCCTGGAGGTTGCGGTGTCCTTGGCCCTCGGCGCCCAACATGTTGGCGGCCGGCACCCGCACGTCGGTGTAGGTGACCATGTTGGTCCCACTGGCCCTCTCGCCGATGGTCTCAATGGGGGTGATCTCGATGCCGGGGGTGGACAGGTCCACCACGAAGAAAGTGATGCCGTCCTGTTTTTTCGGCTCGTCGGAGGTGCGGGTGGCCAGCAGCACGTATTCGGCGTGGCGGGCGAAGGAGTTCCACATCTTGGTGCCGCTGACCACGAACTCGTCGCCGTCGCGCACCGCCCGGCACTTCAGGTTGAAGGCGTCCGACCCGGCGTCGGGCTCGCTGAGGGAGAAGCAGAACTTGAGGTGGCCGCTGGCGATGCCGGGCAGGAAGCGCTCCCGCTGCTCCTCGGTGCCATAGATCTGCAATCCCCCCGACGCATGGATGGCCGACCGGTACACCATGATGGCGAACGACATCATGGCCCGGCTCAGCTCGTGCAAAACGATGGCCACCTCCACGATGCCACCGCCCTGACCGCCGTATTGCTCGGGGATGCCCACCCCCATGAATCCGGCGTCGGCGAACCGCTGGTAGGTGTCAAGCGGCGGCTCGCCCTTGATGTCCCACTCCCGGGCGAACCCGTCGGGCATCTCGTGGGCCGCAAAGGCTCGCACCGATTCCCGCAGCAACTCCTGTTCGGGGGTGAACTCCACAGGCGCCTCCCTTAGCCGGCGATGCTCAGTGGCCGCCGCGGAGCACGTCGACGGCGGTGACCCCTGAAGTATGCACGATAAGCGGGTTTATCTCGGCCTCTGTGCGGTGGCGGGCGGCGATGCCCCCCAGTCGAACTAGCACCTCGGCCGCGGCATCCCGATCAGCCCCGGGGCTGCCCCGCACGCCGTTTAGCAGCACCCCGGCCCTGGTGGCGTCCAACAGGTCGTGGGCCTCTTCGATGCTCAGCGGGGCAGGGGCGACGGCCAGGTCGTCGACCAACTCGGCGAGCACCCCTCCGGGCCCGACTACCACTGATGGACCGACTTCGGGGTCCAGCCTGATGCCGACGATCAGCTCCACGCCGGGGTCGGCCATGGGCTGCACGACCACCGCGGCGTCGGCCAAGCCCAGCTCTTGGCCGCGGGCCTCCAACCGGGCAGCAACATTGGCAACATCGCCGGGACGCACGTCGAGCTCCACCAGTCCGAGGTCGGTTTTGTGGTCAATGCCCTCACCCATCAGCTTGACCGCGGCCGGGTGGTTGAAGTCGTACTCGGCCGGGGGGCAGGTGGGGGCCATGATGTCGGCCAGCAGATCGTCCAGCGTCTCGTCCGGCCATGGGGGAGGCTGCGGCTGCATGTGCTGTCTGGCTGTCCAGGCGTCCAGGCAGCGGAATAGCCGATCGGGAGAGTCGAATACCGGGATCCCGGCTTCGGTCAGCCTCGGGTAGTCCACCGGTTGCCATCCCGGCGCGCTGTATACCGCCACCGGAGTTCCCCTGGCGGCCTGGGCCAGGAGAGCGTCGATTTGCTTGTCGATGATGACCTCTGGGCCGATCAGCATCCCATGGACCAGGAAGTCCAAACTGGGGTCGCCGCCCATGGCATCAAGCGCGGCCGGCAGCAGGTCGTGATCGACAACCGACTGACCGGTGAGGTCTAGTGGATTGCGAGGCTCACCCAGTGTCATGCATTCGGCCAGCCTGGACTGGGCCGCCGTTCCCAAGGGGGGCACATCGAAGCCGTTATTGCGGGCAGAATCGGCCAGGATTCCCGCCACTGCTCCCGAAGACGACAGCACCCCAGCGCCCTGCCCCCAACGGCCCCGGGCCCCGGGAAGCGCCGCCAACTCGGCCAAATCGTGGGCGAGAAGAATCCCGTGGCGACGGCAGCGGGCGGCAAAGGCCTCGTAGCTGCCCACCAGAGCGCCGATGTGGCTGCGGGCCGCCTCGGCGCCCTCGGGTGAGCGGCCCGCCTTCATCACCAGCACCGGCTTCCCCGCGGCCCACGCCTCGTCGGCCGCATCGAAGAATTGGTCGGCATCGCGCAGCCCCTCGACATACACCAGGATCTGCTCGGTGCGGTCGTCTTGGGCCAAGAACCGGACGTAGTCGTTCACCTTCAGGTCGATGCCGTTGCCCACCGCGAAACCCACGGTGAGTCCATGGCCGTTTCGCTGGAGGTGCTGGACCAGCGACGACACCAGGGCGCCGCTCTGGGACACCACGCCGAGGTTTCCGGCGGGCAGCTCGTCGGCCATGGCGTAGGGAGGGAAACCGGCCGGGATCCGGTCCACGCAATTGATCACGCCGTTGGTGTTGGGCCCGCACACCGCCATCGGGGTGTCGGCCAAGAAGGCTTGCAGTTCCAAATCCAGCGGCGATCCGGCCCGATCCCCCTCGCCGAACCCGCTGCTGAAGACGATGGCTGCCCGGCTCCCGAGCGCCTCGGCTTGGCGCAGGACGTCGATGGCCGCTGCCGCGGGCACCAGTACCAGCGCCAGTTCGGGGGGTTCGGGCAGCGATTCAAGGTCGGGGTAGCAAGGCCGTCCTTCCAGCGAGTCGTATCGGGGATTCACCAGATACAGATCGGCCGGCACATCGTGCTTGAGCAAGTTGCTCAGCGCCCACGAGCCCAGCTTGTTGCTTTCTATCGGGGTGGCTCCTACCAGCGCGATGGACCGGGGTCGCACCAGCGGGACGAGGTCTTTGAACGGCGGGCTCATCCGGTGATGGTCAGCCCGGCTTGTCCGGTGCGGACCACCATGAACTCCAAGCCCTCGGGGCCCGCGGTGAAGCCGTATTCGACGTTGGCGGCCAACAGCAGAGTGTCGGGCGGCTCCACCACCACGCCGCTGTCCAGGGTGGCGCTGCCGGCCAACACCACCATCAGCTCGTCTTTGTCATGACTGTGGGGCGGGATCACGTATCCCGGTGCCAGGCGGATGGCGTGGGCGAAGAACGAGCCTCGATGCAGCCATGCCTTCTGCAAGCCGGTGTCGTTTGGGTCGGGGTTCTCGGCGGGCTGGAACCACTCCGCATCGCGATATCGGGAGAGGGCCATAGAGAGTTCCTACCATGGTAATGATGCATGTGGTTGTGGCTGGTGCCGGGGGAATCGGGGGCGCCATCGCTGGAGAGATCGCCTTGGCTGGCGGCGAAGTCAGCGTTATCGACGCATGGGCCGACCACGTTGAGGCCATACGGGCCGACGGTCTTCGTCTGGTGGGGCCGAGTCCGGCAGAAGGGCGGACGGCCCGACTGCCCGCGTGGCATACCAGCGAGAGTCAGCAGGTGGCCCCTATAGACATGTTGGTGCTTGCGGCCAAAGCATTCGACAATCAATGGCTGGCCCCCCTGTTGGCCCCCCAACTGGCAGCGGATGCCACCGTCATCTCCGCTCAAAACGGGGTCAACGAGCCGCTGTTGGCCGAAATCCTGGGACCGGAGCGGGTAATTGGCACGGTGGTGCTGTTTCCCGCCGAGATCACTGGGCCAGGGCAGGTGAGGCTGGATTGGCGTCCCACGCTTCAGATCGGCGAGTTGGACGGCATCCGAACTAAGCGGTTGGACCAGGTGTCGTCGGCCCTAGGTCCGGGAATTGACGTGGAGGTGAGCGAAAACATCTGGGGGGCCATCTGGTCGAAGCTGGTGATGAACTGCATGAGCAACCCGGTCAACGCGACGCTCGGGGGCAGAGCCAGAGACTGCCGGGAGCAGCCCGGGCCTCGGCGGGTCAGCCTGGCTTGCGGGTCAGAGGCGGTGGCGATTGGTCAGGCCCGGGGCCATCACATCGAGCCGGTGAGCGGAATCGAAGCCGAGCGCATTCTTGTCGGCGGTGCAGGCGGGCCCGGGGCCGCCGATCTAGCAGCCCAGTGGGAGGCCACCGCAGCCGAGTTGGGGGACGTCAAGGGGTCGATGCCCACGGACATCGAGCGGGGTCACAAGACCGAGATCGACTCGTTCAGCGGATTCATCAGCCAAGAGGGGAGAATGCTGGGCATTCCCACCCCGGCCAACGACACGGTGTTCCAAATGGTTCAGGAGATCGAGGCTGGCGCCCGATCGCCGGGCTCCCACAATCTGGACGAGCTTCTCCGCGTATTGGGCTAGCGCCCTTGCCAGCGGGGAGGCCGCTTCTCGGTGAAGGCCCGGGGGCCCTCTTGGGCGTCGTCGCTGGCATAGACCGGTTCGTAGATCTTGTCGGCCACGGCGGCCGCCTCATCCGGTGCAAGTCCGGCGGTGGCCCGGATCATGGCCTTGCCGGCGCGGACGGTGAGCGGGGCATTGGCCGCGATCGTCCTGGCCAGATCGGCGGTGGCCGACTTCAGCTCGGCGGCGGGGACTATCCGGTTGACCAAGCCAAGCTCGTACGCCCTTTGGGCACCTATAGGTTCAGCGGTGCACAGCAGCTCGATGGCCGATCGGGGAGGGATCAGCCAGCCCAGCTGGGCAGCCCACGGCGAGCCCCGGCCCACCCTGGCCTCGAAGATGCCGAATTGGGCGTGATCGGCGGCCACGCACAGGTCGCATTGCATGACCAGGTTGAAACCGAAGGCAAAGGCCACGCCGTTCACCGCAGCGATAACCGGCTTGGCAACCCCGCCGTCGGCCAATCGGTCCCTGGTGAGGTGAGAGGGCAGTCCCCGCTCAGCTCGGGCGGCCATCTCCTTGAGGTCGGCGCCCGCCGAGAAGGCCGCTTGGCCCGCGCCGGTCAACACGGCCGCCGCGATGTCGTCGTCGGACTCCACCCGGTCCCAGGCGGCGGCCAAGCCTTCCGAAACCGCCTGGTTGACGGCGTTGCGGGCCTCGGGACGGTTGATCGTCACCCAGGCCACGCCCTCGGCGACCTCGAACAAGACCGCTTCGGCGCCGGATTGGTCAGTCATCGCGCACCGCCAAGGCCAGGTAGTGGTCGTCGGCGTCGTCCAACAATTCCAGAGTCCAACCCCCCTCGGCCAGCAGCGGTCCGATGCGGTGCGGGTCGATGTTCATATCGTGGGCGTGGGCCCCTCGTTCTTGGTGGCGGGCGGCCAGCGCCCGGCGGCCGATGGGATGGAACACGCCCAGCCGAGCGTCGTTTCGAGCAACGCGGGCCATTTCCTGAAGAGTGCCCACCGGGTTTGGCAGGTGGGGGAGCAACCCGGCGGCCAAGATCCCCGCCACGCAGTCGTCCCGCACCGGAAGCCGTCCGACGTCGCCCAGCGCGCAAACCGAAATGGACTTCCGCCCCAGGCGGGCCGCTTCCAGAAGCATCGCCGGAGTGGCGTCGATGCCCAGGACGGCGCCTAGAGGGCCGACCGCAGCCCGCAGCGAGGACAGCGCTCGTCCCGAACCGCACCCGGCGTCGACGGCCACATCGCCGCTGGATAACCCAAGCTGGTCCACCGCCCACTTGAACAGGACATCGTCGTCCGGATGGCGATCCTCCCAGCCCGCCGCCCGAGAGGTGAAGAACTCCCTGGTTTCCGCCAAGTCTCGCGACAAACCCATAGAGCGACAGGCTATTGCTGGACCGATGCGATGAGAGCCGACAGTTCCGCAGCAGTGGCCGGGCCGGCCAAAGAGGCGCACACCGCGCCGTTGCGGTCGGCCAGCACCGCTAGGGGGACGGCGTCCACTGCATAGCGGCGGTGCAGGTCACCGTGGCGGCGGAATTCCACCTCTTGCACCGCCAGCGAATCCTGCGCCAGGCCTTGGGCCGCATTCACCACTGCGGCGCAGGTTGAGCAGGTCTTGGAGGTGAACACCGCCAACAGCCATTCGGCGTTGGGTTGAGCGAAGTCCCAGCGTTCCAGACTGGTGGGCACCGAGTATGTCGGCGCGGTCGGGCTTGAGGGGCGGAAGCCACGATAGAGCCAGGCCACTGCCAGCGCCCCGGCGATGACTCCAAGGGCAATCAGGGTGCGGGCCACGACTCCGGGGCGTCAGGCTCTTCCAATTCGGCCGTCGAGGCAACGGTGGTCGTAGCCGAGCCCCGCGTCCCCCCTGTGCTCGGAGAGCTGAGTGCTGCGCCAATCACGTCCCGGGGATCTCCAATGGGGCCCTCATCGCCCAACTGCACCAGCCGGCCGACCTCATCTCCGGAAATGGTCTCGTGCTCCAGCAAGGCGCGAGCCACCAGGTCGAGGCCGTTGCGGTGCTTGGACAGCACCTCCCGGCACCGGTTTTCCTGAGTTCGCAAAATCTCAGCCACTTCTTCGTCGATGACCCGGGCCGTTTCGTCGCTGTACTCCCGGTTGGTCATCATCTCGTCGCCCAAGAACACTTGTCCCGCGCTTCGCCAGGCCATCGGCCCTATGCGGTCGCTCATACCCCACTCCCGCACCATTCGTCGGGCGAATTCGGTGGCGCCGGCCAGATCATCGGCCGCGCCGCTGGACGACACCCCGAATACCAACTCCTCGGCGATGCGCCCGCCCATTCGCATGACCAGCATGTCATCGAGGTAGTTGCGCCGCAGGGTGTGGCGGTCTTCCTCGGGAAGCGTCATGGTCACCCCCAACGCCATACCCCGGGGGATGATGGTCACCTTGTGAAGCGGATCGGCGTGGGGCAAAACCGCCGCGCACACTGCATGGCCGGCCTCGTGGTAAGCGGTGATCTGCCGCTCTTCCTCGGACATGACCATCGACTCCCGCCGCTGTCCCATCAGTACCCGATCGCGAGCGTTTTCGAAGTGGATCATTCGAATCTGGTCAGAGTCGCTGCGAACCGCAAAGAGCGCGGCTTCGTTGACCAGGTTGGCAAGGTCGGCACCGCTCATGCCCGGCGATCCTCGGGCTATCAGCGGCAAGTCGACATCGGCGGCGATCTTCTTGGACCGGACGTGGACGTTGAGGATCTGCAAGCGGTCGTCGGCCTCGGGCAGCGGGACTACCACCTGGCGGTCGAACCGTCCGGGACGCAGCAGCGCCGGATCCAAGATGTCGGGCCGGTTGGTGGCCGCCATCATCACTATCCCCTCGGTGGCCTCAAAGCCGTCCATCTCGGCCAGCATCTGGTTGAGGGTCTGCTCCCGCTCGTCGTGACCCCCGCCCAGGCCGGCGCCCCGCTTGCGGCCAATGGAGTCGATCTCGTCGATGAATATGATGGCCCGCCCCATCTTCCGAGCCGACTGGAACAGGTCCCGCACCCGGCTGGCGCCCACGCCGACGAACATCTCCATGAAGTCCGAGCCAGTGACCGACAGGAACGGCACCCCGGCCTCGCCGGCCACCGCCCGGGCGATGAGCGTCTTGCCGGTGCCCGGCGGACCCACCAGCAGCACGCCTTTGGGAATGCGGGCCCCGATCTGGGCGAACTTGTCGGGGTGCTTCAGAAAGTCGACGACCTCGACGATCTCCTTTTTGACCCCCTCGTAGCCGGCCACGTCTTCAAAAGTGGTTCCGGGCCGCTCGGTGGTGTAGGTCTTGGCCTTGGATCGCCCGATGGACATGATCCCGCTCATCTGGCCCTGGGCCCGGCGCTGGAACCACCAGAAGATCAAGAAGATCAGCGCCACCGGGATCAGCAGGGGCAAGATGCTGGCCCAGATGCTGCTGCGGGGGGTGTGGAACTGGAATGTCGGGATGTTGGTCCGCAAAGTCTCTTCGACCTGCTCAGGCAGCGGGTTGGGCCCGGTGGTGTGGAACTTGGAGCCGCCTGCGCTCTCCGTCCTCGTTCCTTTGATGTCGCCGGTGTTGTTGTTGTACTCCGCCTCTTCGATGTTGCCATCCGTGGCTGCTACGACGAATTCCCGGAACGAGATCTCATCGCCCTTGTCCTCGCTGCGGAACACGTTGGAGAACAACAAGGCGGCCAGCAATCCCAGCACCACGAACCACACCCACCGGGGCATCCGGCCCTGCGTGGTGGGCTGCTGACCCGGGCCGCGCTCGGGATCTCGCCGCTCAGGCGGCGGGGGAGGCGGTGGCGGAGAGGAGGCCATCGGCCAATTCTACGAGTGGTTGGCGACAAAGTCACCATTACGCTGCGGTGCGGTGGCAGTAGCTGAGCGGACAGGAGCCCGGGAAATCCGCTGGGGTTTGCCCGATGTGTTCATCGGGGTGATTTTTTCCTGGGTGGCCGCGGCGGTGGTGTTCTTCGTTGTGCTGGCCGCAGTCGGCCTGGATACCGGGGGTGAGACCGGCACCGGGTCGTATGTTGGGCGCTACGGGCTGAGCGACTCCATGAGCCAGGAGCGCAGCGACCCCGCGCTGCCCCTTTGGATCCTGCCGGTGGGCCAGATCGGGCTGTGGGGCGGATTCGTCCTGACCACGCTGGTGGCCGGCACTGTGCGAGGAACCGGGGTGCGGCGCGACTTCGGCTTGTCGATGAGGGCGTCGGATGTGCCCGTGGGGCTCTTGGTGGGCGTGTTTGCCCAGATTGCAGTGGTTTGGCTCATCTATGCCCCTTTCCAGCAGTTCTTCGACTTCGACGTGAGCGAGGCCGCCCGGGAGATAACCGACCGGGCCGCCACCGGCGGCGATATCGCCCTGGTGATGCTGGGGGTGGTGGTGGGAGCCCCGATCTTCGAGGAGTTGTTCTTCCGCGGTCTGGCTTTGAAGGCGTTCGAGCGGAAATGGGGGCCGGTGGCCGGAGTGCTGTGCTCTTCGGTGCTGTTCGCCATTGCGCATGGCCAGCTCCTCCAGTTCCCCGCGCTGATGGCCTTCGGCATCATCGCCGCCCTGCTGGTAAAGCGCTACAAGCGGTTGGGGCCGGCCATCTGGGCCCACGTCGGCTTCAATCTGGTCGCGGTGATCAACCTCATCTGGCTGGCCTAACTTGAGACTGTGAGCGCTGGGTGGCCGACAGACGATTGAAGGCTTGGAGACGGTGAGAACACCGGGTGTTTTGTCGGGGGCGATCCAGCCCTACCCATGGGGGTCGCGGGAGTTCCTGCCCCAGATCATGGGGGTGCCACCCACCGGAGAGCCCCAGGCCGAGTTGTGGCTGGGCGCCCATCCCCGAGCGCCGTCGGTGCTGCGGCGAAGCGGGACAAATCGGCCGCTAAACCAGGTGATCGCCGACGACCCGATTGGAGAGCTGGGAGAAGACGCGGCCCAGACCTTCGGCGGGGAGCTGCCCTTTCTGCTGAAGATCCTGGCCGTGGACCAGCCGCTTTCACTCCAGACCCACCCCACCCGCAGCCAGGCCCAAGCGGGGTTCGACTCCGAAAATGAGCAGGGCATCCCCCTGGATGCCGAGCATCGGTCGTATCGAGACCGAAATCACAAGCCGGAGCTGATCTGCGCGCTGGAACCGTTCACCGCCCTGTGCGGGCTTCGGCCGCCGGAATCCGCCGCGGCTCTTCTCAACTCGCTGGAGGTTGACGCTCTGGACCCGGCACTCAGCTTCTTGCAGGCCGGAGAGATTGCGCCGGCGCTTCGATGGCTGCTGGAGCAAACGCCGGAATCCGGCACTGCGATCGCCCACCAGGTAGTGGCGGCCTGTTTGAAGCCAGGCCCATTTCCCGATGAGCGGCATTGGGGGGTGCGGATCGGGGAGCAGCATCCTGGCGACATCGGGGTGGCCATCGCCCTGATGCTGAATCTGGTCCGCCTCGAACCGGGACAGGCCCTCTTCCTAGAGGCCGGAAACCTGCACGTGTACCTGCGCGGGGCGGCTGTGGAGATCATGGCCAATAGCGACAACGTGCTCAGGGGCGGTCTCACCAGCAAGCACGTTGACGTTCCCGCTTTGCTGGAGGTAGTGGACTGCCGTCCCCATGAAGTGCTGGTCCAGGCTCCCACCGGACCTTGCTTCACATTCCATTCACCGGTTCCCGATTTCAACCTCACCCGAGTCGAGCTGGGTGGCTCGCAGCGGTTCGCGCCCTCGGGACCGGAAATTGTGATGTGTGCATCGGGGAGCGTGAAGGTGGCGGGACACAAGATCACCGGCGGCGGAGCAGTGTGGGTGCCGGCGGGAGCAGACGCACTGGAGATGGCCGGTAGCGGACTGGTGTTCCGGGCCGCTACTGATGGCTAGAAGCCGATGGCGACAGCGCTAGGGATCGCGGCGTTGAGTGAGTAAGACTGTGGCCATGGCGCTGGATCCCCGACTGCTCGAGATTCTGGCCTGCCCCGACGACAAGGGGCCGCTGCTGTATTTCCCTGATGAGGACTCGCTATACAACCCGCGCCTGCACCGCCGCTATCTGGTGGAAGACGACATCCCCAACATGCTCATCGACGAGGCTGAGACTGTGGATGAGGCCGAGCATGGGCGGCTGATGGCCAGAGCGGAGTCGGAGTCCATTCCCTTCACCTTTGCTCCGTGAGGAATGGGCACTCCGTGAGCAACCCAAAGTCGGGAGTGCAGCGGTGAGCGAGCGGGTGGACACGCTGGGCATGTGGCCGGCGGTCAATCGCCTGCCCGAGCAGATGCTGGATGCGCTAGAACGCTCCAATGACCTGGAAGGGTTGCCCGACCGGTCGGAGATCTCCAATGTGCTGGTGTTGGGCATGGGTCCGGGCGGGTTTGCGGGCGACCTGCTGGCGGTGACCGCGGGTCCTTTCATGCCCTTGCCCATCGTCGTGGTCAAGAGCTACCAACCGCCGTCGTACGTGGACGAGCAGACCCTGGTGTTCGCGCTTTCCGCCAGCGGCGACACCCCCGAGATCGTCCAGGCTGCGGCCCAGGCCGCCGAAGCCGGAGGTCGGGTTGTGGCGGTGACCGGCGGCGGCCAATTGGCCCGGATGGCATCTGCCTGGAATGCGCCGCTGGTCGAAGTAGATCCGATGCTGTATCCGCCCCGGGCCGGGCTGAGCGTGCTTACCGTCGCCCCGATGATCATCCTGGGAAAGATGGGCCTGTTCCCCGGCGCCGACCAGTGGGTGCGCCACGCGGTCGATCAGGTCCGCAGCCGCCGGGACACCATGCGGGAAGCGGCGGCCGATTTGGCCCGTCGCCTATCTGGCACGGTACCGCTGATCTACGGAGGGGGCGGGCTCGGGACCGTGGCCGCCCGGCACTGGAAGAACATGATCAACACCAGTGCCAAGTCCCCCGCCTTCAGCGCGGGCGTTCCCGACCTGTTGCACAACGAGATCGCGGGGTGGGGCCAACACGGAGACTTGACCCGCCAGGTCTTCAGTCTGGTGCTACTGCGCCACGAGCATGAGCATCCCGAGGTGATGCGGGGCTTCGACATCCTGGTCGACTTGATGGACGAGGTGGTGGGAGATGTCCACCTCGTGGAGGCGGCCGGAGAGGGTCACGTGGCCCAGGTTTTCGACCTCATGTACCAGGGGTCGGCCACCGCGCTGGAAATGGCGGCCGCGGTAGGCCTCGACCCCGGACCGGTACCGGCGATTGTGGCGGCCCGACAAGCACTGGCCGGTCGCACGACATGACCCCCTTGAGGGTAAAACCGACTTCAGAAAGCGATAGTTGCAGTGGCTCTTGACCAAGACTTCAAAGTGGCCGACCTGGCTCAAGCCGAAACCGGGCGCAACGAGATCCGCCTGGCCGAGCACGAGATGCCCGGTCTCATGGCGCTGAGAGCGCAGCACTTCGACGCTCAGCCCCTGGCCGGGGCCCGCATCACCGGCTCGCTCCACATGACCGTGCAGACCGCAGTGTTGATTGAGACCCTGACCGCGCTGGGCGCCGAAGTGCGCTGGGCTTCGTGCAATATCTTCTCCACCCAGGACCCGGCTGCGGCTGCGGTGGCCGTCGGCCCTACGGGAACCCTCGACGACCCCCAAGGCGTGCCAGTTTTTGCCTGGAAGGGCGAGACCCTGGAGGAGTACTGGTGGTGCACCGAGCGGGTGCTGCGCTGGCCCGACGGCGGGGGGCCGAATCTGATCCTCGACGACGGTGGCGATGCCACCCTGTTGGTGCACATGGGCGCCGATGCCGAGGCGGCGGGAACCGCCGGCGATCCCGATGAGGCCGATTCTGAGGACTTGGCCGAGATCCGCCGCCTGCTGGGCCGCACGCTGGCCGATGACCCCGGGCTTTGGACCGCCATCGCCAAGGGGGTCCGCGGCGTGTCGGAGGAGACCACCACCGGCGTCCACCGGCTCTATCGGATGAAGGCCGACGGCACACTGCGGTTCCCGGCCATCGACGTGAACAACTCGGTGACCAAATCGAAATTCGACAACCTCTATGGCTGTCGGCACTCGCTGATCGACGGCATCAATCGGGGCACCGACATGATGATCGGCGGCAAGACGGCCGTGATATGCGGCTACGGCGACGTTGGCAAGGGCTGCGCCCAATCGCTGCGGGGCCAGGGCGCCCGAGTGGTGGTAACCGAGGTGGATCCCATCTGCGCCCTGCAAGCGGCCATGGAGGGCTTCGAGGTTCAGCGGCTCGAGGATGTGCTGGAAACCGCCGACCTGTTCATCACCGCCACCGGTTGCAAGGACGTGATCAGCGCCGAGCACTTGGGGCGCATGAAGCATCAGGCAGTGGTGGGCAACATCGGCCACTTCGACAACGAGATCGACATGGCCGGGCTCAATGCGCTTTCCGACGTTCAGCGCGTCAACATCAAGGCCCAGGTGGATGAGTACGTCTTTCCCGACGGGCATTCGGTAATCATCTTGTCGGAGGGCCGGCTGCTGAACTTGGGCAACGCCACCGGCCACCCCAGCTTTGTGATGTCATGCAGCTTCACCAACCAAGTGCTGGCTCAGATGGATTTGCACGCCAATGCCGAGGCCTACGGCACCGACGTGGCCACGCTGCCCAAAGATCTCGATGAAATGGTGGCCCGCCTGCACCTGGATGCCCTCGGAGCGCGCCTCACCACCCTGACCCCGGCCCAGGCCGACTACATGGGCGTCTCGGCCGAAGGACCCTTCAAGGCCGACCACTACCGCTACTGATCTGCCCAGTTGGGTGGGCCCGCGAGGGCAGGTCAATCTGTCACCGGTCGCTTCTAGTGTCCAGCCATGTTGTTTTCGCAATTGTGCGCGGGATGCGGGGGACCGGGGCCGTCGCCTTGTCGCCGGTGTACGGCGGATATGCGCGCCGTGGGGGAGATGGCCGCGCTCGATCCGCTGTCAGGGCTCTGGGCGGTTTTCGCCTACGCGGGGGCGGGCCGGGAGTTGCTCGCCCGGCTCAAGTACCGCAATCAGCGGTCATGCGTGCGGTGGCTGGCGTCGGCCATGGCCACGACCCTGCCTTCGGGCCTGGCCGTCGACGCGGTGACGTGGGCGCCGACGTCCACGAAGCGGCGGCGCCAACGGGGGTTTGACCAGGCGGAGCTGCTGGCTCGGGCGTTGAGCCGCCAGACGGGGGTGCCCGTCGTCAGGCTGTTGAGGCGCGTTGACGAGGCGGGCCAGACCGGTCGGAACCGCAGCCAGCGGTTTCGCGCTCCCGTCTTCGCCGTCCGCCGGGCCTCGCCGTCGGCGGTCCTGGTGGTGGACGACGTGATCACCACCGGAGCGACCCTTCAGTCTGCGGCCAAGTCGCTCATCGGAGCAGGTGCGGAGCGGGTGGACGCGGTGGTAGCCGGGGCCACGCCATTGCCCTACACCCCGCCTTCCGCACGGCACCCTCTTGGTGTGGCTACCATGAGAGCCCACAACATAAGCCCAGCCGAAAGGGAGCCGCCATGGATGTGACCATCAGCAGCAGCGGGATGCAGGTGTCGCAGAGACTGGGGGAGGCCACCCGAACAAAGGTGGGCAAGCTGGACCGTTATCTGTCGGGCATCGATCACGCCACAGTTCGGTTCAGCGAGGAGAAGAACCCCCGAATCCCCGAGCCCGACATCTGCGAGGTCACCCTGGAGGGCCACGGCTATCACATTCGCAGCCGAGTCAACGGTCCGACGCCGTTTGCGGCCTTGGACCGGGCCATCGCCAAGCTGGAGCGCCAGCTCCGCCGCACCAAGACCCGCCGCATCGACCGCCAGCACCACTCCCGGGAGCGCCGGGCCAGCTAGTTCAGGCCCTATCGACGAGGGACTCTTCGACGCGCCCAAAAGAGCGCTTACCGCGGCGCGGCGCGTGGTCTTCGCTATCGGGATATAGAGGGCGCAGCGGTAGAGTAGGCGCAGCATGAGTGTGTTTCAGAAGATCCTGAACACCGGAGAGGGCAAGAAGCTCAAGGCGCTGGAGAGCCTGGTGCCCGACATCAACGCGCTCGAGCCCGAGACCAAGGCGCTGTCCGACGATGCCCTGCGGGCCCGTACCGGGGAGTTTCGCCAGCGGCTGGAGAACGGCGAGGATCTGCACGACCTGCTCATCGAGGCCTTTGCCGTGGTGAGGGAGGCGGCCTGGAGGGTCATTGGCCAGCGCCATTACGACGTGCAGCTGATGGGGGGCGCGGCCCTGCACTTCGGCTGGGTGGCCGAGATGCGAACCGGCGAGGGCAAGACCCTGGTGTCCACTCTTCCGGTCTATTTGAACGGCTTGGCCGGCAAGGGCGTGCACGTGGTCACCGTGAATGACTATCTGGCCGCTCGGGACGCCGACTGGATGGGGGCCATCCACCGTTGGCTGGGCCTCTCTGTAGGCCTGGTGGTCCCCGGCGAGCGAGGTTCGGAATTCAAGCGCGAGCAATACGGCTGCGACATCACCTACGGCACCAACAACGAGATGGGCTTCGACTACCTGCGGGACAACATGGCGATGTCGGCCGACCGCCGAGTCCAGCGGGGCCACAACTACTGCATCGTGGACGAGATCGACTCCATCCTCATTGACGAGGCCCGGACCCCCCTCATCATCAGCGGACGCCTGGCCGACGCGGCCAAGACGTACTACAAGTTCGCCAGTGTGGTGCGGGGATTGAAGCGCGACGTCCACTACGACGTGGACGAGGAGAAGCGCATCGTGGCTCCCACCGAGGAAGGAGTCCACGCGGTAGAGCGGGCGCTGGGGGTGGAAAACCTCTACGACTCGGTCAGCGCCAACCTGGTCCATCAGCTCCAGGCCGCGTTGCGGGCCAAGGAGCTGTACCACCGGGACAAGGACTACATAATCCAGCGGGGCGAGGTGAAGATCGTCGACGAGTTCACCGGCCGGGTGTTGGAAGGCCGCCGCTGGTCGGAGGGACTGCACCAAGCGGTGGAGGCCAAAGAAGGGGTGAAGATCAAAGAGGAGAACCAGACGCTGGCCACCATCACCCTCCAGAACTACTTCCGGCTCTACGACAAGCTGGCCGGCATGACCGGAACCGCGGTGAGCGAGGCCAACGAGCTCTTCGGCACCTACGGCCTCCATGTGGTGCCCATTCCCACCAATCTGCCGGTGGTCCGGGCTGACGAGGGCGACCTCATCTACAAGAGCGAGGACGGCAAGTTCAACGCCCTGGTGGAGGATCTGGTGGAGCGCTACGAGCGGGGCCAGCCGGTGCTGGTGGGCACCGTCTCGGTGGAGAACTCCGAGAAGCTGGCCGATGTGCTCAACAAGCGGGGCATCTCCCATGAGGTGCTCAACGCCAAACAGCATTTCCGGGAGGCCGAGATCGTGGCCCAGGCCGGTCGCCTGCATGCCATAACCGTGGCCACCAACATGGCCGGACGAGGCGTGGACATCGTGTTGGGGGGCAACCCCGAGGCCATGGCCCGCCGCGACGCAGCCGCCGAGGGCCTCGACCCCGCCAGCGACCAGGGCCAGGCCCGGGCCGCCGAGCTGCTGGAGAAGTACGAGGCCGAGTGCGGCGCCGAGGGCGAGAAGGTGCGCGAGCTGGGGGGCCTCTATGTGCTGGGTACCGAGCGCCACGACAGCCGCCGCATCGACAACCAGCTCCGAGGCCGCTCCGGCCGCCAGGGCGACCCCGGCGAGAGCCGGTTCTACCTCTCACTGGAAGACGACCTGATGCGAATCTTCGCCACCGGGGCCATGAACTGGGTGATGGACAAGGCCCTGCCCGAGGACGTGCCCATCGAGGCCAAGATGGTGACCAAGGCCATCGAGCGGGCCCAGGGCACGGTGGAGCAGAAGAACGCCGAGGCCCGCAAGAACGTGCTCAAGTACGACGAAGTGCTCAACGAGCAGCGCAAGGTGATCTACAAGCGGCGGGCCCAGATCCTGTCGGGCGGCGACCTGCGGGCCGAGGCCCTGGAGCACTTGGGCGAAGCGGTCGACTCTGTGATCACCGGGCACTGCACTTCGGAGGATCCCGCCGACTGGGATCTGGAGCAGCTCGAAACCGAGATCCGAGTGCTGTGGCCAACCCAGATCGGCCCCGACCAAATGAACGAAGCGACCTCCACCGACGATCTCTACGACGCTCTGGTGGGCGAGGCGGTGGCCCACTACGAGCAGCGCGAAGAGCAGGTCGGCGAAGAGGCCATGCGGGAGGTGGAACGCCAGATCATGCTGCGCATCATCGACCAGCGCTGGCGCGAGCACCTCTATGAGATGGACTACCTCAAAGAGGGCATCAACCTGCGGGCCCTCGGCCAGAAAGACCCTCTGACCGAGTGGCAGCGGGAGGGGTTCGAGATGTTCGGCCAGATGATGGCCGGCGTGGCCCGGGACTTCGTCACCTACATCATGCACGTGGAGATCAACGTGGAGTCTCCGGCTGGCGTCGAAGACACCGGCACCAGCAACGTCACCGAGTCGGGGCCGGCCGACCCGTCCACTCAGCCGTCTCTTGCCCGGGCCGGGGCCCAGGCGGCCTTGGCCAGCACATCGGCCGCCCCCGCGGTGGTGGAGGAGTCGGCTCCGAAGTCGAGGACGCCGATCGTGAAGTCGGATTTCGACAAGACCCCTCGAAACGCCCCCTGTCCGTGCGGATCGGGCCGCAAGTTCAAGCAGTGCCACGGGCGCTGAACGCTCAAATCCGGGTATCACCGTGCCTGACTTCACCGGCGAACTCGCCCTGCTCCGATCCAAACTGGACGAGGCCCGGCTCTACCTGCACATCGATGAGCTGATCGCCCGGCGCCCTCAGCTGGAGGAGGCCGCGGCTGCCCCCGGCCTGTGGGACGACCCCGACCAGGCCCGCAAGGTGACGAGGGAACTGGCCGAGTTGATGGAGGACTTGGAGCTGTTCGCCGGGCTGGAGGCCGCCCTTGACGACGCCGACACGCTGCACCAGCTGGCCACTGAGGAGGACGACGAGTCGCAGGCTCCCGAGATCGCCCAGATGCTGGAATCGCTGACCGCAAAGGTTGACGACTTGGAGCTGCGGTCGCTTTTGGGCGGCGAACACGACAGCTCCGATGCGGTGTGCGAGCTCCACAGCGGCGCAGGGGGCACCGACGCCCAGGACTGGGCCGAGATGCTGTTGGCGATGTATCAGGGGTGGGCCGAGCGCCGCGGCTTTGACTTCAAGGTGGACTCAGTGTCGGAGGGTCAGGGGGCGGGCATCTCCTCGGCCGACTTCACCATCTCGGGGCGCAACGCCTACGGCCTGTTGCAGTCGGAGCGGGGGGTGCACCGACTGGTTCGCATTTCCCCGTTCGACTCCGATGCCCGCCGCCACACCGCGTTCGCCCAGTTCAAAGTGGTGCCGTTCTTCGACGAGGTGTCCGACGAGGTGGACATCGAGGACAAAGACCTGCGGGTCGACACCTTCCGGTCGTCGGGGGCCGGGGGTCAGCACGTGAACGTGACCGACTCGGCGGTGCGGATTACCCATCTTCCCACCGGCGTCGTGGTGTCGTGTCAGAACGAGCGCAGCCAGCACCAGAACAAAGACCGCGCCATGCAGATCCTGGCCGCTCGTCTGGCCGACCTGAAGCGGGCAGAGCGGGCAGCTGAGATCGCCGGGCTGGCCGGCGATTATCAGAAGGCGGAGTGGGGGAGCCAGATCCGCTCTTATGTGCTGCATCCCTACCAGCAGGTCAAGGACGACCGCACCGGCGTGACCATCGGCAATGTGGAGGGGGTGCTGGCTGGGGACCTCGATGAGCTAATTGAGGCCTACCTGCGGTGGAGGCGCATGTCTTGATTGCGGCCAGGCCCAGCCCGGAGGGTGCGCAATCGTTGCATGGTGACGGTGGTAGCGTTAGTCGAGCTTTCTGGGCCAACAAAGGGGGGTTCGTGCCCGGATCGCAGTTCGGAGTTCACAGCGCATGATCAGAATGGAGAACGTCACCAAGGTGTACAAGGGCGAGGTGCTCGCCCTTCAGAACGCCTCCTGCGAAGTCCAGCGGGGCGAGTTCGTCTTTTTGGTGGGGCCGTCGGGATCGGGCAAGTCCACGTTCATGCGCCTGCTGAACAAAGAGGAGAAGCCTGACCGGGGCCGGGTTTACGTTGCCGGGAAGGACATTGGGCAGCTTCCCAGCTGGAAGGTGCCCTTCTTGCGCCGCAACATCGGGTGCGTATTTCAGGACTTCAAGCTCCTGCCCAACAAGACCGTGGTTCAGAACGTGGCCTTCGCGCTGGAGGTGATCGGGCGTCCTCGGGGCGTGATCAAGGAGAAGGTTCCGGCCATCTTGGAGCTTGTGGGCCTGTCCAAGAAGATGCACAACTATCCCGACGAACTGTCGGGCGGGGAGCAGCAGCGGGTGTCAATCGCCCGGGCGTTTGTGAACCGCCCGCTGATCCTGCTGGCCGACGAGCCCACCGGGAACCTCGATCCGAACACCTCGCTGGGCATCATGACGCTGTTGGACCGCATCAACCGCACCGGCACCACCGTGGTGATGGCCACCCATGACCGCAGCATCGTCGACAAGATGCGCCGCCGGGTTGTGGAACTAGACCGGGGCCAGATCGTCAGGGATCAGTCCCGAGGCGTCTACGAATAGCCCATGGCATTGAGGGGCCTCGGCAACAAGGACCAGTGGGCGGGCGGTAGCCGATGAGCCTCAAGCTGGATTATGTCCTGCGGGAGACGGCTAGCAACTTCCGTCGGAACATCACCCTCACGTTGGCCACCGTCATCACCGTCACCATCTCGCTGACCCTTCTGGGGGCGGCGCTGCTGTTCGGCGACGCGGTCGACAACGCCACCGTTCGCTGGAAGGACGGCGTGGAGTTCATCGTGTTCATGGACCCCGAGATCAGCCCTGAGTTGGAGGAGGACGTCCGCCGCCAGCTCGAGGACGCCCCGGAGGTCAGCGGGTTCACCTATATCGACAAAGATGAGGCTTTCGCCGAGGTGCAGGATCTGCTGGGCGACTCGCCGGAGCTGGTGGAGGTGATCACACCCGAACGGCTGCCGGCCTCGTTCCGAGTTAAACCCACCGACACGCTGCCGGAGCGGGTTGACGAGCTGGCCGCCGCCTTCCGCACCCAGCCGGGGGTGGCCAGGGTAGTCACGGCCAGCGAGACCATCCGGGCCATCGAGGATCTGTCCAGCGGGTTGCGCCAGCGGGTGATCATCATCGCCATCGTGTTGTTGGTGGCCGCTGCCGTGCTGATCCTGAACACCATCCGCATGGCGCTTTTCTCCCGCCGCCGAGACATCGAGGTGATGAAGCTGGTGGGGGCCACCAACTGGTTCATCCGGGTGCCGTTCATGTTCGAGGGGCTCATACAGGGGCTCATCGGAGGGGTTATCGCCATTCCGCTGATATGGCTGACCAACAATTTCTTCAGCGTGATCAACGACGATGTCTCGCTGGAGTTGCTACGGGGCTTCACCGTCGATCCGTCCCGAGTGTGGGCTCTGGGCTTCCAGATGGTGGGGCTGGGGGCAATTGTGGGCACGGTGGGCTCCGGCATCGCCGTCAGCCGCTTCCTGGATACTTGACAGGCTGCCCTCGCCTCCGCTGCTGGGCACCAGACGAACCGACTTTTCTCAGGGCGTAGTAGGTTCGCGGCAGTTGGCGTCGGCCGCGGTGGCCGATGGCCAGGCGAAAGGAGCAGGAGATGGCCCAGCAGGTTCAAGCCGTAGTCGCCAAGGCCAAGGGCGAGCCGGTGAGCATTGAGACCATCGAGGTGCCCGACCCCGGGCCGGGCGAGGCCCTGGTGGCCGTGCAGGCCTGCGGCGTCTGCCACACCGATCTCCACTACCGGGAGGGGGCTATCAACGACGAGTTCCCGTTCCTTTTGGGCCACGAGGCCGCAGGCGTGGTGGAGTCGGTGGGAGAAGACGTGACCAACGTGGTTCCCGGTGACTTCGTGATCCTCAACTGGCGGGCGGTTTGCGGCAATTGCCGTTCGTGCCTGCGGGGGCGCCCGTGGTACTGCTTTGCCACCCACAACGCCACCCAGAAGATGACCCTGGATGGCCAGGAGCTGTCGCCCGCATTGGGAATCGGGGCATTTGCCGAGAAGACGCTGGTGGCGGCGGGCCAGGCCACCAAGGTCAATCCCGAGGCCCAGCCCGAGGTGGCTGGTCTGATCGGCTGTGGGGTCATGGCCGGGCTGGGCGCCGCCATGAACACCGGTGGGGTAGGCCGGGGCGACTCGGTGGCCGTGTTCGGCTGCGGTGGCGTGGGGGATGCGGCCATAGAGGGGTCGCGTCTGGCCGGCGCCCACACCATCATCGGGGTGGACATAGACGACACCAAACTGGAATGGGCTCGAGAGTTCGGCGCGACTCACACCATCAACTCCTCCCGGGAGGACCCGGTGGAGCGAATCAGGGAGTTGACCGGCGGCAACGGCGTGGACGTGGCCATCGAGGCCATCGGCCTGCCCCAGACTTATGAGCAGGCCTTCTACGCCCGGGACTTGGCCGGGGTGGTGGTGCTTGTCGGTGTGCCCAACCCCGAGATGCGGGTTGAGCTGCCGATGATCGAGATATTCGGCCGGGGCGGCGTCCTCAAGTCGTCGTGGTATGGCGATTGCCTGCCATCCCGGGACTTCCCCATGCTGATCGACCTCTATCTCCAGGGAAGGCTCAACTTGGAGCGATTCGTGTCGGAGACCATCTCGCTGGAGGGCGTTGAGGAGGCGTTTCACGCCATGGAGCGGGGTGAGGTGCTCCGGTCGGTGGTGGTGATCTGAAGGCAGCGGGATCATCAGGCTGTTTCATGCAACTGGAAATCACGGTTGACGCTTAGAAAGGGGAGTCGCTACCCTTTTCTGTTGCGGGTGGGGCTTATGGGGCCTGTGAGGCTTGAGTAAGTCCTCAAGCCTTCCCTTGACGGAGGCACCCGACATGCCTGAATTGAATCTGACAACGATCGTTACTTCGATCATCGTCCTGCTACTGCTTGCCCTGCCATTTGTCGCCGCCCGGCTACCGCATTCCCGGCTATCGCATTCCCGCCGACTCGTGACCCGAGACTCCCAGAAAGCGGGACCCGGGCCGGGATTCACCTACGCCTTGGTTCCCCCCAGTGGCCATCCCGATGAAGGCGATGGCGAAGAGAAAGGCTCCTGGCAGTGGTGCTTGGCCTTCATCCCCGATGAGACCGCCGACGGCGGCTCTGAGATGCCACCCTGGTGGGCACCGGCACCGCCCTGGAATGCGTCCGAGGAAGCCGGTCCGGATTTCACCCGCGACGCCGACGCCTTGCAAGCGGTGTTCGACGAGACCAGCGCCTTTCCCGCGGCGAGGTAGTCAAGACTCTCGCCCATTCTTCGCCCCGAAGCAGGAGCGGTTGGAGCATCATTAGGCATGGTCCAAGACCGGCACCTAAATCGGCGGCTGACCATGGTGCGCCGCCAGATCGAGGGGCGAGGAGTCAGCGACCCGCAGGTTCTGGACGCCATGAGGAAGGTTCCCCGCCATCGGTTCGTATCGCGGACGCTGGCCGGCGACGCCTACAAGGACCACCCGCTGCCCATCGGGGTAGGCCAGACCATCTCCCAGCCCTACATCGTGGCCCTCATGGCCGAGGCCGCGGCCATCGGTCCGGACTACCGGGTGCTGGAGGTCGGAACCGGATCGGGCTATGGGGCGGCTGTGCTGGCTGAGCTGGCCGCCTCCGTGGTTTCTGTGGAGCGGCACCGAAAGCTGGCCGACTCGGCGGCCCGAATCTTGGCTGCATTGGGATATGACAACGCCACCGTGGTGTGCGCCGACGGGTCGCAGGGCCATCCACCGGGCGCCCCCTATGACGCAGTGGTGGTCACCGCGGCAGCCCCCACCGTTCCACCCCAGCTTGTGGACCAGCTGGCCGACGGAGGACGGCTGGTCATCCCCGTCGGGCCTCCGTCCTTCTCCCAGAACCTCACCCTGGTTCGCAAAGAAGGCGATGAGACCACTTCTGAGAGGTTCTGCCCCGTGAGGTTCGTGCCCCTCGTCGAGGGAACCTGATCAGGCGCCTATCAGCTTTGCTCTGCTAGCAGCCAATGAGTCAATCGGGTGTAGCGGGCTCCTTCGGAGTGGAGCTGGCTGGACACGAGCCACATCTCAGTGGCTAGGAATTCGGCCTCGAAGGGCAGCCCGACCACCCTGCTCGGCACCCGCTTGCGGGCTCGGGCCAGGGTGAGATGACCAGTGAACTCTCGACGGTCCGGCGGTTGACCGATCGTCTGGGTGCGGACTCGCACTTCGGTCGCTAACTCGCCCAGCCCCTCCGCGGGCAGCACCAGCGCCCTCGATCCCAGCCGCCTACTGGCCGGCCCCAGCCGCACGGTACTGGCCGATCCCCGAAACCCCCGCAAGATGTCCTCCACTTCGCCCTGCTCCGTCTCCCCGAAGAACCTCAGCGTGATGTGCCACTGCTCGGGCACCGTCCACCGCAATCCCTCTACCTCGGGCCGCTCCAATCCGCCCAGCAGCTCCACAACCTCCATAGGCGGAAAAACAGCCAAAAACAACCGGGGCATGCTCCGCAGGCTACGGGCAAAGCCAAATCACGTTGTCAATTCGAAAGCAGCGGATCGTCCGAAGGGGCCGGGTAGGGTGAGCGGGTGCTGCGGTTGAGCGGTGAGGTATATGCGCAGGTCATCGCCCATGCGCTGTCGGGACTGCCCAACGAGGCGTGTGGGCTGCTGGCTGCTCCGGTGGGGAAAGAACAGGTAAATCGGTTCTTCCCGGTGCGCAATGCGGCGGAGTCCAGCCAGATCTACCGGCTCGACGATGCCGAGTACCTCCAGGTGGAGCGCACCGCCGATGACGAGGGGCTGGCGCTGGTGGCGGTGATGCACTCTCACACCCACACCACCGCCTATCCGTCGCCCACCGATGTGCGCGACGCCACGGCCTTCGACCCCTTCGGAGCGCTGCTCTATGTGATCGTGTCGTTGAAGGATCCTGAGCCCGCGTTGCGCTGCTACCGGATTGCCGACGGGGCTATTGCTGAAGAGCCCGTGGCAGTCGAGGGGTAATCTGGGGTCTGTGACGGCTCACAAATCGGTGATCGATCTGATCGGGAACACCCCGATGGTCGACGTCACCGTGATGTCGCCTAACCCGTCGGTGGCCATCCACGTCAAGCTGGAGGGGGTCAACCCCGCGGGATCGGTCAAGGACCGGGTGGCCCGCGAAATGATCCTCGAGGCCGAGGCCGACGGAACGCTGGAACCAGGCCGCACCATCATCGAGCCGTCTTCGGGCAACACCGGGATCGCCCTGGCCATGATCGCCCGACTCAGGGGCTATCCCATCAAGATCGTCATGCCCGAGAACGTCTCGGCCGAGCGCCGACAATTGCTGGAAGTGTTCGGGGCCGAGATCATCTGGTCGCCGGGCGCTGAGGGGTCGAATGGGGCCGTCCGCATGGCTCAGAAACTGGCCGACGACAACCCCGAGTGGGCGTTCCTCTACCAGTACGGCAACGAGGCCAACCCCCGGGCCCACTACAACACTACCGGCCCGGAGATCTACGCCGACTGCCCCGAGATCACCCATTTCGTGTCGGGCCTGGGCACTAGCGGCACCTTGATGGGAGTGGGCGCTTATCTCAAAGAGCGCAAACCCTCAGTGCAGGTGCTGGCGGTGGAGCCCCCCGCCGGGGAGATGGTCGACGGGCTCCGCAGCTTGGACGACGGGTTCATCCCCCCGGTCTACGAGAAATGGGGTGGCGATCAACTCTTGGACGGCAAGCGCATCGTGCGGCCGCGGGAGTCGATTGAGTGGACCCGGCGCCTGGCCGAGGAGGCGGGCATATTCGCCGGCATCTCCACCGGCGCGGCGTTGGCCGGGGCCGCTCGGGTGGCCGAGCGGACCGACGAGGGCGCAGTGGTGGTGGTGTCGGCTGACGGCGGCTGGAAGTACCTGTCCACCGGGGCATGGACCGATCCGATCGACCAGGTGACAGCTAGGGCCGAGTCGATCATCTACTTCTGAGCACCGATTTCAAGAAATCTCCACTTGGACAGGTTTTATGGTCCTTGATGTGCTATAAGCACCCCGCGCTGCTAGGATTCCGATACCCAAACCACACCACCACGCTGGAGCACAGCTCCAGCCGAACGGCCTCGACTCATCCCGCCAGAGTCGAGGCCGTTCCTCTTATGTCGATTTGGACCGCTCAATTGTGCCCACGATGGTCCTGGGTGTCACCGTTACCGGAGATGACACGTATGAAGGCTGATCTATGAGGACAGCGCCATGAGAAGCGACGGGCGGGCGGCGGACGAGCTGCGTCCCATCACCTTTGAGCGGGACTTCACGGAGATGGCCGACGGGTCTGTGCTGGTCTCCTTCGGCCGCACCCGAGTGCTGTGCACCGCGTCGATTGATCCCGACGTGCCCCGATGGATGAGGGGCCGGGGTACGGGCTGGGTGACGGCCGAATACTCAATGCTTCCGGGGTCTTCGCCTGAGCGGGTTAACCGGGAAGCGGCCCGGGGCCGCCAGTCGGGCCGCACCCAGGAGATCCAGCGTTTGATCGGACGCTCGCTGCGGGCAGTGACCGATGCCGCCAAGCTCGGCGAGCGCCAGGTGATCTGCGACTGCGACGTGCTCCAAGCTGACGGCGGCACCCGCACCGCAGCCATCAGCGGCGCCTATGTAGCGCTTCACGACGCCTTCAGCCGCTTACTGGCCGAAGGTGAGGTCGAGCAGCACCCGATGATCGAGGCCTGCGCCGCGGTGTCGGTCGGGGTCATTGACGGAACGCCGTCTCTCGATCTGCCGTACGTGGAGGACGTGGTCGCCGAAGTGGACATGAACGTGGTGATGACCGAGTCGGGCCGCTTCGTGGAGGTGCAGGGCACCGCGGAGGGGCAGCCTTTTGGCCGAGATCAGCTGGATGCGCTGTTGGATTTAGCCACGTCGGGGATCGAGCAGATCATCAAGCGGCAAAACCAACTGCTGGCCGACCCGCCCGCGTCACGTTGAGCCTCGACTCGGACCTGCCATTGCAGTTGGTGGCGGCAACCGCCAACCCCCACAAGCTGACCGAGATCGACGCCATCTTGGGATCGGCGGTTGAATTGCTGCCCCGGCCTGGCGATCTGGGCGAGGTGGTCGAAGACGGCGACACGCTGGAGGCCAATGCCCGACTAAAGGCGGTCGCAGTCTGCCTTCACACTGGTCAAGCCGCAGTGGCCGACGACACCGGATTGGAGGTAACTGCGCTGGGCGGAGCGCCGGGAGTGAAGTCGGCCCGCTACGCCGGCGAGCACGCCGATGACGCCGACAACCGGGCCCGGCTGCTAGGCGAACTCAAGGGGGCAGCCGACCGGTCGGCCCACTTTCGCACGGTGGCGATTGTGGCATTTCCCGACGGCGGCGAGATGCTGGCTGAGGGCATGACCTCCGGAACCATCGCCAGCGCTCCCCGAGGCGATGGGGGTTTCGGCTACGACCCGGTGTTCGTTCCCGACGGGGGAGACGGGCGCACATTTGCCGAGATGTCACCCGACGAGAAGAACGCCGTCTCCCACCGAGGCCGGGCATTTCGGGCCTTGGCCGCCCTGTTGGGCTTGTAGCCTGTAAGCGCCTCGCGCCAGTGGCGGAACTTGGCAGACGCGCAGGGTTTAGGTCCCTGTGGGCGCAAGCCCGTGTGGGTTCAAATCCCACCTGGCGCACATTCTGAAATCCCCATCAACCGGGTGGCCGACGCGCCGTCTGGCCATCCTGTGGAACACGAAGGCGGTTGTAGCATTCTGTTCATGGGGAGAGCGTTGCGAGCCGTCGCTTGTGCGACTGTTGCTGCGCTGTTGGCTGCGGCTTGTGGCACAAGCGACGACATTGCCTCTCCCGGTCCAACTGACGCGCCTGTCGCGACTAGCGCAGCCCAGGCGACTGCCGAACCTTCGCCCGCTCCAACCCCGACCCCTGAACCGACGCTCTATGTCTATAGCTCAGGCTTGGCTTGCTACGGGGAGCAATCTGTGAGCTGGAATGACCACAACGACCCAGACCTTGTGGTCGGCGTTCCCACGGTGGATGAAGCCGCCGCCCTTTGGTGGAAGAAAAACTCCGTAGGCCGCTGGTGGCCCGACCGTGATGGGAGATACACCATCGGCGCAGAAGACCTGACCCAACACCCCAGCGAAGACAACACCGTCGCATTCCGGGAAAGCGAAGGAAACGCGCAGGTCGTGCTTCGCGCCATGCAGCTAGCAGACGGCAACTGGATCATCGACGCAGGAGCAGCCTGCGCCTAATTGTTGGCGACTACCACCCTCGGGCCTCAGCAAAAGATTGCGCCTTTCTCCATTCGCAGGGTTCAGGGGCGCAGGTCTGGGAGTCGAAGCGCGGCCTTACTTCGCTGTGCTGAGTGACATTGCAGTTCGCGCATCGCCACAGAGGGCCGATTTCATCTAGTTCAGCTTCTAGCTTCTCTATGTACCGACGCTTCCGCAGAAGCCGCACAATCAACCAGACTATGAACGCAATTTCAAGTAGGGAGAAGAAAATGGCACAAAGAGTCATTTGGGCATTGTTTCGATCCTGCCAGTGTTAATCGTCATGGCCATCGCGCTGGACACGAACCTCACCTGACGGCCAGCCCGAATGCCAGGATCACCTGGACAGCCATCTGACCTGCAATTTCGCGTCGCTTCCATCTCCACATGACCACCAGTACTCTCTCGCTAGGGGGTTATGGAAGTTGTAACTACTATAAGCCGCGCTGAACGGTCTTGTGCAGAGCCAGATCACACATCAACTAAGGGGTCATCCAATGGTAGAGACGGTTAAGGTCACTCACTGGGGTATAGACGGCCTTCTGACTGGGGTATAGCTTCAGACCCCTATTCGTTTCCCTTGCAGGGACAAGGGAAACGGGAGGTGGCTAAGACCCCACATGACTGATGATTTCCGTCGGGTTGTGACCGCGGTGGACGGTGACGGCCACTCGGTGGTGGACAGTGATGGGCTTCCACCGGTGGTGATCAGCCCCCGCCATCCTGACCAGTTTCTCACCGCCGTTTGGACGGTGGACGAGCTTCCCACTAGCTACACCGCGGCGGGCGACCGGGACGGCTTCAGGCTGGCGCCGCCAGCCGGCGGGGTGAATATCATCCGCAACAAGCTGCCGCCCGACTCGATGCTGTACGTGGACGCCGACGGCCAACCCCGCCCGGTGGCCGACGATGAAAATCTCCACCGCACCGCCACGGTGGACTTCATCTGCGTGCTGGAGGGCGAGCTTTGGCTGGTGCTGGAAGGAGACGACGACGTCCACCTCCAGGCCGGGGACTGCGTGGTGCAGCGGGGCACGGTCCACGCCTGGCGCAATCGCACCGATGAGCCCACCACGTTTCTGGCGGTGCTCATCGACGCCGACGAGGCCACGCTGCCCGCGGCTCCCATCGGCCCGGAGGCGCTGTGAGCGAGCCTCGGAAAGGCCAGCCGGACAGCGAGGCCCGCCAGGCTTGGCAGAACCTGCTGGGCGCACTGGCGGAAATTGACGCCGATTGGATCGGGCCAAAGCGGGGATTGGCCCCCGGCCGAGAGCATCTGGGCATTCGGGGACTAGCCATGGCGCTGTGGGGGGCGCTGGACCTGTATCTGGAGAACGAACCCGAGCGGCCCCACTTCGTGCGCCTCATCTCCCCGTACCGAAAGTGGGGCGACAACCCCGACGCCATCTACTTCTTCGCACCGCTGCGGGGCGACCTCACCTATCGGGTGCAGGGACGACGGGGCCGGGAGGTCTATCTGTCGCTCACCGTGCACGGCGGCGACCGCGACGGCCACTGGCCGACCCGGGTGGTGGCCGAGCTCAATATGGACGACATGGTGTTCGACAACGACGGCCGATTCGAAGTGGTGCTCTCGCCGGATGCCCAAGGCGGCAACTGGATGCCATTGGAGGAGGACGCCGGCTCGGTGGTGGTCCGGTTCTACTTCAATGAGGCCGAAGCCGCCTCAGCTCAACCCGACCTGGTGCCCGATCTGCGCATCGAGACGGTCGACGGACCTGAGCAGGCCCCGGTGCCCGACGATGCCGCGGTGGCCCGCCGGCTGAGACGGGTGGAAGCGTGGGTGCGCTCGAAGTTCGGCGGCCAGATGCTCGGCCCCCAGCCTCGGCGGCGTCCGAGCTGGTATTCCGATGTGCCCAACACAATGGGTCCGCCGGTGGACTGGACCGACAGCGACGGCGGCGGATGGGGCGCGGTGGACATCGCCTATTCGGCCGGCGAGTACGAGCTGGCCCCCGACGAGGCCCTGGTGATGGAGGGCCGGATTCCCGAGGGCTTGTTCACCAACGTGGTGATATGGAACGAGCTGGGCCAAACGGCCGACTATCTGGAGCGCACCGTGTCTCTGAACGACGCCCAGATGGAGATGGGCGAAGACCGCCGCTATCGGGTGGTCATCGCCCACCGCGATCCCGGCGTGCCCAACTGGCTGGACACCTGCGGAGAGCCTCGGGCTGCGGTGTTCTGGCGGTTCATGCTTCCTGCCGAACCCCCTGATTCGCCGGTGTGCACGGTGGTACCGGTAGATCGGGTGGCCGACACGCCGTAGCGGGCCGGTACGATTGGGGCCATGACCAACCCCGCTATGTTCGAGCCGGGCAGCCCCGAGCGCGGCGCCTTCGAGATCTACAACCGGCTTCTGAAGAACCGAATCGTGTTTCTCGGAACCGACGTGAACGACGACATCGCCAACTACATCACCGCGCAGCTTCTGTATCTAGAGGGCGAGGACACCGACAAGGACATCTGGCTCTACATCAACTCCCCGGGCGGGTCGGTCACCTCGGGTATGGCCATCTACGACACCATGCAGTTCATCACCCCTGATGTGGGAACCATCTGCATGGGATTGGGCGCCTCAATGGGACAGTTCCTGCTGTGCGCCGGCGCTCCTGGCAAGCGCTATGCCCTGCCCCACGCTCGGATCATGATGCATCAGCCCTCTGGCGGGGTCCGGGGCCAAGCCGCGGACATCGCCATCCAGGCCGAGCAGCACGCCTACGTGAAGTCGCTGCTGGCCGAGCGCATTGCCACCCACACCGGCCAGTCGGTGGAGCAGGTGGAGGCCGACTCCGACCGCGACCGCTGGTTCACCGCCGAAGAGGCCAAGCAGTACGGCATCATCGACCACGTGATCGTCAAACGCGGCGAGATGCTCTGAGGGAGTTTGGTCCTCAGCTAGCCCCGCACGTCCAACCGCACCTCGCCGGGGATCCTGTCGGGATCGACGAAGACGACAGGGCTGTCCCAGTCCAAATCCAGCCCGCAGTGCTCCGCGGCGTAGCGGGCCAACTCAGCGGAGGCCGTTCCGCTCTCTTCTAGCTGAGCGGCATCGAGTCCGGCGCTTTCCTCCCCGCTGAACACCCCGATGATGAGGCTGGCCGTGTCGATGATCACGGCCAGCGACGACTCGACCTCCAGGGGCGCCACCCGTTGAATCGACTCCAGCTCGTCGACAACCGCCTGAGCGCCGCCGGGATCATCGGAGTAGTCCGCGGCTAGGGCGCCCTCGGGGCCGAAGGCGGTCTCCAGTCGCCCGCAGAAGGTCTCCAAGCTGGGCTGGTCATCGTTGCCGCAGGCGCTGAGCGCCACCGCTGCGAGCGTCAGAGCCCCCAGCACCAGCGCCAGTGCAGCCGCAGTCGGCTGTCGCATCGTCAGGGGTGAGCGGCTGCTTCTCGCAACTCACCAATGGCGTGGTTGAACCCCAGCTCGTCGGCGAACACTGCGCTGCCGGCCACGAATACTCCCGCTCCGGCCTTGGCGGCGGCTCCGATCGTGCTCCGTCCGATGCCGCCATCAACTTCCAGTTCCACGTCGTGCCCGCCGTCGTCGATCATGGCCCGCACCTCGGCCACCTTGGACTCCATCGCAGCGATGTACGACTGGCCGCCCCAGCCGGGATTGACGGTCATCACCAGCACCAGTCGGCAGAGGTTCAGCACATGGGCCACGGCCGAAGCCGGGGTGGCTGGGTTGAGGGCTACGCCGGCGTCCATTCCCAGTTCTCGGATGGCGCCCAGAGTTCGGTGCAGGTGAGGACAGGCCTCGACGTGGACGGTGAGCAGCTCGCAGCCGGCCTCGGCGTAGCGGGGGGCCAGCTCATGGGGCTCTTCCACCATCAGGTGGGCCTCGAACGGCAGCGACACCAGGGGCCGGATCGAGGCGATCACATCGGGGCCGAAGGTGAGGTTGGGAACGAATCGGCCGTCCATCACATCCCAGTGGATGCGGTCGGCCCCGGCCTTCTCCAGCCCGATGCACTCCTCACCCAGCCGGGCGAAATCAGCGGGCAGCACGGAAGGCGCGATCAAAATGTCTGAGGCCAAGACCCCTTCGGCCATGAACCGACCCTACCCGGTGCTGACCGCCGAAAAGTGAACCATTTGCACGAAGTCGAATGGCCTGGTCAGCGCAGCATTCCACCGTCGACGAACACCGGTCTGCCGCTCATGAATGCCGAAGCGTCGCTGGCCAGGAACACCGCGGCGCCCACCAGATCGTCGGGGACGCCGAGGCGGCCGAAGATGGTCTCGGCGGCCACCTGCTCCTCGAAGCGGCCTCGGGCCTCGGGGTCGCGGGGCAGGATCATGTCGGTGGCCACCGGGCCGGGAACCAGCAGGTTCACCCGCACTCCCCGGCTGGCCCACTCTCGGGCCATGGTGGTGGTCCAGTTGGCCATGGCCGCTTTGACCGCGCAGTACGCCCCGATGCCCTCCATGGGTTGGAAGGCCCCCAGCGCGCCGATGTTAATGATCGATCCGCCCCCGTCGGCGGCCAGGTGATCTAGCGCGGCCTGGGACAGAAACAGCGGCCCCTTGAGGTTCACAGCCAAAATGTTGTCCAGCTCCTCGGGGGTGACCCGGGTGGTGACGTGGGGGCGCAATACTCCGGCGTTGTTCACCAGCACATCGAGGCGGCCGAAGCGCTCGATGGTGGCCTCGACCAGCGGCTGATGCTGGTCGAGCTGGCCGACGTCGAGCTGGACGGCCATGGCCTCGCCGCCAGCGGCGGTGATCTGATCGGCCAATGCCTGGCAGGCATCCAGCGTGCGGCTGGCGGCCACCACCTTGGCCCCGGCCTCGGCCAGCCCCAGGGCCAGCGCATGGCCGATTCCCCGGGAGGCCCCGGTGACGATGGCCACCCGCCCGGTGAGATCGAATTTGTCGGTCATCGCATCAATCCTGTCCCTGCGCGGCCAGCCAGTGCTCGAGGCTGGCGTCCTCCCAGTCGTCGGGCCCGTACACCGTGCGGGGCAGCGGGGTCATCAGGTGGGTGTCGCCGCCGGTGACGTATTCGGCCGAGCGCTGCTCCCAGGCGGTGATCCGATCATCGGCGGTTCCCTCGTCGCACAGACCCCGGGTGGTGTCGCGGTTCTGGCGAAAGGTGACGTGGGAGGCGATATCGGTGGCCCACACCATCACCACCTCATGCTGGTTGTTGAGCACCTCATACAGCCCGGTCGGTCGGTGGCCGTAGTCAGCCATGAGAGGAACCCGCTCTTGTACCACCGCAGCCAGAAATTCCAGCGGCGTACCCGGTTGCACGGTGAGGATCTCGTTCACGAATAGCGTGCCGGTGATGCCTTCTTCGACGATCTCGGCAGTGTTCGGACTGCCGGGCACGCCCCCGCACAGCCGGTCGAACCCGCCCGAGCGCCACTGGGCCGCTTCGTCCCACCAGTCGCCGTAGAACGCCTTGCGCCGCTTCAGGTTGAGCCGATCGAGGTTCTTGGCCAGGCCCTTCCAGCCCTCCGAGCCGATGTCCCAGATGTTGATCACCTGGGGCCAGCGCCCACCGCCCGCGCCCAGGATGTAAAAGGCGCCCTGGAGCCCGAACATCTCCGGCATGCGCAGCACGGGGTCTTGCCACAGGTGCTCCATGTAGTCGTATTGGCCCTGCCCGATGATGTCGACCACCTCGTACAAGTACAGGTCGCGGTTCATTCCAGGTCTCCCAGATGGTCAGTGCTCGTACGGTGGGACCTCATCATCCGCCGACGTTACTGGGCTGAGGCGGTCAGATGATGAGGGCCTAGGCTCTGCCTGTGCGGCGCGAGACCCAGGTGGAGCTGATCCGGGAGCTACTGGATCACCACGCCGCAGGTACTACGCAGCTTGCCGACGACACGCTGGCGCTGCCCGCCGCGGTCTACACCAGCGAGTCCCACTGGCAGGCCGAGCGGGAGGCACTGTTCCGCCGCCGCCCAATAGTGGCCTGCCTGTCGGGGGCGGTGGCGTTTGCGGGCGATTATGTGTCGCTCACCGTCGGTGGTGTGCCGCTGGTGGTAGTGAGGGGCGACGACGGGGTGCTGCGGGGGTTCCGCAACGTGTGCCGACATCGGGCCTCATCGGTGGTGAGCGGCTGCGGATCGGGGGCCGCGTCGCTGCGGTGCCCGTTCCACGCCTGGACCTACCGGCTCGATGGGACGCTGCTGGCTCGGCCCCAGGCGGGGGAGGGTTTCGCCGGAACCGACGAGTCAGAACTCGGCTTGGTGCCGGTGCCGGTGGGGGAGGCCACTGGACTGGTGTTCGTGCGTCCCGAGGGCGACGATCCGGTGGACGCCGCTGGGCTGGTGGGCGACGCCGCCCAGGATCTCAATGACTTCGGCGTGGGCGGCTACGTCCCGTTCAACCGGTGGGAGTCGAGCTGGCCCTGCAACTGGAAGCTGCTGGTGGACACCTTCTTGGAGTCGTACCACGTGTTCTCGCTGCACCGCACCACGGTGGGCCGGTACTACCTATCCCAGCCCATGACCTATCGCGGCTATGGCCCCAACCTGCGGTTCCAAACCTGCCAAAAGTCGATCCTGGAGCTGGCCGAGGCCCCCGAGGACCAGTGGGACCTGCTCAGCCGGGCCACCGTGGAGTACCTGATCGCTCCCAACACGATCCTGAGCCACAGCGTGGATCACTTCGCCGTCTACCAGTTTCTGCCCACCTCAGCCGACCACACCGACATCACCATGACCCTGTACACCCCCGAGCCGGTTACCGACCAAACCCACCCCCACTACGAGCGCACTCTGGAGCTCCACCAAAAAGTGGGCGCCGGCGAGGACTTCCCTCAAGCGGTCAAGATCCAGCAGTCCCTATCCTCGGGCCTGGTCAGCGAAACAATCGTCGGCCGTCACGAGGTCGCCCTCATCCACTTCCACCAAGCGCTGGACAAGCTGCTGGGCTGATGAGGGTCTCCTAGACCGAGCCGGCTAGCCGAATTGCTCGGCTTGCCAGGCGAGGGCGGCTTTGAAGCCTTCGGTTCGAATGAGGTGGCCGAACTGTTGGGCGGCGGGGGACTGGTGGGCGATCACGTTGTGCTCCCGCGCCAGTTCTTGGGCCATGGTGTAGCCCATCAGCTCGAGGACCTTGTTGCAGACGGCCTTGTTGGCGGAGGAGATGTCGCCGGGCACGGTGGCCACCCGGCGGGCCAGGGCGTGGGTGTGCTCGGCCAGTTCGTCGGCGGGCACGGCCTCCAGCACGAAACCGGCCCGGGCTGCGGTGGCCCCGTCGATCATGTCGCCGGTGAGCAGCAGGCGCTTGGCCCACTGAGGGCCGGCCAGATAGGTCCACATGTGGGTGGAGGGAGAGGCCATAGACCGCACGATGGGGTAGCCGAACTGGGCGTCGTCTGAGCAGACAGTCATGTCGGCGTGGAAGGCGATGTCGGTGCCCACCGCAAGGCAGTAGCCCTGCACTGATGCGATGACCGGGGTGCGTAGCCGCCACATCTCCTCGAATCTCCGGAATGGCTCCACTAGGGCCAACTCCTGCTCGAAAGAGCGGGAGTCGTAGTCCAGGTCGATCTCGTCGGGGTCGAGATCGATACCCGAGCAGAACGCCCCACCCGCGCCCTGAACAACTATGGCCCCTACGTCGGGAGCGGCGTCGGCATCGGCCAGCGTGTCGAAGAACTGCCCGAGCTGGGCCATGGTCAAGGCGTTGCGCCGCTCGGGGCGGTTCAAGGTGATGTAGCGCACCCGCTCCCGGTCTTCAACGAGGATGGCGATCTCGGCTTCTAAGGTTTCTGGCACGGGCCGACGGTAGCGCGGCCGGCGAGGGATTGAGGCCGCCGTTCAAGCAGACACCGCCGAGAATGCGGCGGTACCCTGGTTCCGTGGACGATCTCGGATACTCCCCCTTCGACTGCGACAACCACTACTACGAGGCGGTGGACGCCTTCACCCGCCATGTGGACCCGGCGATGCAACCCCGCTGCGTGCAGTGGGCCGAGGTGAACGGCCGCCGCTACCACTTGGTGGGGGGCAAGATCAGCAAGGCGGTGGTGAATCCCACGTGGGACCCCATCGCCCTACCCGGGGCTCTGCACAACTACTTCCGAGGCAACCCCGACGGAACCAACATCGCCGACATGCTCCGTGAGCGCGAGCCGCTGCCCCGCTATTACGTGGACGACCGCGACGCCCGGGTCGACAAGGTCCACCAGCAGGGCCTCCAGTCGGTGTGGCTGTTCCCCACGCTGGGGGTGCTCTATGAGGAGCTGATCAAGACCGACCTTGAGGCGGTGAAGGCCCTGTTTGGCGGGTTCAACCGCTGGCTCGAAGAACAGTGGGGCTTCGCCTACCGCGACACCATCTTCGCCGCCCCCTACATCCCGCTGGGCGACGTGGACTGGGCATGCCAGGAGTTGGAGTGGGCCATCGAAAAGGGCGCCCGCACCATCGTCATGCGCCCCGCCGCGGTATGGACGGACTACGGCTCGCTGTCGCCGGCCGACGAGCACTTCGACCCATTCTGGGCCCGGGTCAACGAGGCTGGGATCTGCGCGGTGGTCCATGCCGGCGACAGCGGCTACACCACCCAGGGTTACGACGAGGACGGGTTCGCCTCATCGAGTATGGGCAGACAGCGCAAGTACAAGCCCAGCATCAAGGCCTACAACATCGAGCGGGCTGCCTACGACTACCTCATCACCCTGTCGCTGGAGAAGCTGTTCGAGCGGTTCACCAACCTGCGCATTGCCTCGGTGGAGAACGGCTCGCAGTTCTTGGGTGACATGTTCCGCAAGCTGGAGCAGGCCACCCGCAAGAACGTGGGCTGGTTCAAGGAGGATCCCTCCGAACTGTTCCGCCAGCATGTGTGGATCAACCCCTTCTGGGAAGACGACGTGGCCGAGGTGGTCCACTACATGGGGGCCGACCGGGTGATCTTCGGCAGCGACTGGCCCCATATCGAGGGCATGCCCCAGCCGCTGGACTACTTGGTAGAGCTCAAAGACAAGGACTTCGACGACGCCACTGAGAAGAAGATCCTCCTCGACAACGTCACCGAGCTGAACCAGCTCCAACCAGCCTGAAGTTGGTTTGAAGCCAAACGGCGCTCCCTAGCGGCGACCTCGTTACCCGGTGGGGTCGAAGTGGGGGCGATTGAGGTCGTAGCGGGCGATTGCGTCTTTGGCGACTGCGGCATCGAGGCTGCCTTCGGCAGCTAGGGCGCTCAAGATGGCCGATATCACGCTGTTGGCATCGGTTTCGAAGAAGCGGCGCAGCGATTCGCGGGTGTCGGAGCGGCCAAAGCCGTCGGTGCCTAGCGGGATAAATCTGCGAGGCACCCAGCGGGCGATCTGATCGGGAACCATGGTCATGTAGTCGGTGACCGCCACCACCGGTCCCTGGCTTCCGGCCAACCGCTGGGTCACCATCGGCACCCGGGGGTCTTCGTCGGGGTGCAGGCGGTTCCAGCGCTCCACCTCCAGGGCCTCCTCCCGGGCTGCCTTGAACGAGGGAGCACTGAGCAGGTCCACCCCGATCCCGTAGTGCTCAGCCAGCTCGGCCTGGGCATCGCGGGCCGCCTGGTGGGCGGTGCCGGAGAAGATGATCGTGGCTTGCTGCTCGGCGCCGTCCAAGGGGTGGTTCCACTGGTAGAGCCCCGACAAGATGTGCTCGTCGCTGATGAAGTCGGCTCGGCGGGGCTGACGGTAGTTCTCGTTGTAGATGGTGATGTAATAGAAGACGTCCTCACCGCCGCCGTTGCCGTACATCCGATTCAGCCCGGAGCGCACGATGGCCCCCAGCTCATAGGCGAAGGCCGGGTCGTAGGCGCAGCAGGCCGGCACGGTGGAGGCCAGCAGGTGGCTGTGCCCGTCTTGGTGCTGCAAGCCCTCGCCCAACAGGGTGGTGCGTCCGGCGGTGGCCCCCATTAGGAAGCCCCGGGCCCGGGAGTCGGCCGCCGACCAGATCAGATCGCCCACCCGCTGGAATCCGAACATGGAGTAGAAGGAGTAGAACGGCACCATCGGCACACCCATGGTGGCGTAGCTGGTGGCCGCTGCCGTCCACGAGGCCAGCGACCCGGCCTCAGTGATGCCCTCCTCCAAAAGCTGGCCGTCTTGGCCCTCGGCGTAGGACAGCAGCAGGTCGTGGTCCACCGGCTCATACAGCTGGCCCTCAGAGGCGTAGATCTTGAACTCCCGGAACAGGGAGTCCATGCCGAAGGTGCGGGCCTCGTCGGGGACGATGGGTACTACGCGGGCCCCGAATTCCTCATCTCGCATCATGTTGCGCAGCATCTGGGTGAACACCATGGTGGTGGACACCTCGCGTCCGCTCGAGCCCTCGTCGTAGTCGGTGAACAACTTGTCGTCGGGCAGCTTGATGGGCCGGCGGATGTTCACCACCCGGGTGGGCAGCGGGCCGTCCAGCTCCCGTCGGCGGGCCATCAGGTACTGGTGCTCGGGGGAGTCATGGGGGGGCTTGTAGTACGGGGGGTTGGCGTCGTCCTCAAGGGCTTCAGCGGGAATCTCCTCCTCCAAGTGGAGCCGGGAGCGCAGGTCCATGAGCTGGGCGGTGGTCATCTTCTTGACCTGGTGGGTGGCATTGCGGGCCTCCAGGCCTTCGCCCAGCGTCCAGCCCTTGATGGTCTTGGCCAAGATCACCGTGGGCCGGTCGGTGGCCTCCACTGCGGCCTTATAGGCGGCATAGAGCTTCAGATAGTCGTGGCCTCCCCGGGGCAGGTCTTCAAGCTGGCGGTCGCTCAGGTGGGCCGCCATCTTGCGCAATCGGGGATCGGGGCCGAAGAAGTTCTCTCGGATATAGGCCCCGGACTCGGTGGCGTAGCGCTGATACTCCCCGTCCACCGTGGTCATCATCTTCTCCAGCAGCACGCCGTCCACATCGACGGCCAGCAGCTCGTCCCAGCGCGAGCCCCAAATCACTTTGATCACGTTCCAACCCGAACCCCGGAAGTTGCCCTCCAGCTCTTGGATGATCTTGCCGTTGCCCCGTACCGGGCCGTCGAGGCGCTGGAGGTTGCAGTTCACCACCCAGATGAGGTTGCCCAGCTTGGCCCGGCCGGCCAGCGATATGGACCCCAGCGTCTCGGGTTCGTCGCACTCGCCATCGCCCACAAAGCACCACACCTTGGAGTCGCTGGTGTCCTCGATGTGGCGGTCGTGCAAATAGCGGTAGAAGCGGGCATGGTAGATGGAGTTGATCGGCCCCAGCCCCATCGAAACCGAGGGATACTCCCAGAAGTCGGGCATGAGCCGAGGATGGGGGTAGCTGGACAGTCCGCGTCCGCCGATCTCCATCCGGAAGTTGTCCAGTTGATCCTCGGTGAGGCGGCCCTCGAGATAGGCCCGGGCGTAGATGCCCGGCGCGGCGTGACCCTGGATGTAGACGGCGTCACCGGGCAGCCCATCCTCCTTGCCCTTGAAGAAGTGGTTGAACCCCACCTCATAGAGAGCGGCCGATGAGGCGAATGTGGACAGGTGGCCGCCGATGCCATCGGCGCGCTTGTTGGCCTTCACCACCATGACCGCGGCGTTCCACCGGATGAAAGCCCGAATCCGGCGCTCTATGTTCTCATCGCCGGGGAAAAACGGCTGGTCGGCGGTGGGGATGGTGTTCACATAGGGCGTCTGCACCGTGCCCGACAGGCCGGTGCCCAGCTCGTCGGCCCGGTCGAGGAGTCGCCGCAGCAGGTATCGGCCGCGCTGCCCGCCCGAGGCGCTGACCACGGCGTCGAGGCTGTCGAGCCATTCACGGGTTTCGTCGGGATCAGTGTCCGGCAGTTGGTGTGAGAAGTTCACGGCCACGCCACCATGCTTTCAATTCTGGGGTGGTCGTGCCACCATGACAAGGTGACTGAGACAAAGAGTCCCACGGTGGTGTATACCGATGGTGCCTGTCGGGGAAACCCCGGTCCCGGTGGATGGGGCTGGGTGGTGCCCGACGGACAGTCGGGGTCGGGCGGGGCACCTCAGACCACCAACAACCGCATGGAGCTGATGGGAGTGCTGGAGGCGCTTCGATCGCTGGATGGGCCCCTCGAGGTGTACTGCGATTCCACTTACGTGGTCAATTGCTTCCGCGACCGGTGGTGGGAGGGATGGATCCGCCGGGGGTGGCGCACCGCCGACAAGAAGCCGGTGGCCAACCAAGAACTCTGGGTCCAGATCATCGAGCAGGTTCAATCCCGGCCGGTCAACTTCCACTGGGTGAAGGGCCATTCCGGCAACCGGTGGAATGACGAGGCCGACCGGTTGGCCACCGAGGCGGCCGACAGCCAAGACGTCATAGAGGAGCAGTCCCTGTTCTGATTGGGGCCCGATGCTGGCTTTAGCCGCCGCTGTCCTCTGAACTGAATCGGGCAACAAGATTGTCGAGAGTGGCGGCGATGTTGGTCGCAAAACTCTCGGGGGTGTACGCCACAGCAGCCATGAAGCGGTTGATGGCCGGGGAGGTGGTGAAGTCGGCCGATTCGGTCACTCGGGTGCCACCGGCCACCGGCTCGAGTTCGTATCGCCACCGGTTCTTACCCCAATGGCACCAGGCGATGCGGCGGTTCTCCTCGAACTCCACCACGGTGCTGGTGGTCTTGTAGGGGAAGCCGTACATCTTCATGGCCATCTTGAACTTCGACCCCATCCCCATGGGCCCCGATCCGGAGACAACCTTCTGCACGGTGCCCGAGCCGTCGATCTCGGAGTGGCGAGCCGGATCGGCCAGCAGGGCGAAGATCTCATCGGCGGGAGCAGGAACCACCCGGCTGTCGGTGAATATGCGCTTATACATCAGAGAACCTCCTTTAGCGTCGCAGACAGATCGGGGTGGCGGAACTCGAAGCCCGCGTCGGCCAAAGCGGCGGGATGGGCTCGGGTGCTGGAGAACAAGAGCTCGTCGGCCAGCTCGCGGCCAACCAGAAGCCGGGGGCCGAAGCGGGGAACAGCCAGGGCAGCGGGGCGGCGCAGAACCGAGGCCAGAGCACGGGTGAATTCCCGGTTGGTGACGGGGTTGGGAGCGCAGAGGTTGGCCGGTCCGGCGAAGTCGGACTCCAGCAAGAAGACCAGGGCCCGAACCTCGTCTTCGAGGGAAATCCATGGCCACCACTGCTCGCCGCGGCCCAATGGCCCACCCAGGCCCAGCTTGAACAATGGCAGCATCCGGGTCAGAAATGGGGCGTTGTCGGCCACCACCAGTCCTGTGCGGGCCAGAGCTACCCGGATGCCCGCGCCCTCTGCTTCAACAGCGGCCGCCTCCCAGTCGGCGGACAGCGAGGCCAGAAAACCAGTGCCATGGCCGGATTGCTCGTCGAGCACTTCGTCTCCCCGGTCCCCGTAGTAGCCCACCGCCGAACCGGCCACCAGCACTGCCGGTGGATTCGATGCCGCGCCCATGGCCTCCACCAACAGCTCGGTGGCGTCCACCCGGCTGATGCGCAGCTCGCGCTTGCGGCGCTCGCTCCAGCGACGGTCCCCGATACCCGCTCCCGCCAGATTCACTACACCGTCGATGTCGTCGAATGCGTCGTCATCGATGTCGCCGGTCGCCGGGTTCCAGTAGCGGGAGTCCTCGGCGCGCGGTTGCTGATTGCGCACTAGTCGGACGACTTGGTGGCCCGTGGTTCTCAGTTGGCTGACGAGTGCCGACCCGATCAGTCCCGAAGCTCCGGCAACAGCAATCCTCACAGTCTCAGGGTAACGGAGAGAACGGGTGGCCAGGCCCGATGGGTAGTCCGAATCGCGGGTAGCGTGTTGCCATGTCTGAGCCCGAGCCAAGCGTTCCTTACGATCATGGAGGCACCGAGGGCACAAAACCCAAGGAGCGATCGTTTGTTGACCTGCTCCGGCAGATCAATGCCCGGATGGTGCTGGGCGCATTGGCTGCCATCGCCCTGATCGTGTTCATCGCGCAGAACACCGATGAGATCCGGGTCAACTTCCTGGGATGGGACTGGGATCTGCCCCTGTTCCTGCTGCTTTTGATCACCATCGTGCTGAGCGTGGTGTGCACGGAGATCGCCAGCTGGTACGTGGGTCGCCGGCGTCGCAGAGGCAACCGCTGAGCCTGCTTCGGTGAGCACGCGCCGTTTGATCCTCTTGGCCCTTCTGTGCGGGGTGGCCATATTGGTGGCGTTCGCCGTTCAGGCGGTGCTCATCCTGCGTTGACGCACACGAGCCAAGGTCAACTATTTCAAGAGCCGTCGGTATGCTGATCACCATGAGCAGCAGCCATGACGTGGTGGTGGTGGGCGGTGGGCCCGGTGGTTACGCCGCTGCTCTCTACGGCGCCGCCGCTGGTCTCGACGTGGCGTTGGTGGAGAAGCAGAAGCTGGGCGGAACCTGTTTGCACGTGGGTTGCATCCCGGCCAAGGAACTGCTGGAAACGGCGGCGGTGTTCCGCACCGTGGCCCACGCCGATCAATTCGGCATAGCCGCGGGCTCGCCCTCGGTGGACATGGCCGCGGCCCAAGCCCGCAAGCAGAAGATCGTCGACCAGCTCCACAAAGGGGTGGGCAAACTGCTGGAGGGCCGCAAGGTCACCCTCATCGACGGCTGGGGTGCGCTGGGATCGGACCGAACAGTGTCGGTATCGGGTGGGGAGTCAGGCGAGATGACCCTGACCGCCGACCATGTGATCGTGGCCACCGGGTCGGTGCCCCGGATGCTGCCTGGCTTCGAAGTAGACGGCGAGCGGGTGTTCACCAGCGATGAGCTGCTGTCCATCACCGATCTGCCCGAACGGGCCGCCATTATCGGAGGCGGGGCCATCGGCTTGGAGTTCGCCTCGATGTTGGCCGATCTGGGGTCGGAGGTGACGGTGCTGGAGGCGCTTCCTCGGATATTGCTGGGGGCCGACGACGATGTGGTCAAGATGCTGACCCGGGCGTTCAAGAAGCGCAAGATCGAGATCCGGACCGGCGTAGCGGTGACCGGTTGCCGCCATTCCGGCGACGGCGTGGCGCTGGACATAGACGGCGGCGACCCACTGAACGTGGATGCAGTAGTGGTGTGCGTGGGCCGTCGTCCGTTTACCGACGGCCTGGGCTTGGATGACGCCGGAGTGAAGACAGACGACGGGGGCTATGTGGTGGTCGACGAGTATTGCCAGACCACCACCCCGGGGGTGTACGCCGTGGGCGACGTGGTCCGCACCCCGCAGCTGGCCCACGTGGCGTTCGCCGAGGCCATCGTGGTGGTCAAGCACCTGCTGGGGGAGTCGCCTGCGCCGGTGGACTACGACAGAGTGCCGTGGGCCATCTACTGCCACCCCGAGGTGGCTTTCGTGGGCCATACCGAGACATCGGCCCAAGAGGCCGGGTTCGAGGTGGCGACCTCGGTACACCGCTTTATGGGTAACGGCAGGGCCATGATCGTGGGCGAGACCGACGGGTTGGTAAAGGTCATCGCCGACCGCAACGACGATGGAACCGGCGGGCGTATTCTCGGGGTTCACATGGTGGGCCCGTGGGTGACCGAGCAGCTTGGCCAGGGCTATCTGGCGGTGAACTGGGAGGCCACCGTGCCGGAAGTTGCCGAGTTCATCCAACCCCATCCCACCATGAGCGAGCTGTTCGGAGAGTCGGTGCTGGCGCTCACCGGCCGGGCCCTGCACTGACTGACATGGCATTTCAGGAGGAGATCAAGCGCGATGTCTGAGGTCAAGATGCCCCAGCTGGGTGAGACGGTGGTGGAAGGGACCATCACCCAGTGGTTTAAACAGGTGGGCGACGAGGTGGCTGAAGACGAGCCCCTTTTCGAGGTGTCCACCGACAAAGTGGATTCTGAGGTGCCCTCGCCCATGTCGGGCGTGCTGGTGGAGATCGTGGCCGCGGAGGGCGACACCGTGGAAGTGGGCGCGGTGATCGCCATATTGAGTGAGGATGGGGCGGCTGCTCCAGCGGCACCGGCGCCGACTCCGGCGCCAGAAGAAATTCCCTCGGAGCCAGAGCCTGCCCCCGCTCCTGAGCCCGAGCCAGCGCCGAGCGCTTCGAGGGGAGACCGCGCCCCCTCCGAGGGCGAAGGCATCCTGCTGTCGCCAGTGGTGCGCCGGCTCATCGCGGAGAACGGGCTCGATCCCTCGCAGATTTCCGGCACCGGCAAAGGCGGGCGCGTCACCCGGTCCGATGTCGAGTCGTACATCGCTCAGAGCCGCACCACCGCCGGTCCTCCCGCGCCGACAGCCCCGCCCGCGCCGGCTGCCCCGCCCGCGCCGGCTGCCCCCCCGCCCGCGCCGGCGACACCTTCTCGCACCGTCGGACGGGACACGGTGGTGCCGCTCAACAACATCCGCCGCATCACCGGCGATCACATGGTGAGGTCGAAGCAGGTATCGCCCCATGTGCTGACCGCGGTGGAGGTGGACTTCGAGGGGGTGGAGCGGGTGCGACAGGCTCACCGGGCGGCGTTCAAGGCAGAGCACGGCTTCAGCCTCACCTATCTGCCCTTCATTGCCCGGGCGGTGTGTGATGCCCTTCATTCCTATCCCCACATCAATGCCTCGGTGGGAGATGGCGAGCTGGTCGTACACAACTATGTGAACCTGGCCATCGCCGTCGACCTCGACTTCCAGGGACTGCTGGCTCCGGTGGTTGTCGACGCCGACGGCAAGCGGTTGGTGGCCATAGCCGAGGAGGTGGCCGATCTCTCGCGGCGGGCTCGGGCCAAAAAGCTCAACGCCGATGAGATCTCTGGCGGCACGTTCACCATCACCAATCCCGGCCAGTGGGGCACGATGATGCAGTTCCCCATCATCAACCAGCCCCAGGTGGCCATCTTGTCCACCGACGGAATCCGCCGCCGACCGGTGGTGGTGACCGCAGAGGACGGGAGCGAGGCCATCGCCATCCACTCGGTGGGGGTTCTGGCCTTGGCCTGGGACCATCGGGCGTTCGACGGGGCCTACGTGGCCGCCTTCTTGGACCACGTCCGCTCGATCATCGAAACCCGCGACTGGCATACCGAGATGACGTGATTGCAGATCCGGGCGTCATAACAGAAGATGACGCAATGAACCCGCTCCGCATCAGGTGGCTGGGGCGGGTGTCCTACCGTGACGCTCACGCCTGCCAGCAGGCCATGTTCGACCGGCGAGGCGACCACCTTCTGCTGATGGAGCATCCCCATGTGTTCACCCTGGGCCTGCGGGGCGACGAGGCCAACATCCTGGTAGACCCCGCCGAGGTGGGGGCCGAGGTGGCATACACCGACCGGGGCGGCGATGTCACCTATCACGGCCCCGGCCAGCTCGTCGGCTATCCGGTGATGACCGTCCCCGGGAAGCGGGGCGGGGGCATGGCCGACACGGTGGCCTACGTGCGCTCAGTGGAGCAACTGGTGATCGACGCCCTGGGCGATTTGGGTTTGGCCGGTTGCGGCCGCCTTGACGACTACCCCGGTGTGTGGGTTGACCCCGACAGCGATAACCCCCGCAAGATCGCGGCTATCGGCGTGCGCCTCAGCCGTACCCGCTCCATGCACGGTTTCGCGCTCAACGTTGACTGCGACTTGGACTGGTTCGGCCGCATTGTGCCCTGCGGCATTCCTGACAAGGCGGTCACCTCCCTGGCCGCCGAGGGCCGGCGGGCAACCATGAGGGAAGTTGTGGACGCGGTGGTGGCCCGAGCCTCTGACCGCTGGGGCGCCGGGGGAGTGGACCGGGCCGACGTGGCCTGGCGGCAGCGGCCCGAGGACTTGAGCCCGTTCAGCCGGGGTATGGGACCGGGCGAGCTGCCGGGCAAGGCCGTCCGCCTGCGCAGCAGGATGAACGAAGTTGGCCTCGATGGCGGCTTGGACATCACCGAGCGCAAGCCGCCCTGGATGCGGGTGGCCCTGAGGACCGGCCCCGAATTCCGGCAGCTTCGGTCGGTGCTGCACAGCCGGAATCTGGTGACGGTGTGTGAGGAGGCCGGGTGCCCCAACATCTACGAGTGCTGGAACGAGGGTACGGCCACGTTCATGATCAACGGAGAGCGCTGCACACGGGCCTGCGGGTTTTGCCTGGTGGACACCCAGCGTCCCGAGCCCCCCGACCCTATGGAGCCCGAGCGGGTGGCCGACGCGGTTGAGGCCATGGGCTTGGACTATGCGGTGGTGACCGCGGTGGCCCGCGACGACCTGCCCGACGGGGGCGCCGCTGGATTTGCCGCCGTCACCGCCGCCATCCGCCGCCGCACACCCGGGGTGCGGGTGGAGGTGCTCATTCCGGATTGCAAGGGCGACCCCGAGGCGCTGGCCGTGGTCTTCGATGCCCGACCCGATGTGTTGAACCACAACATCGAGACGGTGGCCCGGCTCCAGCGGGTCGTGAGGCCCTCAGCGGGATACGCCCGCAGCCTGGCCGTGCTGGCCCGGGCCAAAGCGGCGGGGTTCACCACCAAGTCGTCGATCATCGTCGGCCTGGGCGAGACCGACGATGAGGTGGTCCAGACCATGGCCGATCTAGCCGCAGTGGGCACCGAAATCGTGACCGTCGGCCAGTATCTGCGTCCCACCACCCACCATCTTCCGATTGCCCGGTGGGTGCCGCCGGACCAATTCGAGCGATTTCGGGAGGTCGGCCTATCGCTGGGCATCTCCCATGTGGAGGCCAGCCCCCTTACCCGCAGCTCCCACCACGCCCAACACGCCCACGCCCAGGCTCTGGCTCTTACGGCTCGCTAGCCCTCAGGCCCATCTGGGCCTGGCTTCTTGAGCCCAATGCGCACGTAGGCCTCCTCGGGGATGGCCTCCACCGACTTGTAGATGGTCCAAGTGCACTTCGCCGGCTCAGGCCCGGAAGTCTCATCGGGGTATAGGGGGGAGTCCACCACCCGAATGGGGTGTCCCCACTGGCGGGCGGGCCACAGCTCGAGCGTGTAGCAGCAGTGGGCGCAGTAGTAACACACGCCCTTCTCGTTCCAGGCCCAGTCGTGCTCAGCAGTAGTGACCCCGAAGTTGTAGGGCGGCTCGGAACGGGAGCCAGTGCCCTCCACGAGATCGCCGCGTTGGCCTCGGTTGCCCGACCCACAGGGGTCGAACGAGATCACAAACTTGTCTTCGTCTTCGGTTAGGTCCATGCCCCCGGCCCGATCGGGGCCAACCAGATGGGCCCGCATGGCCTCAAACGCTAGGTAGAGGTTGCGGTACAGGGTGTCCTCGTAAGACTTCTCGCGCAGGTCGAATGGCAAATAGCGCTCCTCCAGGTAGGGCGCGAGCACATGGGCGTAGGCGTCACCCACCGCGGCCTCACCCAACCGGTCGGCCACGAAGCTCAGCATCCCCGACTGGAAGTCGGCCCCTCGGTCGTGGAGCTGGCGCCAGTGCTCCCGTAGCTGATCGAGCTGGGAATGGGCTTCAGCGGCTTCGATCTCATAGGCCCGCAAGCAATTGCCCAGCTCTCCTGCCCGTTGGGCGAGCGCCATCCACCGCGGCTCGGGCTCGAACGGTCCGCCGTCGGGGAAGGCCAACAGTTCCTGGAGCCGGGCGACTTCGGCGTCGAGGTCGTCTTGGGTCACCCCCTGAGCGGTCAGGAAGGAACCCCATCCCTGGCCCCAAACCTGGTAGATCACATGGACGACTTTGGCTTCCTCCATCCAGTAGTCCACCAATTGGGCGGCGGTCTCCCAGTCGCCGTTGTCGATGGCCTCGGCAATCTTGACCGTGGTGGACACCGCCTGGTCCGACCAATCCCCGGTGCGGACTCGCTTGTTGATGGCATCAGACCAGGTCAAGTAGGTGGGTGGGGCAGATGCCGTCCCCGAGATGCTGCGCGCTGGACGGCTGTCGCCCGCTTGGCTCGTTGATTGGTCGCTCACGCTTGTCCCTTCGTTGTCGGCAGCTAGTACATCAACATGGCGCCGCTCACGTTGATAGTGGCGCCGGAAATGAACGATGCGTGCTGGCTGGCCAAGAACACCACCGTTCCGGCCATTTCCTCGGGTTCGGCCACCCGGCCCAGCGGCGTGGCCACCGTGAGCTGCTCGAGCACTTCGGGGTCGAGATCAGTCATCAGCATGGGGGTGTTGATCTGTCCGGGCGACACCGCGTTGACCGTGATCTGGTCGGAGCCGTAAGTGCGGGCCATCCCTCGAACCATCGAGACGATGCCCCCCTTCGATGCGCAGTAGACCACCGAGCCTCCGAAACCCCCGGTCCACCAGCCCTGGGAGGTGAAGGCGACGATGCGGCCACCCTCGCCGGCGCTCCGCATGGCATTGGCCGCGGTCCGACACAAGAAGAATGTGGCCTTCAAGTTGGTATCCACCTGAAAGTCCCAGTCTTGCTCGGTCACCTCATCCATCGACCCCCGCCGTTGCAGCACGGCGGCCAGATGGGCAAGGACGTACACCCCGCCCAACTCCCGCCGAGCGCGGTCCACCAGCTCCTGGTGGGCTCCAAGATCAGACAGGTCAGCGCCGACGGCCACGTGTCCTGATCCCTCCAACCCGTCGACCACCTCATCGGCTGCGGCCTGGTGCAGGTCCACGGCCATGACTCTGGCCCCCGTGGTGGCGAATGCCTCGGCCACTGGTTTGCCCATGCCGCCGGCCGCTCCGGTCACAATTACCCCTCGGTCCTCGAGCCCTGCTCCCACACTCCACGTCATCGGCTGCCTCCTTAGTCCAGGACTCTCTCGCTGCGGTATCGGTCTATCACTTGCTCGTCCACTTCAATGCCCAGCCCTGCGCCGGTGGGCGGGTAGACCCAACCATCCACATGAACCAGGGGGTCGGCGACCAGCTCGTGCTGCATAGGGTTCTCCAGTGGCTTGAGCTCGAACAGCTTGCACGCGGAACTGGAGAAGCTCACCGCCAGGCTGGCCGCGGACACGATGGCCGACGACCACGCGTGGGCGTTGGCTTGCCGGCGGTGCTGCTCAACCAGCTCGGTTACCTTCTTGAACCCGGTTATCCCCTCGGCTCGGCCGGGGTCGCAGCCCACCACGTCCACGGTTCCGGTGGCCAATATCCGCTGGAAGCCATCTACGGTCCACTCTTTTTCTCCATAGGCCATAGCCGCCACGGTCTTGCTGCGTAGCTCGGCGTAGCCGCGGGGATTCCAGGCGCCGAGGGGTTCCTCTATCCAATCGATCCCATGTTCATCAAATGCCTGGGTGCGCCGCACCGCGGTGGGGATGTCCCACTTGATGGCCCAGCCCAAATCGATCATGAGGTGCTTGTCGGGCCCGATTGCCTCCCGCATGGCCTGGACATAGGCGACGTCGCGGTCGTGGTCGAAGCCCAGATGGGCGTTGCCTCGCTTGCCAAACCCGACCTTCATGCCCTGCAATCCATCGGACAGCCACTCGATGGCCTCAACAGCCATATCGGGAATGGACTCGTGGTGAGCGTGGGAGGAGGCGATGGCCGGCAGACGTTCGTGTACCGGGCCGCCCAGCAAGTCCAGCACCCGGCATCCCAGGGCCTTGCCTTTGAGGTCCCACAGGGCGATGTCGATGGCCGAGATGGCGAATGAGGCGATGCCGCCGTCGTATCCGTACCACCAGGCCCGGTCTTTGAGTGATCGGTAGATGGCATCCAATTGGACCGGGTCTTGGCCCACCACCAAATCGGCCATCCCCTCGATAATGGCCTTGGCGGCGAAGCTGGACTCGGGCCACATGGTTACCGACTCGCCCCAACCCACTGTGCCATCGTCGGCGGTGATCTTGGCCAAGCACAGGTGGCGGATGGCGTCGAAGTCATTGGGCTCGGGGTAGCTCACCGGAATGGCCTCGATTTGGGCGATCTTCATGATTGGCCTCTTCTCGTGGTCTCGGTGCTCACCAGGTAACCAGCCCGCCATCGAAGTTGACGGCCTGACCGGTCATGTACCCGGCGCCATCGGAGAGCAGGAACCAGATCAGCTCGGCCAGTTCGTCGGGGCTTGCGCCGCGCCCCAACGGCACCGATGACTCCCGCAGGTCGGAGAGTTGCTGGGGGGTGAGACCTCTGATGGCGGAGACCTCCTCCAACACGGCGTCCTGCATCGGAGTGTCGATGATGCCCGGGCAAATGGCGTTGACTCGCACCGGTATCGGGGCCAGTGAGTAGGCAAACGACCGGGTGATCGACAGCACCGCGGCCTTGGACGCGGCGTAGACCGCGGCCTCGGTGGTGTTGGTCAGCTTGGCGGAAGAGGAAGAGAGGTTCACGATGGCACCGCCGGCTGGCATGGTGGCCCCGATTCCTTGGCACAAGAAGAACATCGCCTCGGCGTTCACCGCAAACACCTTGCGCCAGTCGTCCACCGTGACCTTCTCGATGGGCAGGAGGCGAATAATTCCCGCGGCCTGTACCAAGTAGTCCACCCCGCTGGCTGCCTCGATTACCTGGTCTCGGTGGCGGGGGTCGGCTAGGTCGGCGGTCAGTGGCTCGGCCCCGAGTTCGGCAAGCGCCGCGAGGCCATGGCTGTCGATATCGGTGGCCATCACGTCCACTCCGCCGCGAAGCAGGCGCCGGGCGGCACCAGCGCCGATGCCGCTGGCCGCGCCGGTGACCAGCGCTCTTCGTGGCTTGGGCGCATTCATGACACGCGGGGCGGTCTGGTTCGCATCATCGTCCCACCGAACTTCTGGAAACGTTTTTAGTAGGGTAACTGCCAATCGACTGTCTGGGAGGAATCAGCATGGCCGAGAGGCTTGATTTTGTTGACACACACGTCCATTTCTGGGAGCGGCCCCATCCCAAGCTGGAGTGGGCCTGGCTGGCCGATGACGCCATTCATCCGCAGCTAGGGGCGATCCGCCCGCTGAAGGACATGACCAGCTACATGGTGGACGAGCTTCGAGCTGACGCCGCGGGCCTCAATGTGACCAAGATCGTCCATGTCCAGGCGGCTATCGGCTCGGCCGATCCGGTGGATGAGACCGAGTGGCTTCAGGCCATGGCCGACGAAACCGGCTGGCCAACCGGCATTACCGGCGATGCCCGCCTTCAACAACCCGATGTGGAGGCCACCCTTGAGCGTCACTGTGAGTTCTCCAACATGCGGGGACTGCGAGACTTCGGCGAAGGCGACTACTTGGTGGATCCAGCTTTTCACCGGGGCTATGCCCTGTTGGAGAAGTACAACTTGGTCTACGACCTCGATGTGCTCTGGGAAGGCATGGGCAAGGCCGCCGACTTGGCCCGCAAATTCCCCAACATCATCTTGATCTGCGATCACGCCGGATTCCCCCAGGAACGCAATGACGAGTATTTCGCCAATTGGCGCCAGGGCATGGCCAAGCTGGCCGAGGCAGAGAATGCGGTGGTGAAGATCTCGGGCTTGGGCATGGGCGATCAGATGGAAGGCGGCAACTGGACCGTCGACAGCATTCGTCCCTATGTGTATGGCTGCATCGAGGCCTTCGGCGTGGAGCGATCGTTCTTCGGCAGCAACTGGCCGGTGGATCGGATGTACTCCACCTACCGGGAACTGCTCGATGCCTATACCGAGTTGGTGGCCGACTTCTCACATGACGAGCAGGTGGCGCTGTTCTCAGCCAACGCCGAGCGCATCTATCGAATCTGAATAGCGCGACGCGGGCTACTAGTCGTCGCGGTGGTGATTCACGTAGTCCCAGTCCAACTCCAGGCCCCAGCCTGGCCCCGACGGGACGGTGTACATGCCATGGGAGATGGGGGGAAGATTGGCGATCAGATCCCAGAACAGCGGGTCTCGTGTGGGGTGGAACACCTCAACGAAGGTTCCGTGGGGGACCGAGGCCAGCAGGTGGGCCGCGATCTGAGCCTCTTCGTGGTGGCCCATCTCCACCCCGTATACCTGGGCCATTCCCGCGAGTCGGCGCCACTCGGTGGGCCCGCCCCCCCAGGATGCGTCGTAGTTGCAGACATCGATGGCGCCGGCGCTTATCAGCTCGCCCATGCCCTGGCGATTGAATTCGCTCTGCCCGGCGGCCACCGGCACTCCGGCCATGAACCGCACATCGCGCATTCCCCGCACGTCGTTGTACCAGCGCACCGGCTCCTCGAACCATCGGACGTTCTCGGGGCCGACGAGGCGGACGAACTCCACGGCCTCAGCCACGGTGTATCCCTGGTTGGCATCCACGGTGAACACGAAGCCGTCTCCGGCGGCCGCCTGGGCCACCTTGAACCGGTGGGCGTCCTCGGCCGGTGAGAGCCCGCCGATCTTGAGCTTGCACCCGCCTAGGCCCATCTCCAGATAGTCCTCCATCTCAGCGGCCAACTGGGCGTCGGTCTTGCCGTAGTAGCCCCCGATGGCCACGATGGGCAGGCTCGTGCGGTAGCCGCCCCACAGCTTGTAGACGGGCAGATTGGCCACCTTGCCGGCCAGGTCCCATAGGGCGGAGTCCACTGCGGCCATCGCCATCACCACCAGCTTGCGATTGCGAAGGATGTCGAACGTGGGGGGCAGCATCGCTTCCCAGCACCGCTCTACCAGCAGTGGGTCTTCCCCCATGATGAGGGGCTGAAGCTCGTCGGTGATGATCCGGGCAATCTCGTGGTGGGTGTCGGGTTCGTCGCCGTTGTAGCACTCGCCCACGGCGCCGTCGTCGGTATAGACGCGGGTGATCAGGGTTGCCCGCTCCGACATGGAATACTTCGACCCCATGAAGGTCTCCGTGAGCGGGACCACGACGGGAATGACCTCAATTCGTTCGATTTTCACGGTCTCGACAACCTCATGTAGTCCAGTCAATCAGGGTATTGGCAACGTTTCCAGTAACACAAACCATGCCATTCCCGCTACTGTCGATATTGCGAAATCGAGTTCTCCCGCCACCGAGCCTGAGAAGGGGGGTGGAGATGGCCAATCCCGATGAGGCTGGCATAAGGGAGGCGGCTACCAAGCAAGCCCCTGCCAAAGAAGTCACCATGAAGGAAGTGGCCGCCCATGCGGGTGTAGCCCTGTCTTCGGTTTCGCGTGTGCTCAATGACCATTCCGATGTAAGTGAGTCCATGCGAAAACAGGTGCTCGACGCAATAGACGCTGTGGGCTACGAGCCGAACCTCTTAGCCTCCAGCCTGCGCCGGGGCTCGACCATGACGGTGGGATTCATCGCCAACGACATTTCCAATCCGCTCTTTGCCGAGATCGCCATGGGCGCTGAGCGCCGCTTGAACGAGGCTGGCTATTCCATGGTGCTGACCAATTCGGAGGGGAGCCCAGAGCGGGATGAGGCCATGATCCGGCTACTGCGGTGGCGGCGAATCGACGGGCTCATTCTCTCGGTGGCCGACGAAGAACGGGCCGGTACGTTGGCCGAGCTGGCCAAGCTGTCCGAACCTGTGGTGCTGGTGGACCGGGAGATGCGGGGGGCGACCGCGGTTTCGGCCGTGTTGTCCGACCATGCCAACGGGATGCAGGCCGCCATCGACCACCTGCTGGAACTGGGCCACCGCCGGGTGGCGCTGATCTCAGGACGACCGGGGCTTCGGCCGGTTCGGGAGCGCGTACACGGCTTCAAGGCCGCATTCCGGGCCCGGGGTCTAGAGCTGCCCGAAGACCTGTTGAAGTTCGACAGCTTCTCGGCCACCTTTGGCGAGCAGGCCACCCATGAACTGCTGGCGGCCGACGATCCGCCCACCGCCATCGTGGCCGGAGGGAATCTCCTACTCATCGGGGTATTGCGAGCGCTTCAGACCGCCGGGCGGACGGTGGGGTCCGATATCTCGCTGGTCTCTTGTGACGATGTGCCCTTGACCGAGTTGCACTCGCCGGCCATCACGGTAATCGACCGGGACGCGTTGCAGATGGGTGAGGCGGCGGCTGAGCTGCTGCTCAAACTGCTGGCTGGCGGCGAAGGCCCTTTGGTAGCCGAGATTCCCACGTCCCTGATTCGGCGAGCCTCCACCCAGCCGCACCCGATGGGCTGAGCGGGCCGGTCGACCTTCAATCAGAGACGATGATGGCGATGGGGTCGCCGATGTCCACCTCATCGTCGACGGCCACGAGGTGCTCGACGATGGTTCCCGACACCGGGCTGGGGACGTCGGAGTCAACCTTGTCGGTCTCAACCCGCAAGAGGTCGTCTCCTGCGGCCACGGAATCGCCCACTTCCGCCAGCCATTCGAGCACTACCACCAGCTCGGTGGTGTCTCCCAGTTTGGGGAGTTTGATGGTGTAGCGCACGGGATTGCTCCTCAGGGCGCCAGCACATGGGCGAACATGGCGTCCACCGGAGTGGGAGCACTGTCCAGCACGAGTTCCACCGCGGCGTCGATGCGGGCATTGACGGTGGCCTGGACCTCGTCAATGCCGTTCTCGCCCAGTACCCCTTCGTCTAACAGCTGGCGACCGAAGTTGACGATGGGATCCTTCTCGTACCAGCTTTCGAACTCCCCGTCGGGGCGGTAGGGGGCAGTGTCGGCCCGGGAGTGCCCGGCGTACCGGTACGTCTTCAGCTCTAAGAGCGTGGGTCCGCCACCGCTGCGGGCGTGGTCCAATGCGCTGGACACGGCCTCGGCCACCGCATCGGGATCTTGGCCGTCCACGACGATGCCGCCGATGGCGTAGGACTCTGCCCGGCAGGCGATGTCCTCCACCGGGGTGGTCAGGTCGATGCGGCTGTACTCGCCGTACTGGTTGTTCTCGCAGACGAACACCACGGGGAGCTTCCAGATGGCGGCCAGGTTGAGAGCCTCGTGAAACGCGCCAATGTTGGTCGACCCGTCGCCGAAGACGGCGATGGCGGCATCGTCGGTTCCCCGCACCTGAGCGGTAAGTGCCGCTCCAGCCGCCACCGGGATTCCCGCACCGACAATAGCGAACGTGGGCATCAGGCCGATTTCCGGGTCGCAAAGATGCATGGAGCCGCCAATGCCGCCGATGGACCCCGCTTCCCGCCCCAGAATCTCCCCGAGGAGCTGAACCGGGGTCAGCCCCAGGGCCAAGGCCACACCATGGCCCCGGTAGGTGCAGGTCACCTGGTCGGTAACCCGGGCGGCAGCCGCCACTCCCACCGCCACTGCCTCTTGGCCCAGGCACAGGTGGGTGGTTCCGTGGACCAGGCCCTCGTCGAACAGGTCTTGCACCTTGTTCTCCAATGCCCGAATCTCCACCATCCGCTCGTATCGGACCCGACGGTCCTGTTGCAGTGCTTCTCGGCGTTCCAACGGTGTGTTCATGGCGTGTTCTCCTCACGTTGCCACCACGGGGGCGGCACCCGTCCGGTATCCAGCAACTCGGTGATCTGCTCACCCACATAAGCCGAAGACGGCATGTAGCGCTCCTCCAGTTCCTTGCCAAACGGAACGGGCACGTCGGGAGCGGTGATCCGCAAGGGTGGGGCCTTGAGCTCACCGAACAGGTCTGCGGCCACAGCGGCCACCACGTCGGCGCCCCAGCCGCCAGAAAGCGGGTTCTCCTCCACGGTGACCAGCCGACCGGTGCGAGCCACCGACGCGTACACCAAGTCTTGATCCCAGGGTTGCAGCGATTGCAGGTCGATCACATCGGCCGACCATGAGCCATCGGCGGCGGCTTCGGTCGCGGTGCCGACAGTCGATCCCAGCGCCACCACGGTGGCGTCGTCACCAGAAGCGGCCTGTCGAGCTTGACCCAAGGCGATGATGCCCGCTTCTCCAGTGGTGACCTCTTCGCGTTGGGCGTACAGCCGCCGGGGCTCGAGAACCACCACCGGGTTGTCGTCTCGGATAGCGGCTCGCATCAAGCCATAAGCCGTCGCCGGCCCGGATGCCACCGCCAACTTGAGGCCGGGAGTGCCAACCACCCAGCTTTCCAAGGTCTGGGAGTGCTGGGTGCCGAACCCCAGTCCCGCGCCGACCGAGGCCCGCACGGTGAGCGGCACGGTGACCTGCCCCCCCGACAGATAGTGGAACTTGGCACCCTCGGTGGAGAGCTGGTCGAGGGCCACGCCGAGGAACTCCACGAACATGATCTCCACCACTGGTCGCAGTCCGGTGGCCGCGGCGCCCACCGCCGCGCCCAAGAAACCCATCTCGGAGATCGGCGTATCCCGCACCCGCAGCGGGCCGAACTCCTCCATTAGCCCGGCCGACGTCTTGAACGGCCCCTCGGCAACGGCGACATCTTCTCCCAACACGATCACATCGGGATTAGCGCGCATCTCATCGGCGATGGCCGCCGAGATGGCCTGGTTCATTCTCATTCTGGGCATGAGTACCTCTCGGTCGCGAACTTGGTTAGCCAATCCACAGACTGGGCCACGATCTCGTGCTCTGACCAGCCAGGGGCCATGTCGGCAACTTCGACGCACGCCAAGCCGTCAAATCCGGCCTCGTTCATCACCGCCAAGGCCTGGTCTATGTCCAAATCACCGTGTCCGAGAGGCACCCCGGGCCAGTGGCCGCCGGGGTCGCCGGGGGTGGACGACCCGAGATCGAGGTCTTTGGCGTGGATCATCTTGGTGTGAGGAGCCAAAGCCGCCGCCGCAGTCAAGAGATCATCACCGATTCGAACCACATTGGCGCTGTCGAACACCACGCCCAGCTGGGGACTGGCCACCTGGTCGATGAGTTCGCCAACCGACTCGGTGGTGAGATCGCAATGGGTCTCGATGGCGACGTCCAGACCGCACTGGTCGGCCTTCTCGGTGATCTGGGCTACTTGGGGGACGACTCGCCGGAGCACTTCGGTTTCGTCCTCGTGGCCGAAATGACGGGTGGTGCCGATCACGATGCGGAGCAGGTTGCATCCCAGTCCGGCAGCCTGATCGACCGCGGCGAGGGCATCGGCAAATGCGTCGCGATCAAGCCCCATGGCCAGCCCGTCGGGGTGGCCCCAAGCCAGCACCCGCTCGAAGCCATGCTGGTCGAGGCGCTGGCGGAGCGACTCCACGTCGGCATCGGCGCCACTGTCCAAAAAACAGGTCTCCAGCGATACTCCGTCGACTCCGAGCTCCGAACAGCAATTCAAGAAATCGTCGGTGGTCCAGCGCTGTTCGGCGGGGGACTCGCTGGTCCTCAGCTCGCCGAAAAACCGGTGATACGAGTAGCTGTCGACGCCTATACGCAAGCTGTGATCCCTTATGCGCGAGCTGTGTTCCCTTATGCGCGAGCTGGCCTCAGTCGCCGACTCGCACAACGTTGCCCGACTGGGCGCTGCGCTCGGCTGCGGCCACGACCTCAACCGTGCGGGCTCCCAGATCGGCGGGCGATCGGTTGGGCACATCCCGACCCTGGGCCAGATCCACCAGAGTGTCGGGTGGCCCGTCGCAGGTATAGAGCCCGGCATGGCGGGGAAGGTCTACCTTGAGGTCGAGGCCGTCGTTGCGGTAGAGCCACAGGAAGTCTCGCTCCAAGTCGGCGATGAGCTGTCCTTCGGAACCGTAGAGGCGGACTTGCAGTTGATGGCGGGGCCACGGTTCGTCGGGATCGTCGATGGCGTTGGCCGGTCCGGGGCAGCTAGCGCCGCTGATCGATCCAGTGGCTCCCGACGCATAGCGCAGGGAGACGGCGTCGTGGAGATCCACTCGCGCCCCCCGGTTGTTCATGAAGGCGAAGACCTCTTGGGCCCGATCTCCAGTCAGCCACATGGCCAGACCCATGGCGTGGGAGATCTGGGCCGGAGCGTAACCGCCTCCCGACAAGGCGGGGTCGGTCCACGTTGCAGCCTCGGGTGCGAAACCCTCAGCAGATCCCTCGTATCCGCCTCCGCCGGTGGAGGTGAGCAGCTCGCGGGTACCGGAGGCCATGGACACCATGACGTGCTCGACTTCGCCCACGCCGCCCTCTTCGTCCATGAGCCTCTTGGCCTCGATGCCCAAGGGCCCGTAGTTCCAGCCAAAAGAGATCACCAAATGGCGCCCCAGGCTGTCGGCGGTGCGGTGGAGGTCCCAAGCATCAGCGGGATCAACGGTGAAGGGTTTCTCGCAGAGCACGTCGGCGCCCGCTTCCATGGCCGCCTTGGCGTGCTCGTGGTGCAGGCCGGGCGGGCTGGCCACCACTACGGCGTCCAGTCCCTGATCAAGGGCATCCCGGTAGTTTTCGCTCAGGTGGGAAAAGCCGAACCGCTCGCCGATCGACTCCAATGCGTCGCGTCCCTTGCGTACGGCCGAGACCAGCTCTACATCGTCCCGCTCCGCGAGTATGGGTATGTGGTTGCTGATTGCCCATGACCCCGCACCGATGACACCGATGCGGACCTTTTTTTCGGTGGCCGTCATGTCGCCTCCTGGAAAGAGCCGGTAACGTTTCCAGCCTAGGAAGCAAGTAGGGGAGCCTGCAAAGCCATGACTGATATAGCGAGCCCTGGTGTTGGATTCGGGGGCGTGGCCGAGCGAACTGCGGCGGTGACCGGTGCCGCCCAGGGAATCGGAAGGGCCGTGGCCGATGCGTTATTGGCCGGTGGTGCCCAGGTTGCCCTGCTCGACATTCGGCCCCCCGACGACCAACAGGCGCTGGACCAGGCCGACAACACCATGTTCGTGGAGTGCGATGTGACCAGCGAGTCGTCGGTGGATGCGGCTTTCTCCCTGGTGGAGTCGACATGGGGAGGGGTGGACATTCTGGTGAACAACGCCGGGATCTTTGCCATCCAACCCTTGGAGGAGACCGATTTGGACGACTGGAACCGGATGATGGCAGTGAACCTCACCGGGTGCTTCCTGTGCAGTCGGCGGGCGCTACCGCAGATGCGAGAGCGGCAGTGGGGTCGGATCATCTCCATCGGGTCGAGCGCGGGCAAGACCGGCGGGTCCAAGAACACCGCGGCCTATGGCGCGTCCAAAGCCGGAGTGATGGCCTTGGCCAAAGCCATCGCCACTGAATACGCGCCGTGGGGCATTACCTCCAATGCGCTGGCCCCGGCCCTCATCGACACCGACATGGTGGCCGGGATCGCCGATCTGGCCGACCGAATTCCGGTCGGTCGCCTAGGGCGGCCCACCGACGTGGCCCAGGCAGTGTTGTTCCTGGCCGGGGATCAGGCGGAATTCATCACCGGCGAGGTTATGGATGTGAACGGCGGGTTCCTCATCGACTGATTGTCGATGGGACGTGCCGGGCAAAGCGTCCGGCCGCTGGAAACGTTTCGCAGCCACCGGGTAACTTGCCGGCCATGGAGCGTGCCTGTTTTACCTTCGAGATCTACCCGGACATGGCTGATGAGTACAAGAAGCGCCACGACGAGATCTGGCCGGAGCTTGTCGAGCTCATCCAGACTGCCGGTTTGAAGAACTACACCCTGTTTCGGCGGGGGACGCAGGTGATCGCCTACGTGGAGTGCCATCCCGACGTGGAAACCGCGTTCGCCAAGGTCGGCGAGTCAGAAGTCAACGCCCGTTGGTCGAAGTGGTTCGAAGAAGTGATCGTGAGCTTGGCCGACGACGAGGGCAATCTCTACTGGGCCGACGAGGTGTGGCACCAAGATTGAGCCCGCGTCTGGTCGCGGCTGGCCGTTCACCAGGTAGCTGAGATCAACTCCACGCTGGTCTCCACCAGAATCCGCTCGCTCTGGGGCGCGATCTGCTCGATCAGACCGTAGGAGTGGTGCGCGTAGTCGCATTCGTAGCCGCCATCGGGATACTCGGCGGCCGGAGGCATGTAAGTGAGCACGCCGTTGGTGTAGGCCGAGAACAGCGTGGTGGTGGCCGCTGAGCGCTCCTTCACTTCGATGGACAGCTCCGAGAATGCCTCGCCGGGCATGGTGGCGATCACTGTGTCGCCGATCCTCAGTGCCTGGAGGAAGGCGGGCACCTTCGTGGCGGCTTCGCCCTGTTGCACTTGACTGATGGCGTCCTCGGCCCAATTGAGGTGGTATTCGATGGGGTTGAGGGCTACTTGGTCGGCACCAGCCAATCGAGCCTCGTCGAGTTCCCGTTGGTATCCATCTCGCTCGGCTTCGAGATTGGCCAGCGACGGCAAAGGCTTGAGCGGGAGGTCCACCACTTTCCCCACCGCGGCCAGCGCCTGATCGGGCTGGGGCTCGATGGCTACTTGCCGGTGCAAGACAATCGGGGTGACCGAGCCGTAGTCGATCCGCTCCATCCGACGGGCGATGGGGTCAATCTGCTCCAGCACATGGAGAACTTCCACCGCCAGCTTGCGTCCGAAGGCCTTTTCGGGCCCGGGATGATCGAAGAAGCCCTGCAACGGGAGCAGGTTGCCGCATCCCCCCTGGAGGAACAGGCAGGTGGCACCGGTCACCTGCTCGACCACATCGCGCATAGCACCGGGAAAGTCGGGGTTCACACCCGGGTCCTCGGGGCCGACAACTACCGGATGGCAGGCATAGTTGGCCACCACGGCCATCGTCGTGCCGTCGAGACGGTCGAGTCGCAGCACGCCCACGTCCCGGTCCACCGGCTTGTCGGGGTTCCACCCGAGAATCACCCGGCCCTCGGCGTTCTTCTCCCGACGGTTGACGGCCAAGTCCACGGTGCCGACCCCGCCCGCGGCCATCACCGGCTCCATACTGCCCGCAGCCTGGATGGCCGCGGTGACAAGGTGCCCAGGGAAGGAATCGATGAACGCTCGTTCATTGGCCGAGCGCTCTCGCTGGCGTCCGCCGATCTTCACCCCGTGGGCATGAGTCGTCGGGCCGCCGTGGGTGTGGCTCACGCTGATCATGACGTGGTCGGCGGGCGTGCCCAGGGCGTCGCCGATCTCGGTCCGCAGCCGATCGGCGTGGGCGGGGAGCAAGAACGGCACATCAGCGGCAACGACTACCGCGGTCGTAGGACCCGAGCCCAGCGCCAGTGCAGTGGCGGTCAGCGGTGCTCGAATGTGCCGGGCCGGCTCGGCCCGTCGGGAATAGCCGACCAGGTCGATGGGAACGGGCGGGGTGATGTCCACCCGGGCGATACCGGCGGTAAGCATAACGGCATTGTGCCAGAATCGTTTCCAGCATGCTGGGCCTCAACGGCCGGTGAGTAAGAACCAAGCAAAGAAGGACCAGCGAGGAAGGAGCAGCGGTGAGGATTGGTCAGCTCTCGGTGTACTTCGGGCTCTTCGATGACGCCATGCCCCCCGGGTTCCAGACGACACGCCAGGACTACGCCGCCGCGGTGGGAGCGATGCTGGCCGACTACGGCGAGGTGGTGGACCCCGGACTGGTAGACAGCATGGACCGGGCGGCTGAGGCGGCTGAGGTGTTCGCCCGCAAGGAAGTGGACGTGGTGGTTTTCGCCCCCACCATGGCTGCTCCACCGGCCTGGCCCGAGCAAGCGCTGAGCGGCGTGGACGTGCCGGTTGTGGTGCTCGGGGCCCAAGAGAGCGGGGTGGTGCCCGACGACTACGACACCGAGATGGCAACTGCTCGCAGCTTGCCGGTGGGCTTGGTGATGTTCACCAACGTGTTAGTGCGAAATGGGCGCCCCTTCACATCGGCGGTGGGGGAGTTGGGTTCGCCTGAGCTGGCCGCGGCGCTGGCTCAGGCCATGCGAGCGGCCGCGGCGGTGACCGCGATACGACGGCGGCCGCTGGCCCTGGTGGGCCAGCCCATGGACGGCTACAGCGACGTGTTGGCCACCGACGACGAACTGGCTCTGCTGGGCGTGCGGGTGGAGGACATCACCGCCCCGGAATTGTCGGAGGCCTTCGCCGCGGTCACCTCGGCCCAGGTGCAGCGGGAAGCTGAAGAAGTGGGAAGGACGGCTGATGCCGCCGCGGTTCCCGACGATGTGTTGGAGCGGTCGTGCCGGTTGAGCGTTGCCCTCGAGGGCCTGTGCGACGCCCGCCAGCTGGGTGGTGGGGCGGTGAACTGCCACGGACCCACGCTGCGATGGAATCCGGAGGTGGGGATCACCGCCTGCTTGGGGGTGAGCAGACTCAGTGAGCGGGGCATCCCGTTCTCGTGTACCGGGGATGTCCCCACCGCCATCGCGCTCATACTGGGCAAGGCGGTGGCTGGCTCGGCCCTGTATTGCGAGCTCTACCAGCTTGACCTGCCCGGCAATTGGATCCTGGTGGCCAACGGAGGAGAGGGTGACTTCTCGGGTCGGGCGCCGGGGTCAACGATTCGATTGCTGCCCGAAGACCACTATCGAGGCGAAAACGGCCCCGGAGTGGCGGTGGCGTTCGAGTTGCCTCTGGGTCCGGCCACTTTGGTGAGCCTGACCCCGGCATTGGGGGCGACCGGCGGCTGGATTCTGGTAGTGGCTGAGGGCGAAGTGGTTGGTTCTCGGCATCACCGCATGGAGGGACCCAACGCCATGTTCCGGTTCTCGTCGGCGCCGGTGGCCAAGGCCTACCAGCGCTGGTGTCAGGCGGGCGCCACCCACCATGCGGTGCTTCTTCCCGGCGCTCGACACGGAGATCTAGGCGCGGCGGCCGACTTGCTGGGCATTCAACTGGCCTCGGTGTGAAGGGCGCAACCTCTCCGGCCGGGTTGCCGCGGCCTTAGATCACCACGCAGTCCACTCCGGCGAATTTGGCCACCGTGGCCACAGAATGCGCCAAGTGCCCCGGGGCTATAGCGCTGTGGTGGTTGACTCCGGCACTGGCCCAGCGCGTCCATGCCTCGGTCACCGGGCTGGTGGTGAATCGGAATATCCCTCCAGCGGTGGGATTTCTGGCCAGCTCACGGCCGGTGATCTCCCCTTCAGCCACTACTAGACCAAATCCCGAGGGGTGACCGGGCTGGTGGGCGAACCCCACCAGCGATGCGGGGCCAGCGGGCAGCTCGAAGCGCACTCGAAAGCCAGTGCGGCGGTCGTGGGCGAACCACGGATTGGGCTCGAAGCCGGGGGTCTGCCCTTCGATGGTCCAACCCAGGTCGTGCTCGCCGGAGTTGGCAATGGCCACCTCGCCGGTATCGAAGTCGATGGCTTCGACCTCATGGTAGAGGGCGGCGCCAGACAGCCCCTTGGCCACCAGCATGGCCACTGCGGTGAGCACGTCACCCGTGCAGCTCCAAGGAATGCCCCGAGTGGTCTCGCAGCCCAGACCGAAGCACGGAGTAAGCCCCGGCTCTTCGCCGAAGCGGATCTCGGGAACGTGGCAGTTCATGGCCCCGGCAGCGATGGCGTTGTCTCGGTCCAGGGTCTCCATGGCCACGGCCAGTCGCAGCGTTCGGGATAGGTCCTCTTTGCGCTGACCGGGTTGGTGCATGTCGGCGCCAACCGCGAAGTGCCGATCAACGTCTTGTCGCCGGGCCTCGACCTCGTCATCGGTCACCGCTTGGTAGCGGTCCCGGACTTCCTGGGGGCTGATTCTCACTACCTGCAATCCCAAGGCCCGGTGGAGGTCGTCGTCGTGGGCGTCAACACATACGTATCCGTCCATGGGGTGGCCCACTCGGGCCAACCGGGCGCCCTGGAGCCGATGCGCCACCGCACCGGCGCGGAGCCGGTCGGCCACCGAAGCTCCGGCTGTCGGATTCCCTGTCGACGACACCACGAGATCAAAGGGCCGACTCGTTCGGTGAAGCAGGTTGGTGAGCATGGGCGTTCCAACGGTGGCGCCCAGGGATGTGATGTGAGAGGCATCGAACTCTGAAGAGATGGTGGTGGAGTCCTGTAGAGCCCAGATCACCACGGGCTGGGGGAGCTGGTCCAACATGGCCTGGACATAGGCTGGCGGCACCGCCATTGTCTGCACCACCAGAACAGCGTCGGGCCCAAGGCCGGCGGCCTCAGCCCCCATGTCCAATCCCCGTTCGGCGTTGTCGACCAGTCCCTGCCACACCACCTCTACGTGCAGCTCGCCTAGCCGGTCAGCCACCGCACTCAGCAGGCGCTCGCGGCCGGTGCGAAGCGCTGGCCCCACCGTGGGTTCCCAAAAGTCCCAGTACGGGGCGACCACGGCGACCCGGGGGACTGCCGGCTGGCGATGGCCCGATTCGTATGGGCTGGGTATACTCATCGCTGGAAACGTTACCAAGGGGGAAGGGTCGTCGGATGCCTGAGACCAGGATCGAGTTTTCTGAAGTGGTAGGGCGACGGGTTCGCCTCGGATCGTGGGAAGACCAGAAGATCTCGACATATCGGAAGATCGCCGAGAACATCGAGGCCGGAGACTGGGACAGCGCGGCCGACCTGGCTGACTACTTCACTGACGAGGCCAACGTGTGCTTCAGCCTGTATCGCCAGTGGATAAACGACCTGCGGGGTTTTCTGCGAGATAGCGGGGCATCGGCCGAGGAAGTTGAGGTCATCGACGCCGACGTGCAGTCCAAGCTCACCTGTCCCGACGGGCGCGAGTGGAATCCCCACCGTCATTGGGATCAGTATCGCACCGAGCAGCGCCAGCTGTTGGCCAGCCTCTATCGGGAGCAGCCTGCTGAGGCGCTGGAGAACCTGGCCGCCATGAAAGAAACGTGGCGGCAGACCCATGACCGCGACGTCGACCACACCTACGGACTCATGTCGGCCATTCAGGAGCGCCACGGGGCCCAGGGCATCGCCGACATGTACCAGCGGGTGCTGGTTCCGCTGTTCTCATGGCGGTACAACAAGTTCGACATCGACCAGCACCCGTGGGACGAAGGGCTGGAGACGCTGATGCTGGTGGCTTGTGAGGCGATGCGGGGCCATCTTGTCGGCCCCGAGCGCACCGGTGACTTCGAGCTGGTGGAAACCGACGACCGATTCGTGCTGCGGTTCGATCCCTGCGGGTCGGGGCAGCGGACCGTGCGGGGCGACTGGATCGAGGACACGCCGGCCCGAATGGACCCTCCCTACAACTGGGACGTGGCCAAAGAAGAGGCCTCGTGGAATCACTTCACCAAGGGGGTCTGCCTCTATTGCGCCCACTGCATCGTGTTGATGGAAGAGCTTCCCATCGACCGCTTCGGTTATCCGGTTCGGGTGATCGATCCGCCGGTGTATCCCGACACTGACCGGGATCCCGATGTCCGCCAAAAGTGCCAGTGGCAGATGTTCAAGGACCCCACCCAGGTGCCCGAGGAGTATTACCTCCGGGTTGGTCGGACCAAGCCCGACCGGTTCGGGTCGAGCAACTTCGACGCCCCCGAGCTGCCCGACGCCGGAGCGCTCGGTATGCCCGGAACCGGCTGACAGGAGCTCGACGTGCAGGCGGCTGTGCTGCGGGGCTACGGGCAAGCACTGGATCTTGTTGAGCGGCCGGCTCTGACCCCCGGAACCGACCAGGTGGTTGTGCAGGTCAAGGCCTGTGGCGTGTGCGGCAGCGACGTGTTTCTCCGCAAAGGCGGATTCGACTCGGTGCTACCCATCGTGCCCGGCCATGAGGCTGCTGGGGTGGTGGCCCGGATCGGTCCGGGGGTGGACGGCGTGCGGGAGGGTGATCCGGTGGCCCTCTACTACATCGAGCACTGCGGGGAGTGCTCGATGTGCTCCATCGGACGGGTGAACATGTGCCTGTCGGTGCGCCGAATGGGCGTGGAGTACGACGGTGCCTTCGCCAGCGAGGTGCTGGTTCCGGCCCGCAACATCATCCCGGTGGAACCGGAGGACGATTTGGCCGCGGTAGCGGTGCTCACCGACGCGGTGGCCACGCCGTACCACGCCCTCGTGAGGATTGCCGATGTCCAGCCCGGGATGACCGTGGTGGTGTTCGGCATCGGCGGGATCGGGTCGAACGCCGTCCAGGTGGCTGCTCATCTCGGCTGCGACGTGATCGCCGTCAGTCGCTCGCCGGCCAAGCTGGAATTGGCTGAGCAGCTCGGCGCTCGGGTGCTCATTTCTGCGGCTGATGACGCCGGTGACGTGGTGGAAGCCGTCCTCGCCGCTGCCGGACCGGGAGGCCCGCCCATCGTGGTCCAAACCGTGGGGTCGGCCGAGGTGGACGCCCAGGCCGTTGCTGCGGTGGGCATCGGAGGCCAAGTGCTGCTCATCGGCTCGAGCGTGTCGCCATTCTCCATTCGGGCGGTGGATCTGATCTGGAAAGAGGCGTCGGTGCATGGTTCTCGGGGCTTTGTTCCCGACGACATTCGCGAGGTGCTGGCCTTGCACCGGTCGGGCGTCCTAAAAGTCGATCATTTGTTGGGCCGCCAGCGTCCCTTGTCAGAGGCCAATGAGGCGCTCGACGACCTGGAGGCCGGAAGAGTGCTGCGCTCGGTGCTCATTCCGTAGCCGCCGTCAAGTAGCCCCTCCGTACGCGAGTTGCGCTCTCAAAGAACCCCCACTAGTTTTTCTACTAGAAACGTTTCCAGCCAGGGCAAAAGCCCGGCGACGAGGGGAGATACGATGAGCAAGAGTCTCAAGATGGTGATCGCCATTCTGGCGGTCTTCATGCTGGTTGCCACCGCGTGCGGCAACGACGACGACGGGGCCGACGGGACCGTGGGTTATATCTCCCTGGGAGATTCGGTGCCGTTCGTCAAGCTAGTTTCGGACTCGATCCAGCGGGAAGCTGACGCTGCGGGTCTCGATCTGGTGTTCTGCGATTCTGAGATCGACCCGGCCAAGGCGCTGTCATGCGCCCAGCTTCTCGGTCAGCGGGATGTGGATGTGGTCTTGAACTTCCAAGTCTTCCAGGAGTCCAGCCCGGAGATCTGTGCGGCCTATGGGGGTGTGCCCACCATCGCCATTGACATCGTGCAGCCGCCTTGTGAAGTGGCCTTCATGGGGGCCAATAACTCCGGCGCCGGGGAGATGGCTGGTGCCGCGCTTGGTAAGTACTTCAAGGACAACTTCGACTGCGAGTACGACGGTTATATCTCGCTCGAGTCCACTGCGGCCGGTGCTGCCAACACCGATCGCATGGGCGGCTACCGCACTGGGTTCACCCAGCACTGCGAAATTGTGAACGAGCGAGTTCTTGACGGCGCCGACCGCACTGACACCGCCCTCGAACAGGTGACCGACTTGTTGCCGGCCATGCCCGGTGAGCGGATTGCCGTGGTGGCCATCAACGAGGACGGGATCATCGGCGCACTGGCGGCGGCTCGCACTCTGGGACGTGATGGCGACCTCTATTACTCCGGGCAGGGCACTGATCCGAGCATCTGGTGCGAGGTCCGCGACAATCCGAACTACGTCGCCTCAACGGCGTACTACCCCGAGCGCTACGGGGAGATTCTGATTCCCGCCGCTCAGAAGCTGCTCGCAGGTGAGTCCGTTGACAGACTCCTGTTCACCGAGCATGAGATCATCAACTCGGAGAACATTGAGGACATCTACGAGGTCACCGACTGCGGTTGATCTCACTACGAATCTCATAAGCAGTAGCAAGCTGCATTGAGAAGAACACCTGCTGATGAGTGCGATCGATTCTGCGGTGTCGACGGCTCCTGTCATCGCTACGGCGGGAATCAGGAAGTCGTTCGGCGGAGTCGAGGTGCTCAAGGGAGTTGACTTAGAGGCTCGTTCCGGCTCTGTTCTCGCCTTGCTGGGCGAGAACGGAGCCGGGAAGTCCACCCTGGTCAAGATCATTGCCGGGGACTACCGGCCCTCCGCGGGCTCGGTCGTGATCGACGGCGAGGCCCATCACGTCCTCACTCCCATAGAGTCGAGGGCTGCGGGCATCGCCATGATCGCCCAAGAGTTCAATGATGCCCCCACCCTGACGGTGGCCGAGAACATCTGTCTGGGCCGGTTGCCCCAGAAGCGGGGAGTGGTTCAGTGGCGGGAGATGAATCTGCTGGCCCAAGAGATTCTCGAATCCCTTGAAGCGGAGATCGACCCCAAGGCCAACGTGTCTTCGCTTGCCGTGGGTGAGCGCCAGATCGTCGAGATCGCCCGGGCGCTGTCCAGCGAAGCCCGGGTGCTCATTCTCGACGAGCCCACGGCGGCGCTGTCCCAGCATGAGGCAGATGTGCTGTTCGAACAAGTACGACGCATGCGTGACCAGGGTAAGGCCATCATCTACATCACTCACCGCCTAGACGAAGTGTTCGATCTGTCTGATCGGGTCCAAGTGTTGAGGGATGGGGATGTGGCTCTCGTCGCCGATACCCATGCCGTGGACCGCAGCCAGTTGGTGGCGGCCATGGTCGGGCGATACGACATTGTCACCGGTCGACCCGAGGATGCTGCCGTAGACCGCGGCGAGGTGGCCCTTCGCTGGCGGGAGGCGTCGTCGCACGGCCGATTCAGCGACATCAGCCTTGAAGTCTGCCGGGGCGAAGTCGTCGCCTTGTACGGAAAGCTCGGATCGGGGGCGCTGGAAGTGGGGCGCAGTGCCTTCGGACTTGAGCCGATCCACTCGGGCGAGATCGAGGTTGCCGGTGAGCGAGTCGAGCTTTCGAGCCCGGTTGATGCCGTGATTCGAGGTATCGGCTTTTTGAGCGAGGATCGCAAGGTCGGAGGGGCATTCGCGTCGCGCCCGGTCGGAGAGAACGTCGCCGTGGCGTCATGGCCGCAACTCGCCACTCGTGGTCTGCTCACCTCCGACACCGAGCAGAAGGCGTTCGACCGCTGGTATGACCGCTTGTCCATTCGCAGTAAGGGGCGAGCTTCCCAGCCGATGGAAGAGCTGTCGGGAGGGAACCAGCAAAAGGTACTGGTGGCCCGCTGGCTCGAGCGGGGGGCGGAGGCGCTGGTGTTGCTTGAGCCCACTCGGGGCGTTGACGTCGGCGCCCGCGCCGACCTCTACAAAGTCTTGCGGGAGCTGGCCGCCGAGGGCGCCGCCATTTTGATCGTCACGTCGGACCATGAGGAAGTGGTGGCGGTTGCCGATCGCGCCTATGTGGCAGCCAAGGGAAGGATTACCACCGAGCTGCCCGGCGAGGACATCACTATGAGCTTGCTGCTCACCCTTGCAGGAGGATGAGATGAACGACACTGTCCAAACAGTCGAAGAGTCTGCGCCGACAGAGGGCGGCTCGACTGCCCCGGAGTCCGGTGGGTTGGGTTGGATGGCCCGGACCATTGCCTCTCTCCCGGAGACAGCGGCGTTGTTGTTTGTGCTCGCTGGGCTGATCCTTTACTTCTCGCTGGCTTCTGAGTATTTCTTCGATTTCGACAATTTCGTCAACATCGCCCAGAACTCGGCGGTGATCGGCATCATCGCCATGCCGGCGACGGTATTGCTGATCGGCGGCCAGGTGGACCTTTCCGTCGGATCGATAGCCGGGCTCATGGGAATGACCATGGCTGTTGCCACCACTGCAACCGACGCCGAAACGACGCCGTACGGGTTGGGAGTGGGCATCGGGCTGGCGTTGGTGATCACCGTGGCTCTGGGATTGGCCATCGGTGCATTCAACGGATTCGCGGTGACCAAGATCGGACTGAACTCGATCATCGTGACGTTGGGCGGCCTGGCCATGTTCCGGGGGTTGACCAAGGTTCTGGGAGACGGGCAGACCATTCGAATAAACGGCTTCGGCGATCTGGGGGTGAGCCGCCCGTTCTTGGATATCCCCACACCGGTGTGGATCTTCATCGGGGTGTCCATCGCCTGCCATCTGCTGCTTAAGTTCACGGTGTACGGGCGCTCCATATACGCGGTGGGCGCCAATCCCCATGCCGCCCGGCTGGCGGGCATTCGCACCAGTCGAGTGTTGTTCATCGCATTTGTCTTGACCGCCGTCGCCACTGCCCTGGCTGGACTGATCCGGGTGTCGCAGGTGGGGAGCGCGGCAACCAACGGCGGTGCCGGATTTGAGCTCACGGTGGTTACCGCGATCATCCTCGGCGGGGCCAGCCTGTCGGGAGGTCGGGGTTCCATAGCCGGCACATTCCTCGCTTTGCTCGTGCTCAATGTGCTGGAGAACGGGCTCATCCAAACCGGCGTGCCCACGTTCTGGATCGAGTTCAGCGAAGGCGCCCTGCTGATCGTTGCCGTGTCCTTCGACCGGTTGCGGGTTCGTTTGGGAAGCGCTGAATAGCCGGAGGCGCCAACAGATACATGGCGCTGCGCCGGTGAATGGGCAGTGAGGGGCCAATAGGCTGGCGGGGTGTTTGCTGAACGTCTGAGCCGGATGCGGGCGCTGATGGCCGAGCAGCAGGTAGACGTCCTGCTTCTCTCGGTGGGCGCCGACCTTCCCTACTTTTGCGGCTATGAGGCTATGGCCCTGCCGAGGCTCACCATGCTGGTTGTGCCTCAAGACGGCGACGCCCGACTCATCGTGCCCCGGCTGGAGGCCCCTCGAGTGGTCGAACGGCCCGGTGTGTTTGAGATGGCGGTGTGGAACGAGACGGACGACCCCATCGCACTGGCCCGCTCGTTTGTCGGTTCAGCCTCTGTGATCGCCGTTGGCGACCGCATGTGGGCTGGATTCTTGGTGGACTTGGCCCGACTTCTGCCCGGGGCCGAATTCCGCCGGGCATCGGAGGTCACTAGTTCGATTCGCTCTGTCAAAGACGCTGCCGAAGTGGAATCGCTGCGGGCTGCGGCGGCCGCCGCCGACCGGGTGGCGGTCGACCTTCGATCTGGCGACATCGAGTTGGTGGGGCGCACCGAGGCTGAGGTATCGGCCGAACTGGGCCGTCGTCTGTTGGCCGAGGGCCACCAGCGGGTGAATTTCGCCATCGTGGCCGCGGGCGAAAACGCCGCCAGCCCGCACCACGAGCCAGGGGAGAGGGTGATCAAGCCGGGCGAGATCGTGCTGTGTGACTTTGGGGGCACCATGGCCAATGCCGACGGAGTGGGCTACTGCTCTGACATCACCCGGTGCGTACACCTGGGCGAGCCGCCCGCCGATCTAGTCGATGCCTACGACGTGCTGTTCGAGGCCCAGGCCGCCCAAGTGGCCGCGGCAGAGGTTGGCCGGCCCTGCCAGGATGTCGACCGGGTAGGGCGGGAGATGATCACCGAAGCAGGATTCGGCGACAACTTCATTCACCGCACCGGCCACGGAATCGGCACCGAAGCCCACGAGGACCCCTACATCGTGGAAGGCAATACCCTTGAACTCCGTGCGGGCCACGCCTTTTCGATAGAGCCCGGCATCTACCTGCCCGGGCGATGGGGCTTGCGCCTGGAGGACATTGTGGTAGCGGCTACCGATGGCCCCGACAACCTCACCACCACCGATCACCGCCTCGCCGTACTCGACGTTTGATCAAGACTCTGGCCGGGTTCAAGTGGTGTCGAGCAGAACTCTCGCTACCAAGTCCATCCCAAATCCGGTCAAAATACCCAGATACAACAGGCCGGTCGCGGCCATGACCGCGGAGTAGAACCGCTCCCGCAGCGCAGCCCGAGCTAGAACCACCAACCCCGCGGTGGTCACCACGCAGGCCACCCAGAACCAGCCCAACAGCCCGTTGTAGCCGTCGTCGATGGTTCCGCTGAGCACCGATCCCATGCCGGTGGGCCACAGCATCACCACCAACTCGGGCAACCACAGCAATCCGGTCCATCGCACCAGCTCCAACAGCGGTCCTCGGGCCAAGCCGGGCTGCACCAGATACCAATGGCCCAACAGCATGGCGTCGGTGACTGCACCCAGGAAGAACGCTCCGATCACGGTACGGGCGACCGCCAACGCGGCGGGGTCTCCGGCGTCGAGCCCGCCGGCCACCACTCCAATCAAACCCACCGCGGGGGCGATGAGATCCAGAATCGGAGGGAATTCAGCCTTGGTGCGGTCGAAGCGCTGCTCTTCCCGGTCGATGCCAGTCATCTCGGCGATCTCGGCGCTGCGCCGCTCCACCCGTTCTCTCTGGCCGCTCACACCAGCCCGTCGGCGGACCACCGATACCGCCAGCGCCGCGGCGGCAGCTGTGGCCGTGGCCGCCGCGGTCCAATCCCGCACCGGTACCGAGTCGGTAGCGAATCCCAACCAAGCGCCCCCCGCGGCCAGCAACCCGAAAATGCTGCGCATGAGCCAGCCGTAGCCCAGTCCGGCTTCCCGCCGCCGCGTGGTGAGCCAGGTAAACGCCAGCCCGCCGACGGCCAACTGCACCAGCAGGGTGGCCGGCTGGAGTTCGATCACTCGACAGATCCCCTATACCGGCACCGCTGACGCCGCATCTCAGCGGGCCACGAAGTACTTGGCTTGGGGGTGGTGGCAGATGAGGGCCGAGGTGGTTTGCTCGGGCTGGTATTGGTAGCTGGTTTCCTCGCCGACCTGGATGCCGATGCGGTCGGCGTCGAGGAGCTGGGCCACGGTGAGGTTGTCCTCGAGGTCGGGACAGGCGGGGTAGCCCCAGGAGTAGCGGCCGCCCCGGTACTGCTGGCGGAACAGGCCGATGAGGGTGGGCCCGTCCTCATCGGCGAATCCCCATTCGGTGCGGATGCGGTGGTGCCAGTGCTCAGCGAGGGCTTCGGCCATCTCCACCCCGAGGCCGTGGAGCAGCAGGTATTCCTGGTAGCGGTTGTCGGCGAACAATTTGGCGGTGGCCTTCGATACCTCGGCTCCCATGGTCACGATGTGGAAGGCGGCGTAGTCCACCTCGTCGCCATCGGCGGGCCGGAAGAAGTCGGCGATGCACAGATGCGGGTCCTTGGGCTGTCGGGGATAGCGGAATCGACAGAGTTCGGCAGTGCGATCGGGGGAGTCCCACACCACCAGGTCGTCACCGCTCCCGTTCACCGGGAAGTAGCCGTACACCACTTGGGGTACTAGCAGCCCCTGGGCCATGGCTGAGGCGAGCTGCTCGCGCATCGTGGGGCGGATGCGCTCTTTGAACGCGGGGTCGTCCTCGCCGTCCACGGGACGGAACTGCCACTGGTTGCGGAACAAGGCGGTCTCGTTCACATACTCGGAGATGTCGGCCACGGGAATGCCCTTGACCACCCGAGACCCCAAGAATGGGGGCTCAAAGACGGGATTGTCGGTGGCCACCGATGGCGCCCTGTCCGGGACTTCGTCGCCCGCGACACCAGCGGCGTCACGGCGGGCCCGGCGGGGCAGGTCGCGGCCGCCCGGGCGGCGTCCGAAGTCGGGATCTTCGGTGCCGGCGCGGCGCAGTTCGCCCAGTCGATCCATCACCGCCAGGCCCTCGAAGGCGTCCTTTCCGTAGAACACTCGGCCCTGGTAGGTCTCTCGCATGTCCCGTTCCACGTAGGTGCGGGTCAGCGCGGCGCCGCCCAAGAGCACAGGGAGGTGGTGGAGGTCCCGGGTGTTCAGCTCCTCCAGGTTGTCCCGCATTATCAAAGTGCTCTTGACCAGCAGGCCGCTCATGCCAAGGGCGTGGGCGTCCACCTCCAGGGCCCGATCGATCATCTCGGTGATGGAAACCTTGATGCCCAGGTTGTGAACCTCGTAGCCGTTGTTGGTCAAGATGATGTCCACCAGGTTCTTGCCGATGTCATGTACATCGCCCTTCACGGTGGCCAGCACGATCCGCCCCTTGGCCCCGGTCTCGTCGGCCTTCTCCATGTGGGGCTCCAGGTACGACACGGCCGTCTTCATGGTCTCGGCCGACTGGAGCACGAACGGCAGCTGCATTTCGCCGGAGGCGAAGAGGTCGCCCACCACCTTCATGCCGGCCAGCAGCGTGTTGTTGACGATGTCCAGCGCTGGCGCAGCCTCCAGAGCCTCGTCGAGATCGGCCTCCAGCCCGTCGCGGTCGCCGTCGATGATCCGCTGCTCCAGGCGCTGCTCCACCGGCCATCCGGAGCGGTCTTCCTTGACGGCGGCGGTGGTGGTCACGTTCTCGAATGCGGCTAGCAGCTCGGTCAGCGGGTCGTAGTCGTTCTGGCCCTCCGACGCGATCCCAGCGGAGCCCCGCCGGTCGTAGATCAGGTCTAGGCACACGTCCCGGTGGTGGGGATCGATCCGGTTCAGCGGGATGATCCGCCCAGCGTGCACGATGGCCGAGTCGAGCCCGGCCTCGAGGCACTCGTGTAAGAACATAGAGTTGAGCACATGGCGGGCAGCGGGCTTCAGCCCGAATGACACGTTGGACACCCCCAGCGTGGTGTACACGCCGGGCAGTTCGGCCTTGATCCTCCTGATGGCCTCGATGGTGGCTAAGCCGTCTTTTCGCAGGTCGTCGTCGCCGGTGGACAACGGAAACGTCAAGGCGTCGAAGATCAGGTCGGAGGCCGCCAGCCCGTAGCGCTCGACGGCCAGTCGGTGCAGGCGATGGGCCACCCGCATCTTCCACTCCAGGTCTCGGGCCTGGCCCTCCTCGTCGATGAGCAGGCACACGACCGCCGCGCCATACTCCCGGGCCAGCGTCAGCACCTGGTCAAGCCGGGAGCCCTCGCCCTCCCCGTCTTCCAGGTTGGCCGAGTTCAGCACCGCCCGGCCGCCGATCCATTCCAAGCCGGCCTGCATAACGTCGGGCTCGGTGGAGTCGAGAACCAGCGGGGCGGCCACCCCGGTGGCGAACCGGCGGGCCAGTTCGTCCATGTCGACGGCCCCGTCGCGTCCCACATAGTCCACGCACAGGTCCAGCAGGTGGGCGCCCTCGCCCACCTGCTCTCGGGCGATCTGAAGGCAGCCGTCCCAGTCGCCCTCCAGCATGGCGTCGCGGAACTTGCGGGAGCCGTTGGCGTTGGTGCGCTCGCCCACGATCAGAAACGAAGTGTCCTGGGCAAAGGGCACTGCGGAGTAAATGGAGGTGGCCGAGGGGGGCAGTGCGCCGGGCCGGGGTCCGGGAACGAGGTCGGCGCAGCGGTCGATGACCGCTTGGAGGTGCTCGGCGGTGGTGCCGCAGCACCCGCCGATCACGCTCACCCCCAGCTCGGTGACGTAGCGGGCCAAGTAATCGGCCAGCTCGTCGGGGCCGACGTCGTAGTGCATCCGGCCGTCCACCACCTGGGGGAGTCCGGCGTTAGGGATGCAGGCCACCGGCACCGGACACTGCTCTGACAGCACCCGCAGGTGCTCGCCCATCTCGGCGGGGCCGGTGGCGCAGTTCAACCCGAACACAGCGGGACCCAGCGGGGCCAGCGCGGCCAGCGCCGCGCCGATCTCGGTGCCGGGGAGCATCCGGCCGGTCATCTCGATGGTGACCTGCACTTGCAGCGGAATATCGCGGCCCACAGCGGCCATGGCCCGGCGACAGCCATTGATGGCCGCTTTGGCCCCGAGCAGGTCGTATTGGGTTTCGATCATGAACAGATCGACCCCGCCGTCAAGCAGTCCCCGGGCCTGCACCTCGAAGGCGTCGCGCAGGTCGGCGTAGCGGATTTGGCCCAGCGATGCCAGCTTTGTGCCCGGCCCCACCGAGCCGGCCACCCACCGGGGCCGGTCGGCGGCCGAGTAGCCGTGGGCTGCTTCTTTGGCGATGCGGGCCGCGGCCAGGTTGATTTCGTAGGCCTGGTCGGCGATGCCGTATTCGGCTAGGGGCACGGAGAACGCCCCGAAAGTGGCGGTCTCCACCGCGTCAACTCCCAGGCCCAGGTACAGGTCGTGCATCCCGGCGATGAGCTCGGGCCGGGTCAAGCACAAGAGCTCGTTGCAGCCCTCCAAGTCGGGACCGCCGAAGTCGTCGGCGCTCAGCGGCTGCTCTTGAACGTAGGTGCCAAACGCGCCGTCATAGATGAGGACGCGCTCTTGGGCCGCATCCTCATAGGAACCCATAGAATGCGAGGCTACTTTGCGTTGGGGGCTGTTTTGATGCTGGATAACATCGCAGGGGCTTGTATCGATTTGAGGAGACCAGGTGATCGCGTTTCGAACCGGCAGGAAAATCCCGGCTAGCGCCGAGCTGCACGCGGTGGGGGTGTGCTCGGGGGGCGATGCTGAACGGCCCGACGAGCTGGACTGGGGTGTGCTGAGCGGCCTGGGGTTCGAGGCCAAGCCCGGGCAGGTGGAGATCGTGTCGGGATCAGACCGGCCGATTGCCGTGGTAGGGCTGGGACCGGCCGACAAGATCACTATCGCAGTGATTCGCCGGGCGGCGGCATCGCTGGCCCGGTCGGCCAAGCGGGCCAAGCGCATCGCGGTGTCGGTGCTCGACGCCGTGCCCGACAGCATCGACCGTGCTGATGCGCTAGGCGCACTGGCCGAGGGGATGACACTGGGCGCCTACACCTACGGAGACTTCAAATCGGAGCACAAGCCCAACAAACTGGAGAACGTGCACGTTATCGGCCCGGGGGGCCGGGCGGTGTCCGAGGCGCTGGAGCAGGGCCGGCGGGTGGGCGAGGCGGTGTGCTTCGCGCGCGATCTGGTGAACGAGCCCGGCGGATCGCTCACCCCCCCGCGGTTTGCAGAGATAGCCGAGGAGATGGCCGAGCGGGAGGGTCTCGAGATATCGGTGCTCGGGCTAGACGCTATCCGCGAGGCCGAAATGGGCGGTCTGCTGGGGGTGAACCGGGGGTCAGATCAGCCGCCGCGGTTTGTGGAGGTGTCGTATGCCCCCGACGCGGAGGCCGAGTGCCGGGGGTCGGTAGCACTGGTGGGCAAGGGGTTGACCTTTGACTCCGGCGGCCTGTCGATCAAGACCGGCACCGGGATGATGACCATGAAGTGCGACATGAGCGGGGGAGCGGCGGTGCTGGGCGTAATGTCGGCCATTGCCGCGGTGGCCCCCCCGGTGAAGGTCACCGGCTACGTGCCCATGACCGACAACATGCTGGGAGGCGATGCCACCAGGCCCGGAGATGTGCTGACCATTGCCAACGGCAAGACAGTGGAAGTGCTCAACACCGACGCCGAGGGCCGCCTGGTGCTGGCCGACGCCCTATCGTTGGCCTGTCGGGCCGAGCCCGACGCCATAGTCGATCTGGCCACCCTCACCGGGGCATGCATGGTGGCGCTGGGCCCCAAGATGGCCGGGCTCATGGGCAACAACGAGGGGTGGATCGACCAGTTGGCCGATGCCGCCGAGCGCACCGGTGAGCGGGTATGGCGGCTGCCGTTGCCGGACGACTACAAGGCCCAGCTGGATTCGTCGGTGGCCGACATGAAGAACATCGGCGGGCCCCACGGCGGCGCACTGACCGCCGGGCTGTTCTTGTCCAACTTCGTGGAGGAAGGCATCCCTTGGGCCCACCTCGACATCGCCGGCCCCGCGTTCACCGACTCCGAGGACGGCGAGACGGCCAAAGGCGGCACCGGCTTCGGAGTGCGAATGCTCCTCGACGCCCTGGTCAACTTCGAGCCGCCCGCGGAGGCATCACAGGACGACTGAGCCACGAGAACGCCCCGTAGGCTCCACCCGCCACGACCACTGCAAACGGGGCGAACAGCCATTGGTTGGAGTCGAACAACTGGTCCACCGCCTCGACTGGCCAGGCGGCGGCCGTGAGGCCGACCCCTGCGGCCAGGATGTTGAACAGGATATGGCGACTGGTGGCCGGCATCTCCACTCGGCCGAAGCATCCGCAGGGCGCTGCCGAGCCTGAGCGCACCATGGCCGCGGCTACCACCGCGAACCCGGCATAGAGCGCAGCGAGGGCAGTGGCGGGGACAATGCCCCCCACAATGAACGCGCTGGCCGCCACCACGAGTTCAACCAGCCCCAAGAGCCGCACGGCCCATTGGCGGTGGTAGAGCTGGAGTCGGGCCAAGGCGGCCGATGCCGGTGCCGGGGTGACTGCTTTCGACGCCCCTGCGGCGCCCAGCAGGACCGCGGCCATCAGATAGACCGCGGCCGCATACTCCATGGGCTAACGCGTGAAGCGGCGCAGGGCGTGGCGGCGGCGCTCGCCGTTGAGCGCGGCGCGGTCATCGGCGCTGAGCCGGGGGGTTTCGGGGTGGAGGCAGCCGTCGATCTCGGATACCGGCATCAGACGAAGGGTGGGCACTGGGGCACTGTCGGCGTTATTCCACCGGTAGGTGATGGCCCCTTGGGGGCAGCCTCCCAGGGCGATCCAGTTCTGGATGCCGGGGTCAATATGGGAGATCACCACCCGCAGCATGCCGTCGGGGTCGAGTCGGGCTTGGGAGTCGTTCATGGTGGTAGGAAGGTTCACAAAGTCGAGGCTCTGGTACCAAGTGTCGCCCACCTGGATGTTCCAGTACAGGCAGTCGGGCGGGGTCACCTCAAAGAGCAGGGCCTCGTCGGGGCCCACCTCATACCAGCACTGCCCGTAGGACTGCTTTTCGCTTCCTCCCTGGGCGCTCTGACTCACCTTTTGAGGCGGAACGTGATCGAACGAGTTGATCTGGCCTCGATTGCGCTGATTACCGGCGAATTCGGTCCAGAATTTGGGCACAGTGTCCACCTCCCGGGCCGCCTCATCGAACAGCTCACAGGTCCGAACCGGGTCGAGCCGGCTGGGAGGGCCGGATGGATCGAGGCATTCGAAGTACAGCTCGGCGTGGCTTTCCGCGGCCCAATCGGAGAAAAACTGGCGCACGAACAGCCGGCACTCAATTGGTTCCACCTGGAACCAGTCGCCGATGTGGTCGCCGGGGTCGGGGTCGGGGCTGAAGACGACGTCGATGCGGCCGCCGCCTATGTCGGTCAGGTCGGGACTGCCCAAGTCGAGGAGCTGGGTGATCTTGCCCCGGCCGAAGCGGTAGTCCATCAGCGACAGCCCCAGATAGCGGACGGTGTCGATGCGGCCGGTGAGGCGATAGGTGCGGTTGAGGTCTACGGGCGCCGACTGATACAGCGCATCGGGGTTGTCCTGGCCCACCTTGAAGGGATAGGTCCAACCCAGCTCGGGATGGTCGGTATCGCTGTTTTCGAGGATTCGGTCGGTGGCCCAGTAGAACATCCGCAACTGATGGCGCAGGCCTTCGGCCTGCTCGGATGTATCAGCCCCGTTTTCTGGATCGAAGATGTAGTCGGCCGACTCCTTGAGGGTGTCGCAAAGCCGATTCCAGGAAGCTCTCAGATCATTGTCCACGGTGTATGTCTAGCCGCGACAATTCCATCTGGGCAGCCCAAGGACATGATGCCTACCTCGTGAAGCGCCGCAGAGCGTGGCGGCGGCGCTCGGCGTTAAGGGCGGCGCGGTCGTCGGCGCTGATTTGGGGGGTGTCGGGGTGGAGGCAGCCGGCGACTTCGGACACTGAAATCAGCTTCAGCTCAGGCACCGGCGCGGAGTCGGCGTTGTTCCACCGATAGGTGAGGCCGCCTTGGGGGCAGCCGCCCAGGGCGATCCAATTCTGGATTCCGGGGTCGTGGTGGGAAATGACCACCCGCAGTACGCCGTCGGGGTCGAGGCGGGCTTGGGAGTCGTTCATGGTGGTGGGGAGGTTGATGTAGTCGAGGCTCTGGAACCAGGTGTCGCCCACCTGGATGTTCCAGTACAGGCAGTTGGGCGGGGTCACTTCGAACAACAGTGCCTCGTCGGGACCCACTTCGAACCAGCACCCTCCGTAGGCCTGCTGGTCGCTGCCTCCCAGGCCGACTCCGCTGATAATCCCCGAGACATGGGCGAATGAATTGATCTCGCCTCGGTCGCGCTGGCCCACGGCATAGTCGGTCCAGAACTTAGGGACGGTGTCGATCTCGTTGGCTACCTCGCCGATCAGCGTCACGGTGCGAGCTGGGTCGAGTCGGCCGGGCGGATTCCTGGAGTCGAGGCACTCCAGGTGCAGTTCGGCATGGCTCTCGGCACCCCAATCGGAGAAAAACTGGCGCACCAGCAGCCGGGAAAGCTCGGGCTCAACCTGGAACCAGTCGCCGACGTGGTCGCCGGGGTCGGGGTCGGGGCTGAAGACAACGTCGATGCGTCCCCCGCCGATGTCGGTGAGGTCGAGCGTGCCCACGTTGAGCTGCTGGGTGATCCCTCCTCGGCCGGAGACGAAATTCAGTATCGACAATCCCAGGTAGCGGACAGTGTCGATGCGGCCGGTGAGACGGTACGTGCGGCTCAGATCCAGAGGCGCGGTCTGATACAACCCATCGGGGTTGTCCTGGCCGAATTTCGAAGGGTAGGTCCAGCCCAGTTCGGGGTGTAGAGGGTCGTTGTTCTCAAGAGTTCGGTCGAGCGACATGAGGAGCATCCGAAGGTGGTGGCGCAATCCCTCAGCTTGCTCGGATGCGTCCACTCCCAGCGCAGGGTCGAAGACGTAGTCGGCCGACTCCTTCAGGGTGTCGCATAGCCGGTCCCAGGAAGCTCTCAGTTCATTTTCCACGCCGTATGTCTAGCGTCCTGTTCCCAATGCTGGGGACTTGGGCATGGAGTAGTGGGTGGAGTGGGAGCGTTGGAGGTGGGTGGGCAGCCGGCTGAGCTGGGCGTTGTTGAGCGGCGGCAGTCGGCGCCTGACGGCATAGCCGGCGTGGCCCTCCGAGGCCAGGCGGAACATCACCAGTCGGTGCAGGGTGCGGTGCAGGCCGCCCCGGGGCCCGGCTTTGGGGCTGATCCCCAGTTGCAGGGCGATGGGGGCTACGGAGAGCTCGAAACCGTCGGGCGAGCTGTCGAACTCGTGGGCTACGTGGCGCAGGAGCCAGGCGGCGGTAGGGCCGATGACCCCCAGCCAAAACTGCTCCACGTATCTTGATCGGGGGTCGTGCCCGCTCTCCTCGGTTACCAAGTCGCGCCAAGGCTCAATCCACAGAGAAGAGTGCATGAAGAGGGACGCCATGTAAGGATCGTTTCTGCGAGCCGATGCTCTGCCAGATTCTGGGGGGAAGGTTTGAGTAAATTTTGTCTAATTTCATGTAATGCTGTCAACTGCTAGATAGGGAAAAGATGCGGCCGATCGAAGAACTGGGCGAGGAGATTGAGGCGGCCCGAACGGTGCTGCACTCCGCGAGGAAGATCGTGGTGCTCACCGGGGCGGGGATCTCCACCGACAGCGGCATTCCCGACTTCCGGGGACCGGAGGGGCTGTGGACCAAGAATCCCGAGGCGGAGAAGACGGCCACGCTGTCGCACTATGTGTCTGACCCCGAGCTGCGCAAGCGCAACTGGAAGCGGCTGGTCGAGGGGTCGATGTGGGAGGGCAAAGAGCCCAACCCCGGTCACCGGGCGCTGGTGGAGCTGGAACGGCAGGGAAGGCTGCACACGCTGATCACCCAGAACGTGGACGGGCTCCACCGGGCGGCGGGCACAGATGAGGACCGATTGGTGGAGATCCACGGCACCACGTCCAAAGTCCGCTGCTTGGACTGCGGCGACACTGCTCCCATGGACTACGCCCTGGAGCGGGTGAGGGCGGGGGAGGCCGACCCGTCGTGTCGAATCTGCGGCGGGATCCTGAAGTCGGCCACCATCTCCTTCGGCCAGAATCTGGTGATGGCCGACCTGCACCGCTCAGAGCAGGCCGCCATGGCCTGCGACACTCTGCTGGCGGTGGGCTCCACCCTCACCGTGTACCCGATCGCCAACGTGGTGCCCATAGCCCATCAAGCCGGCGCCCCGGTGGTGATAGTCAACGCCGAGCCCACACCGTTTGACGGATTGGCCGCCGCAGTGGTGCCGGCTTCGATAAGTGAGGCGCTACCGCTGATCGTTGCCCAATGAGCTGGTCCATAGATCATTTCGGGATTGGTAAAATCGGACTAACTCGGTAGGATTTGTTGGGATTTCCCCCTACGCCTGAACCGATGTCCCGCCACGATCGAGGTGATTTTGGCCATGTCCACATTCAGAGATTTATTGAAAGAGGCCAAAGCCGTGATCCGGGAGACCGACCCCGCGGGCGCCGAGGTGATGCTGGCCGAGGGAGCGGTGCTCCTCGACGTTCGAGAGCCCGACGAGTACGAGCAAGGGGCGATACCCGGCTCTGTCCATATCCCCCGGGGCAACCTTGAGCCCAACGTGGAGAACCGGCTGTCCGACAAAGATGCCCCGGTGGTGGTCATGTGCGCGGGCGGGGTTCGCTCGGCGTTCGCGGCCCAGACCCTTCAGGAGATGGGCTACGGCGACGTGGTGTCCATGGACGGCGGATTCAACCAGTGGAAGGACGAGGGCCGGGACTGGGCGCTGCCGGTGTCGCTGACCCCCGACCAGCGCAACCGGTACCACCGCCACTTGCTGCTGCCCGAGGTGGGCACCGAGGGGCAGATCAAGCTGCTGGATGCCAAGGTCCTGTGTCTGGGCGCCGGCGGGCTGGGCTCTCCCGCCGCCCTGTACCTGGCCGCGGCCGGAGTGGGCACCGTGGGCATCGTGGACATGGATGTGGTGGATGCCTCCAATCTCCAGCGCCAGATTCTCCACAACTTCGACCGGGTGGGGGACCGCAAGGTGGACTCGGCCAAGAAGACGCTCAATGCTTTGAACCCGGACGTGAACGTGGTGACCTACGACGTGCGGCTGGGGGCCGACAACATCGTCGACATCATCAAGGACTACGACGTGATCGTGGACGGCGCCGACAACTTCCCGGTGCGCTACATGCTCAACGACGCCTCAGTGAAGTTGGGCATCCCCGTGGTCCACGGGTCGATCTTCCGGTTCGAGGGCCAGGTTACGGTGTTCGATCCCCGCAACGGCCCCACCTACCGGGACATGATCCCCGAGCCGCCTCCCGCCGAGATGGCCCCGAGCTGTGCCGAGGCCGGCGTGCTGGGCGTGCTGCCCGGCATCGTGGGGTCGATCCAGGCGCTGGAGGCCATCAAGCTGATCCTGGGCCACGGCGACACCCTGGTGGGGCGGCTGTTGGCGTTTGACGCCAGCGAAATGTCGTTCCGGGAGTACAAGCTGCGGCCCGATCCGGATCAGCCCGTGACCTGGGAGAACCGGGACAAGATCCAGGTTGTCGAGCTCGACGGCCTGTGCGCCCCCGCCCCGGTGGGCTAGACGCCTGGCCTATTCCTTGGTTGGGGCGTCTTTTCGCCGCTCTTCGAGTTCTCGGCGCAGGAGCGCCACCTCTTCCATAAGGATCTGGATGCGCTGCTCGGTGCGGCTGAGTTCCCAGGAGTACTGCACCAGCACAATCAGCACGAATCCCAGAGCGGCCATGAACACCAGCGACGGCGTGTAGTCCACTCCCAGCCAGCCCCCCACGGTGTCGGCCACATCGGGGGCCGCGGCCAGCACCAGCATCAATGCCGAGGTGACCATCCACAGCAGCCCGTACTTGGAGACCATCCCGCCGCGGCGCTGGAGCTTGAGGATGATGGCCACCACAACGGCGGCCAACAGGGCTGAAACTATTCGGGCGGTGAGGCTCATGATCGACCTCCGATGAAGACAGCGAGCAGGGTTCGGGCGTAGTGGAAGACCAGAGTGGCCCCCTGGGTCGAGGGCTGGCCCCCTTGGCGGGGGGCCATGGCCACCGGCACCTCATGGATGGCCAGCCCGGCGCGGGCGGCGATCGACAGGCCGAGCAAGTTGTCGAGGTATCCCGCCGGCAGCTGCTGGGAGAACAACTCCACGCAGGGCCTCGACATGGCCCAAAACCCCGATGTGGGGTCGGTGAGCACCACGCCGCGGCGAAAGCGGAGCACTCGGCTGATAAGGCGCATGGCCGCACGACGGATCCGGGACACCGGGTAAGGAGCGGCGCAGTCGGGGTGGAATCGGCTGCCCAGCACCAGATCGGCCCCCGAGCGGGCGGCGGCCAGCAGAGCGGGAATATCGGCGGCGGCGTGCTGGCCGTCAGCATCCAGAACAAGGGCATGGTCCCACTGGCGGCGGGCGGCGTAGCGGAAGCCCAGCCGGAGGGCGGCCCCGTAGCCCAAGTTCACCGGCAGTCTCAGGACTGTGGCCCCGGCGGCGGTTGCCTTCTCGGCAGTGTCATCGGCCGAGCCGTCGTCCACTACTACGACCTCTACTGTTCCAGTGGAGGACCGCTGCACATCGGAGATGACTGCCCCCACGGTGTCCGCCTCGTTGAAGGCGGGGATGACAACGATCAATCGGGGGGCGGACACGGTCACAGCCTAGGAAGCAACGCCGGCAAGCGCGGCTCCCGCCGTGGCCAGAACCACGGCGGTGAGACCCCAGCGGATGATGCGGTTGTCCAAGACCGGCACGAAGGCGGCCACCGCGAAGGGCAGAAGCGAGAGCCCGTATCGGGGATTTGTGTCGAAGTAGATCCCCAGAGACAGATAGCTGGCGACCATGGTCACCACCCCGGTGGCCACCATGCCGACGGCTGCAGCGGCGGCTAGGGCGCGATGGTTCGATCCTTTGGCCGCGAACAGCGCGACCGCACCCAACCCCACGATCACCAGCAGGTTCAGGAGACCTCCCAGGGGCTCGAGCAGGTTTCGGGGGAGGGTGTCGGGAACGAATGGGTCGCGCAGCGGGCTGAGAGTGGAGAAGAGCTCGTCGCCCAGGCGGTCCCATTGGAAGCTGTCAACCTGGTAGATGGCGTTGGTGGGCAGCTGCTCCGCATCGATGTGGCCTCGGGCATCCTGGACCGCCGACCACGTGATGATCGAGGCCACCGTCACGATGACCGCGGCACCGGTCACCATCGACCAACGGCGGATCTTGGCTGGGGTCAGGTCGTCTCGGCGCTGCCAGGTCCGCACCGCCAGGTACACCACGGCCGCGCCTACCGCCACCGAGTTGGTGAACTTGAGCCACACTGCCACCAGGGCGGCCAGTGGCAGCAGCCAGCTCGGTGCCCGTCCGCCCTCCCAGCGCAGGGCGGCGGCCAACACCAGGGCCCCGCCCAACAAGGCGGTGGTGTCGGGATTGATGATCGACGACTCATGGAGCACGGTGGGCGACACCACCAGCAAGCCGATCAACAGCGTCTTGATCCAGCTCGAGGCCCCCAGGCTGCCCAGCACGTACCACAACACCACCGCCGCGGCCCCCAGCCACAAGATGCCCACGAGACGGGCACCGGTGATGGGGCTGTCGACGCCGGGCACGGCCTCGATCGCCTCCCCGCCCAGCGCGGTGGCGGTGTAGTACACCGGCGGATGGGGAGAGGCAGTGTTGAGGCCGGAGTTGGGGAACTGGTCGGGGCTCAACAGGAGCGACCGACAGGGGGGCAATTGCACCTGAACGATGCTGTCGGGGCTCAGCTGGGGAACTCCCCGCTCACCGGTGAGGTGGAGCCAGTCGTTTAGGGCGTCAATGGACAGACGCAGCGGATAGTCGATTCCCCGGCAGGCGGCCTCTTCCATGGCTTCCTGGCCGATGGTGTCGCCGTGTCGGGGCACATGGAATGGCGACTTGAGGGTGTAGTCGGCGTGCTGGAGCTCGTCGATGTGCGACAGGGCCGGATGGTCCCGCACATGTAGCCCCACCAGCACCGCCACGGCAACCAGCACCGCAGCCAGCGCCATCCGGTCCCAGTTCACCTGCCCAGCGTAGACACCGCGCATAGGGGACCATAACTGCCGGCAGGGTCGCCGGGCTGTCGGTGTGGCCGTACACTGGCGGGCGCATGAAAGGGTTGATCTTGTCGGGAGGGGAGGGGACGCGGCTGCGTCCGCTCACCCACACCAGGGCCAAGCAGTTGGTGCCCATCGCCAACAAGCCGGTGTTGTTCTACGTGATAGAGGAGCTGGCAGCGGCAGGCATCACCGAGATCGCCATCGTGGTGGGTGAGACCCACCAGGAAATCCGGGACGCAGTGGGCGATGGCTCGGATTTCGGGGTGAGCGTGACCTACATCCGCCAGGAGGCCCCGTTGGGGTTGGCTCACTGCGTGCTCATCGCCGAGGAATTTCTGGGCGACGACTGCTTTGTCATGTATTTGGGCGACAACATGTTGGAGCAGGGCCTGGGGGAGTTCGTCGATAGGTTTGAGAAGTCCCGGGAGCAGACACCCAGCCTGATGGACGACGCCGGACCCAGCCGGGCCCAGATTCTGCTCACCCCGGTCGACAATCCGTCTTCATTCGGGGTAGCCGAGCTCAATGCCGATGGCGACGTGGTGAATCTGGTGGAGAAGCCCGCCGACCCCCCGTCCAACCTGGCTCTGGTGGGGGTGTACCTATTCGACTCCGCAATACACGAGGCGGTGCGGTCCATCGAGCCGTCGGCCCGGGGCGAGCTTGAGATCACCGATGCCATCTTCTGGCTGATACAGAACGACTATCGGGTGAGCCATCAGCTGTTGGACGGATGGTGGATCGACACCGGCAAGAAGGACCCGCTTCTGGAGTGCAATCGCCTGGTGTTGGACACGGTGGTCCGGCGGTTGGAGGGAGCGGTGGACGATGCTTCCAAGGTCGAAGGGCGGGTGGTGATTTCAGAAGGGGCCAAGATCGTCAATTCCACCGTGCGGGGACCGGCGGTAATCGGAGCGAACACCCGCATTGAGAACACCTTCATCGGCCCCTATACCTCTATCGGCGACGAGTGCGTGATCACCGATGCCGAGTTGGATCATTCAGTTGTGCTCGAGGGCTGCCGTATAGATGGAACAAATCGGATTACCGACTCCCTGATCGGCCAGCACGTGCGGGTGACCCGCTCTCCGGAGCGTCGCCAGGCGTCCCGGCTGATGCTGGGTGACCACTCCAATCTCGAGCTGGGATAGAGCAAGTGGCTGCGGTAAGCCCCTGTGAGGCGATTGCCGGCGCATTCATCGTGTCCCCCGACATCCACGGTGACGAGCGAGGTGTGTTTGTGGAGACCTACCGCCGGGAGTGGATTCCCGGTGTCCGGGAGATGATCCAGGCCAACCGGGGCGACCGGCGATCCGGGTCGGTGGTTGGGCTGCACTACCACCTCCATCAGGCCGACTACTGGTACGTGCCGGTGGGACAGGCCCGGGTGGTGCTGCACGATCTTCGATCGGGTTCGCCTACCGACGGGCAGACCGTGGCGCTTCCCTTGGGCACCGAGCCGGATGGCGTCAACCACCATCGAGGGGTGTACATACCGCCGGGGGTGGCCCATGGGTTTGCCGCTCTGTCGGACATGACCATCACCTACTTGGTTGACGGCTACTACAACCCGGCTGACGAGTTGGGGGTGGCGTGGGACGACCCGGAGATTGGCGCCGATTGGGGGGTGGACAGCCCCGTGCTCTCGGTCCGCGACCAGTCGAATCCCCGCCGTTCGGAAATCCCCGACCACCTAATTCCCCGGTTCGATCCTCAGCTGTGACATGAAACTGCTGATCACCGGAGGCGCCGGATTCATCGGGTCGAACTATGTGCGGTGGCTGCTGGCCCATACCGACGACGCGGTGGTGGTGTACGACGCCCTCACCTATGCCGGCAACCGCGACAACCTGAGGGACTTCGAAGACGATTCCCGCTTCGAGTTCATCCACGGCGACGTGTGCGACCGCGACGGGGTAGTCGGGGCCATGGCGGGCTGCGATGCGGTGGTCCACTTCGCAGCAGAGAGCCATGTGGACCGCTCCATCGTGGGCCCCGATGCCTTCGTGCGCACCAACTGCGATGGCACGAACGTGGTGTGCGACACGGCTCGGCGGCTGGAGGTGGGCAAATTGGTGCAGGTTTCCACCGACGAGGTGTACGGATCGATTGAGGAGGGCTCCTTCGCCGAGACCGACCGGCTGGAACCCCGTTCGCCCTACTCGGCATCCAAGGCCGGGGCCGACTTGATCGCACTGGCTTATGGGGAGACCTTCGGCCTGCCGGTGGCCATCACTCGAACCACCAACAACTTCGGGCCCTACCAGCACCCCGAAAAAGTTGTCCCTCTGTTCACCACCAATCTTCTCGACGGGCTGACGGTGCCCCTGTACGGCGACGGCTTGAACGTGCGGGACTGGTGCCATGTGGACGACAACTGTGCGGCCATCGACTTGGTGCTGCGCCAGGGCCAGTCGGGAGAGATCTACAACATCGCCGGAGGCAACGAGCTCACCAACCGGGACCTGACCGAACGACTGCTGGTTTTGTGCGGTCGGGACGAATCGTTCATCTGCTACGTGGACGACCGGCTGGGACACGACCGGCGCTACTCGGTGGATGCGGCCAAGATCGGCAGCCTGGGGTGGTCGCCAAAGCGGGAGATGGATGAGGCTCTGGCCGCCACCGTGGAGTGGTATCGGGACAACCGCTGGTGGTGGGCGCCGCTCAAAGAGGCTGGAACATGAGGGCCGCGCGGCGATGAGGGTTCTGGTTACCGGGGCGGCCGGACAGCTCGGCTGTGACGTGGCGGCGCAGTTTGCTGCTTCGGGCCACGGGGTCGTTGCCGCCAGCCGCAGCGATGTCGATATCTCCCGGCGAGAACAAGTGCTCGGTGTTGTGGGTTCTGTCCAGCCCGATGTGCTGGTCAATTGCGCGGCCTACACGGCGGTGGACAATTGCGAGACCGATGCTGAGCGGGCCTATGAGGTCAACGCCTGGGCAGTGCGCCACCTGGCCGAGGCGGCCCACCGGTTTGACGCCCACCTGTGCCACGTTTCCACCGACTACGTGTTCTCCGGCGACAAAGCCGAGCCCTACCACGAATGGGACCAGCCCGATCCCCGGTCGGTCTATGGCGCAAGCAAGCTGGCCGGCGAGCAGGAGGCCGGTTCGGCGGCCACGGTGGTGCGGACCTCGTGGCTGTGCGGACGCCAAGGCTCCAATGTGGTGGCCACCGTGTTGCGACTGGCTGCCGAAGGCGGGCCGCTCCGATTTGTGAGCGACCAGCGGGGCTCGCCGTCGTTCACCTCCGATGTGGCCGCGGTGATCGAGCGGCTGTGCGTCGACCGATCTCCGGGGCTGTATCACGTGACCAATCAGGGTGATGTGTCGTGGTATGAATTCGCGCGAGAGATCATGGCCGCCGCGGGCCATGACCCCGACCGGGTGGCGCCCATCAAGACCGCGGAGCTGGATCCCCCCCGGGCGGCCCCCCGTCCGGCCAACTCAGTGTTGGAGAACCGGGCGCTGGTCCTGGCTGGTCTTGATCTCCCCACAGATTTTCGGGAGCCGCTGAGGCGACTGGTGGGTGAATTGGCCAGCTAAGCCGCACCCAATTGGATGTGGGGCTCGCAATCATCGGTTGCCTCTTTGTTGGGTTCACCGAGTGTCGGCGGTCCCTCTAGGCAATTCACGACGAAGAAGGCCTCATAGATGATCTCCAGCTCAGGGGATGCGTGGGCCAGATGCTCGAGGGCCCGCTGGCGGGCCACCGCGGCCCGCCGAGTCCGGGGCAGAGCGCAGACGTCGGCCACCCCGTTGCCGTCGCTGTCGAAGGCATAGGTGGTCGGCCCCCCCAGGCTGAAGTTCAAGCAAAAGTCCGGACCGTCGATGATGCCGGAGTAGAACATCCGGTCGTCCGGGACGTAGGCATCGGGGTCTTGACCGGTTGGCTGTGTCTGGGCCCCGGTTCCGCCGTTGGCCGGCGTGAGCCCTCCGGGGGCGTTGCCGGCGAATTCCCGGTACTGCTGACACTCGTCGGAGGCCTCCTTGTCGGGCTCGCCGAATGTCTCCGCCACCGAGCGGCACTCCTCGGCGAAGCGGGCGGTAAAGATGCCCCGCTCTGCTGAGGCCATTCTCTCAAGTGTCCGCTGGTGGGCTACCGCCTCCCGTCGGGTCCGAGGCAGGGCGCAGATGTCGGCCACGCCGTCGCTGTCGCTGTCGAAGGGATAGGTGATCGGCCCGCCCAGGCTTCGGTTCAAGCAGAAGTTCGGGCCGTCGATGATCCCGGAGAAGAACACATCGTCGGCAGGGGTTATGTCCACGGGGTCACCCGGATCGGCTGGCGTGGAGGTAACGGTGGCCAGAGGAACGGTAAAGCTGAAGAGCGTGGACAAGAGCTGATTCTGTCCGCTCTCTCGGGCCGCAGTATTGATCCGGGCCTGAAGCCGGTTGCCGCTGACGGTGACCGAACGAGAGGTGCCGGTGATTCGGACTTGAGCCTTGTCCAGCCGGCCCGATGCGCCGATGCCGCCCACAGTTTCCATGCTGATGAGTTGGCCCACCGCGGTATCGGTGTGGTCGTTCAGCCACCGGTTCAGGTCGGCAACGGAATAGGAGCGCGTCCATAAGGTGTACGGGTTGATGGCTTGGTCGTCGAATGCGTCGGGCTTGGAGGGAAGGTAAGGGAGGTCGGCGGAAAACACGTATCCGCTGCGCTCGGTGTGGCCGCCGTTGGAGGCGTGGTAGAACGCTCGGATGGGCGCGCCGCCATGGTAAAGCACCTGACCAGCGGTCTCCTCCACGGCCCGAAGCCACGTTGCGGCATCGGCGTGCTTCTCTCTGAGGTCTCCCACATATGCCTGATCCCACACAGTGGAGTACAGGTCGAATGGCCGAGTCCACGTAGCGGAGGCCCGCCGTTCTCGCATTGAAGCGCTGGCATAACTTCGGGCCGCGATGGCCTGGGCCTTGTGAACCGACAGGCCCCAGTTCATAGGGCTCTCCGCGATGCCCCTCAGATAATCCTCCATCGACAGCGAATCCACGATCACGTAGAACTCGCTGGGGTCCCCCCCCGACGGCACCAAGTTGATGCGGCCATGCGAGTAGGAACGACCGGTGTTGGACACCGTCACCGAGGTGTTGGTGGCGAAGTGGAGTTGGACGGAATTTCCGGAACATCCGTTGCCGCAGACGTCGGAACCGCTGTGGACAATGTGCCAGTGCCCAGCGTGGCGAGTAATGGCGACCGGGTATCCCGCGGGCACTCGGATCTCGCCTTGGCCGTCAATGGTGATTCGGTTGGCTCCCTGGGGGGTCAGCGTGGAGCCGGTGGTGGTGGTCAGATGTACGCGGATCGCTTCTTCGGGGTAGGCCGGCTCAGGAGCGGGCTCGATGACCGGTTCTGGGGTGGTGGGGAGAGGTCCGGCCGATGTGGTGGGCAGTCCGCTGTGGGGATCGCGGAAGAACTTCTCGATGGTCAGGGAGTCGACGGTGATATGGAACCGGTTCGGGTCACCGGCGACGGCGATGAGGTTGATGCGGCCGTGGGAGTAGGAGCGGCCGGTGGTGGACACGGCCACGGCGGTGTCGGTGCCAAAGTGGAGTTGGGCGGTCTGACCCGAGCAGCCGGTGCCGCAAACGTTGGTGCTGCCGTATTGGATCCGCCACAAGCCGTTTACCCTGGTAACCGTGATGGGGCTGTTGGCCGGGGCCCTAACCAGGTTTTGGCCGCCGTAGGAGATGTTGGCGTTGTCGATGGTGATGCGGTTGAGTCCCCCAGGGGTCAGCGTGGTGGCCTCGGTGGTGGCCAGCAGCAACTGCACCGAATCTTCGGGCAGGCCGTGGTCGACATTCAGAGGGCCGGGATAATTGTGGGGATCGTTTAGGAACTTCTCGACGGTTAGGGAGTCGACGGTGATGTGGAATCGGTTCGGGTCGCCGGCGACGGCGATGAGGTTGATGCGGCCGTGGGAGTAGGAGCGGCCGGTAGTTGATATGGCCACGGAGGAGTCGGTGGCGAAGTGGAGCTGGGCAGTCTCCCCGGGACAGCCGTTGCCGCAAACGTCGGTGGTGCCGTAGGTGATGCGCCAGAGGCCGCCGGCCCGGTCGATGACGATTGGGGTTCCCGCCGGGGCCCGGGCTGCGTTCTCGCCGCCGACGGCGATGTTCTGGTTGTCAACGGTGATGCGGTTGAGCCCCTGGGGGGTAAGCGTGGTGGTGTTGGTGATGGCCAGCAGGATCTGGGCCGGATCTTGGGCAGTGGTTGGGAATTGTTTTGTCGTTGAGCCGGTGGTCGGAGTCGGCGTCGGGGTGGGGGTTGGGATAGATCCGGAATAGCCGTAGTTCTCCACCAGCTGGGTGTTCTCGTAGTAGAAGTCCAGGATCTCCGCCGGGCTGTGCCCGGCCTGAGAGCGGGCGTTGGCTCCCCACTGGCTCATGCCCACTCCGTGCCCCCAACCCTTGCCGGAGAAGCTGACCGCCGACGATGGGTCGACGATGAGCACCGGTTGGGGGTTGGGGCTGTTCTGGGCCGAACTCGGAACTGCAACCAGAACTGATGCCGCGACGAGCAGGACCGAAGCGGCGGCGAGTATCAGGGAAAAGCGAGGGCGGTTCAGCACCACCGACCGCTGCCAATGCATAGAACGTCCAAAATCGATTGGCCGCCCGCCGGGCAATTCTCCCAGTTTCGGCCCTGGCCATCAAGTACACACCAATTCCCGGCGCGGCGTTCAAGGCCGTGGAGGGGGACTCGGGTGAAAGGGAAACCGGGGTGTACAGGTAGGGTGTCGTAGTGGTTCGTCGTCTTTTTGAGCGAGCTCTGCCCCGGGGTACCCGCCGCCGACGGCTGGTTGGCGGGGCAATGGTGATCGTCCGGGAGACCGGCAACACGCTCACCCGAATACGAGACGAGTGGCAGCGACGCCGCAATGAGGGGAATCCCGAGGCAGAGCTGCTTGCACCGGCTGCGGAGCACCTGGAGTCGGGGGACGAAGCGGGGGACGAGGCCGAGCCCGCGCCACCGCGCCAACCGGCCGGAGTGACCTATCGGGAGTGGTTCTGCCGGCTGCCGGCCGATCCGAGTGTTTTGGAACTTCAGCGGCAGTGGTATCAGGAGTGGTCCCAGCCCCTGAAGGTGTGGGGACTGGTGGTGGACGACGGCGGCGACGTCGCCGCCACCGAGGCTTCGCTTCGGAATCAGTCGTGGGGGCTGGTTGAGGTGGTCAAAGTGGAATCGGGCGGGCTGGCCGAGGAATTCGACCGGTTGTCGCAGCACTGCCCCAAGGACCTAGTGCTGTTGCTGCGAGCGGGCGACCGGCTTCGGCTCGACGCGGTGTTCAAGATTGCCCAAGCCGCGTGGCGCGATCCCTGGTTGGAGCTGATGTACTGGGATGACGACCGGGCTGGTCTGGCCGAGGTATGGGATTGGCACCTGGCGGGAATGCCAGAAGGCACCTACTTTGACGACGATCTGGATCGCTTGAGCCAGCCCCGGTTCAAGCCGGGCTGGTCTCCCGACCTCCTGGCCTGTTCCAACTACATCGGACGGGCCTTTGCCGTGAGAGCCCGAGGCCTTCAATCCGAGGCGGCGCGGCGCTATCGCGATGCCGGAACCGACGACGACTCCCTTTGGTGGGATCTGCTGTTGAGTCTGGAAGTAGCCGAACAGCAGGTGTGTCGGCTGCCCGCGGTTTTGCAGGCCGCTGATCGCCGCGAAGAGCGCATTGAATCCCACCACCTTGATCTGGTGAACCGCTGGGTGGCGCATCGGGGCTGGCCGGCCCGAGCCGAAGCAGGGGCCAGCGGAGTCCACCTGGCTTGGGTGCCTGATCGAGACGCTTTAGTCAGCGTCATCATCGCCACCCGGCACAACCGGGAATTGCTGGAGGGCGCCTTCGAGCTGATCCGCTCAGCCAACCATCCCAGCGTTGAGCTCATCATCGTGGACAACGGCGGCCAAAGTGACGAAAACGAGGCCTGGTATCAGGATCGGGCTGCTGATCTGAGTCCTCGGATCGTCTGGTGGGAAGAGCCGTTCAACTACTCCGCGGTGAACAATCGGGCCGCGGCCCAGGCCACCGGCGAGGTGCTGGTGTTCTTGAACGACGACACCTCGAGTGGCCACCCCGGGTGGCTCCAAGAACTCATCGGCTGGGCTCAGTGCCCCGAGATCGGGGTGGCCGGCCTTCAGCTCATCGACGACGACGGATTGATCCAGCACGGCGGGGTGATCATCGGTATGACCGGCTTGGCCGGGCACCTGTTCCAGGGCATGGCCCCGCATTCCGACAGCCTGATGGGACCCACCGATTGGACCCGCAACACCGTGGCGGTGACCGGCGCCTGTCTGGCCGTGCGCCGTTCGGTGTTCGAGGAGATTGGCGGTTTCGACGAGCGCTTGGAGCTGTGCGGCAGCGATGTGGTGCTGAGTCTTCGGGCCCGGCAGGCCGGATACCGCAATGTTGTTTCGGCGGCCACTCCGATCACCCACAGAGAATCGGCCACCAGAGGCCCGAACATCCCCGACGGCGATGTGTTTGCCAGCTATTGGGCCTATCAGCGCTGGCTGATGGGCGGCGACCCCTATTTCTCCCCAAATCTCGACACAACCCAGTCGAAGCCGGTGGTGCGCTGCGAGGAGAAGCCGGGCGTGCTGAAGCAGCTCACCGAGATGCTGGGTCGGCCCATGGAGATCTTCTATCAGCGCAACGAGACCGGGGAGGCCCACGCGCTGGCTTTCGCCTCCGAAGCAGATCGGGAACTGGCCGAGTTGGTTCATCAAGAACACCGGGCGGTCCAAGGTCGACACGAGGTGAGAACCGTCAACTGGTTTGTGCCCGAGTTCCAAAACCCGTTCTACGGCGGCATCCATACCGTGTTCCGGTTGGCCGACCATCTGGCCGTGCACCACGGGGTGGAAAATCGGTTCATGGTGATGACCGGGCCCGTCGACCACGACGAGCGGTGGTACCGGTCAGGGATCTCCGCGGCCTTCCAGTCGCTGGCCGACAGTCCTATCAGCTACCACGACTCCTTTGCCTTTGATCCCAAGGAAATCCCCCCCGCCGATGCAGCCATCGCCACCATGTGGACCACTGCCTACTTCGCGGCCCGCACCCCTGGTCAGACCCGCCGCTTCTACTTGATCCAGGATTTCGAGCCCATGTTCTACCCGGCGGGCACGCTCTACGCCCTGGCAGAGCACAGCTATCGTCTGGGACTCTACGGGCTTTGCAACACCGGCCATTTGGCCGACATCTACCGGGATCGCTACGGGGGAGTAGCCGATCACTTTTGGCCCGCGGTGGACGACTCGATCTTTCACGCCCGCAACCGCATCGAACCTGATCCCGACCGGCCGGTGACCGTGTTCATCTATGCCCGCCCTGGTCATCTGCGAAACTGCTGGGAGTTGGCTGCCAGAGCCGTGCGTCTCGTGAAGGACGAACTAGCCGACAACGTGCGCATCGTGACCGCGGGATCGTGGGCCTTCCCCGAGCACATGGACTCCCTCATCACCCACATGGGTCAGCTTGACTATCGAGAGACCGGCCCGCTGTACCGATCCTGCGACATCGGTGTGGCCCTGACCACCTCTGAGCACCCCTCCTATCTGCCGCTGGAGCTGATGGCCTGCGGCGCCGCGGTGGTGGCATTCGAGAATCCGGCGGGCGATTGGCTGTTGCGCCACGACCACAACTGCATGCAGTCGCCCCAGACCGCTGACGGGCTGGCCGCCGAGATCGTTGCCCTGGTGCGGGATCCCGCCCGCCGACAGCGGCTGGCCAAGCAGGGCATGACCGACATCGCCGCCCGCCACGCTCGCTGGGATCTGAATCTGGCCGGGGTGTACGACCATCTGTGCGATCCCGAGCCGCAGATATGAGGGCAGTGACTGACCGAGGCAGCGCCCTGGAGATCTGGGGCTACCGGGAGCTGATCGGCCGTCTGGTGCAGCGGGAGCTGGGCTCGCGCTACAAGCGGTCGGTGCTGGGCTGGCTGTGGTCGATGCTCAACCCCGCGGCCACCCTGGCCATCTACGCGCTGGTGTTCGGCGTTCTGTTGAAGTTTGACCCCCCTCGAGCCGGGAATGGCCGCTTCGACAACTTCGCCCTCTATCTCTTCTGCGCCCTGGTTATGTGGAACGCCTTCTACGGGGTGATCACCGGGGCCATGACTGCGCTGCTGGACCTGGGGTCGCTGCTCGGCAAGGTGTATTTCCCGCCCGAGGCCCCGGCGGTGGCCGCCCTGCTCACGGTGCTGTTCCAAGCGGCCATCGAGGCGTCCATCCTGATGCTGATATTCATCTGCCTGGCCAATGTGAGTTGGACTTTCCTGCTCTGGCCGGTTCTCCTGCTGCTTCTCTCGATCTTCGCCCTCGGGATCGGCCTGATGCTCAGCGTATGGAACGTGCGCTATCGCGATGTGGGCTACCTGTCCACCATTGCCCTGCAATTTCTCTTCTATGTGACCCCCATCGTCTACCCGTTGTCGCTGATTCCCGAACGGGCCATGGGGCTGCCGGTGCGAGACATCATCCGGCTGAACCCGCTGTCCCAGTTCACCGAGGCCTCCCGCGAGCTGCTGTACGGGCTGGACTGGCCCGGCCTGCTTCGATTGGGGCTCATGGCTCTCATCTCGCTGACAGTGGGCGCAGCCGGCTGGTTGATGTTCAAGTCCCGAACCCGCGACATCGCCGAGGAGCTGTAGCCCATGGTTGAGAACGCGGTGGTGGTCGAAGGTGTGTCCAAGCGCTTTCAGCTGACCTTGGACCGGCCCCTGAGCCTGAAGGAAGCGTTGACGGGGCTGCGCCCCGGATCGGGTCGACCGTTCCGCCGGATGCGCAGCGAGCCGTTCTGGGCCCTTCGCGATGTCAGCCTGGAGGTGCCCCGGGGCTCGATGTACGGACTGGTCGGACGCAACGGGTCGGGCAAGTCCACCCTTTTGAGGGTCATGGCCGGGATCTACCGGCCCACCGAGGGCCGTGTCGAGGTCAAGGGCCGGACTTCGGCCCTCCTGGAGCTGGGGGCGGGCTTCCACCCCGCATTGAGCGGGCGGGAGAACATCTACCTCAACGCCTCGGTGCTGGGAGTGCCGAAATCGCAGATCGACGACCGAGTGGAGCAGATCGTCGAGTTTGCGGGATTGGAAGAGTTCATCGACAGCCCCGTGAAGATCTACTCCAGCGGCATGTACGTGAGGCTGGGATTTGCCGTTGCCGTCCACGTCGACCCTGAGATCCTCATCGTTGACGAGGTGGTCGCTGTGGGCGACGAGGAATTCCAACTCCGGTGCTTCAGCCACTTGGAGTCGTTGCGGTCCCAGGGGGTGACCATCGTGCTGGTCAGCCACGATCTGGGCATGCTGCGGGCCAACTGCGATCAGATTGCGTGGCTGAACCGGGGGCTTCTGGCGGCCGAGGGCGACCCGCAAGACGTGATCAACGCCTATCTCGACACCATCGACACCGAGGGGGCCGCTTCGGTAGGCCATCGCCTCCGTCCCGACGCCGAGCAGGCGACCCCACTGCGCATCACCAACCTGGAGTTCTTCGACGAGGCCGGCCATCGGCCCAAGTCGTTCGCATCGGGCGATCCGCTGGTCGTGCGAATCCACTACTCCGCCTCGGAGCCGATCCAAGACCCGGTGTTCTCACTGGGGTTCTACGACCACAACAACCTTCACCTGGCCGGCCCCCGCTCACATGCCGACGGATTTCGACCCGGCAAGGTAGACGGCGAGGGATGGGTGGAGTTTCGCTTGTCCCGCATTCCGTTCCGCTCCGGTGCGTTCCATGTCAACGCCGCGGTGCAGGACTCTGACGCTTCGTTCCTCTATGACCGTCGAGCCCGGGAGTTTTGGCTTCAGATCTCCGGCGAGCCCGACCCTCAGGCCAATGGACTGTTGAATCTGGAGGGCGACTGGCGGTCCGGAGTCTGAGGCGAGCTGGAATGTCCTTTGAGCCCCTGCCAATCAGCTCAATTGGCGAACCGCTTCCCTATGCCGATGGGGCTGAGGCTGAGCTGTTGACCCTATTCCGAACGGTTGAGGATCGCCGGGTGGGGTCGGATGAGCTGGCGGCGGCGGTACGCGACTGGCCCACCGCCTATCACCTGGCTCCAGAGCGGGCTGTGCTCTTGGCCCCGGTCGCCATCGGACCCGATGACCGGGTGCTGGACGTGGGGGCGGGCTCAGGAGTCAACACCCGGATATGCGCCGACCGGGGGGCGGCGGTGACCGCGGTGGAGGGCAGCGCCGCCCGGGCGGAGCTGATTGCCCATCGCTGTGCCGGAATGGAAGACGTTCGAGTGCTTTGTGGGCCGCTCGAGGGGCTGGGAGACGACAGTCGCGGCGCCTACGACGTCGTTCTGCTGGTAGGAGTGCTGGAGTATTCCAGCACCGGCCAAGGAGGGGGAGCCGGCCCAGAGGCCCTCCTCACCCGAGCGGTGGACGCCCTTAACCCCGGCGGTGTGTTGGTTCTGGCCATTGAGAACCGCCTCGGGCTCAAGTACCTGCTGGGCTTTCCCGAAGATCACCTGGGGCTGCCGTGGGTGGGCTGGGAGGGCTACCGCCCCGGGGAGCCCACCACCTGGTCTCGACGGGAACTGGCCGGAATGCTGGCTGACGCCGGGCTTGCGGACCAACAGTGGCTATACCCGTTTCCCGACTACAAGCTGCCCACTGCGGTGCTGGCCGAGGAGATTTACGATCAGCCTGACTGTGCCGACATAGTCGACCAGATTGTGGGCCAGCCCACGAGCAGTGAGTACTTCCGTCCCGTCTTGGTTGCCGATGAGCGGGCCGCCCACCGAGCGCTGCTTGCGGCCGGACTGGGACCCGATGTGGCCAATTCTTTCTTGGTGGTAGCTGGTCGAAGCCCCCAAGCAGTGGCGGCGCGGGTCGATCGGCAGTCCCTGGCGTGGCGGGTGGCTCCTGATCGACGACAGCGGTGGAGCCAGCAAGCAGTCGTCGTTGAATCGGACCAAGGCCTGATCATGAAACGCCGCCTTTTGGCTCAAGACGGGGTATGTGATTTCGAAGAGTGGCTGGGGCAAGCCGAGGTGGCCGAGGAGGACTATTTCACCGGTCGAAATCTCGAGCAGTGCTTGCTGGACTCGGCCCGGGAAGGCAACACCGACGAAATCGCCAAATTGTTGGGGGCGTGGCGGGAGGCGCTGGCAGCTCACGAGATACCGGTTGACTCAGTTGGCGCGCCCCACCCCTATCTGCCCGCCGATGCCAGGAGGGCTCTGCCCCCCGACTGGTTGGATGCTGGGCCGGACAATTTTGTGGTCACCGCCGACGGCCTCAAGTTCGTGGATCGGGAATGGCTGGCGGCCGGGGGAGTGGATGTCCGGTTGGCCGTGGTCAGGGGGCTTTGGAAGACGGTCTCGGCCATGTTGAGCGCCCGCTGCCATTTGCCCTGGCCGGTCACGTGGAGCAACGACCGCCTCGTCGCTCATCTCGGCACCTTGATCGGCGAGGACATCGACGATGACCTGTTGAGACAGTGGAGGCAGGCGGAAGATGAACTGGTTCGTCGGGTGTACCGTCAGCCGGCGTTGAGGTTGGCCGAGTTGCACGACGCCGGCAGTCGTTCCCGTATGGACCGGTTGGGGTCGCCCCTGGCCCCGTACCGGCGCATGGAACATTTGGTCCACCGCCAGCAGGAGCTGATTGCCCAGCTTGCTGAGCAGCATGAGATGGCCGCGAGCCTAGAGGAGGCCCAAGCCCGTATCGCCCGCGCCGAGGCTCAACTGGCGGAGCTTCAGGCCGAGGTCGCCAACGCCCGAGTCCGCTTGGCCCGGGTGGCCTGGCGGGAGCGAATCCACAACAGGGTTGCCGGGCTGATTCGAGGCCTCCGCCGTCGCTGAGCCTCCGCACTCACTGAGACTGGTCGCCGGTTCAATCCCGGGCTTCGACCAAGTCCTTGAGAGCGATCCACATCTGCTCGCGGGTGACCGAGATGTCGAATCGCTGGGCCGCCTTGATGCCCTGTTCCCTCAGGCCATTCCTCAGCTGCTCGTCATCCAAGACTCGGTCTAGGGCCGTAGCCATCGTCGCTGGCCGCTTGTCGCTGAGCACGATGCCCGCCCCGTTCACCGTCTCGGCCACTGCGGCCGCGTCGTAGGCCACCACGGGCAGGCCGTTGGCCATGGCCTCCACCAGGGGCACCCCGAATCCCTCGTGCTCCGACGCACAGGCGAGCACGTCCGAGAGCTGATACCACTGGAGCAGGTCTTTGTCGGAGACCTTGCCGGCAAAGACCACCTGACCTTGCACGCCGAGCCGCCGAGCGAGGCTCTTCAGGGAAAGCAGGTATTGAGGGGGAGAGGCATCACCCACCAGTACGAGCCGCGACTGGGGCCGGAAGCGGGACAGTACGGCGAAAGCGGCGATGAGGTCGTGCTGGCACTTGTTGGGGGCCAGCCGCCCCACGAACAGCACGGTGCCGCCGTCCTCGGAAACCCCCGATTCGCCTTGGTCAAGTTGGCCGACGTGGCCGCCCAGCTGCCACAGCACCGGGGAGACCACCACGTCGTCGATGCCCAAGTCCCTCAACTCCTGGGCGTTGAATTCGGAGTCGGCTATGCCCCGGCGGGTGAGCGGCGCTAGTTGGCTGAGCTGCTGCCTTCCCCGCTCAACGCTTCTGGCCAACTCGGGCTGCCAGACCTGGAAGTAACTGGCGGGCGTGATGTTGTGGTAGTTCAACACGATAGGAGATTTGTTGCGGATCACTCCCTGAGCGACTTCTGAGCCAATGGAATGCTGGAGAATTGAGACTCGGGCATCGCCTTTCCACTTCTCAATTGGAATTGTGCTGCTGTCTGATCGGGTTCTTCGCTCGACGACGATGCGAACTTCAAAGCCCTTCTTTTCGAGCATTTCCTGAATGAGCCGTGTGTGGTTGCTGGTGGCATCGGCGGAGGCCATCTGGGGAATCAGTATGTCGACAGCCGGGCTCATGAATCTCTCGGTTCGAAATCATTCGAGGAGCTTGCCGAGGAGCGGCCTGAGGAGTTGGCCGTGGGGTTGGCCGAGCGGTGGGCCACGACAATCTGGCTGATGCGGGAGTCGGTGCAGGGCTCTAGCCGAGCGTCGAAGCCGGCGCGCTCCAGCAGGTGTCGCCAGGTGATCGGTGAGATGCCCAGCCCTGATCCCAGCTCCGACTCGACCTGGCTCCGGGATGCTGGATCGGCCACGGCCACGATGATTCGGCCGGCACCCTTCAGCTTCATGCTGGCTTGGTTGATCATCCCGATCAGATCTTTCAGCGGGAGGTTCTCCACCATGCCGGTGAGCACGATCGTTCCGAACTCCCCGTCCTCGGAGCCCACTAGATGGGCGAGAACGTCGCCGGTTCGAATGTCGATTCGACGGCTGAGTCCGGTGAACACTCGGTCGGGATCCTGTTCGACGCCATAGGTGCGCATGCCCTGGGCGCCGATGGCCTCGACAAGGGCTCCCTGTCCCGCGGAAAGCACCAGGCACGGCCCCGATCCCGCAAGCCCGGCCACTTGGGCGACAACTTCGGCCGAGGGGTCGGGGGGATCGTCGATAATGCCCCATCCGGCAGGGACAGACTGATCGATGGGAATACCGGCGGCATCCTCCAATCGGCCTAGGCGGGCTTCAATGTTGCGCAAATGCCGGATCAGCACTCCGGCGAACAGGTTGAATTGGTCGGTCAAAAATCGGACGTACCAGTAAGTCAGCTTGCGGATCGCCCACTTGATGCCCCTTAGGCCACGGCGCGACCCGATGGGCACCTGGGGGTCGAGTGCGGCCAGACTCGCAGCTTGGTCTAGAAGGTGGCCGTCGTGGCTGAGCACATCGAAGGAGCCTCCAGAAGGAGACAGGTCGGCCCAGGCCTGTTCGATTTCGAGCTCGAGCAGTGCGATCTCGCGGTCTTGTCGGCGCCGATTGTCGGCCTCGGCCTCGAATTCCGCGCTGACCCGCTTCGTGTCAACCATTTCGGGCCTATACATCCCGACGCGGTCTCCTTGCGAGCCTCCGAGCTAGCCGGATGATGGCCGGACGGTTCAGGAGGTCCTGCAAGTCGAGATTCTCAGCTTCCAGTTGGGCGATACGGGCGTCTTTCTTGGCGATTTCGGCGTCCTTCTCGGCCATGCGGGTGTCCCGCTCGGCGACGCGGGCGTCTTGTTCGGATATACGGGCATCTCGCTCCGCAATGCGGGTGTCCCGCTCGGCGACGCGGTCCTTCCACTCCTCGATGCGGGTGTCCCGCTCGTCGACCCGTTCTTCTAGCTCGGCAATTCTGTCGTCTTGATTGGCGACGCGGTCGGCGAGCTGCTGGCTGCGGGTTTCAGCGCCCAAGGCTTGTTCGCGCAGGCTGAGGATCTCGTGGCGGGTCTCCTCGCGATCCTCGCCGTCGACCAGGTCTGCGGCCATGGGTGAATCGTAGTTGTGGCCAGTCGCAGAATTGACGGGGAGGTGCCACGAGTCGGCTTTCTCGCCCCAGCGGTTGATGAACCTCTCCCATTCCCAAGGCTCGATCACCGGCGGCCGGCTGGCGCTTTCGTGGTGTATGAGGGTGGCCGCGGGCTCCACCACCACCCGCAAGCCTGATCGGAGGAGCCGGAGGCACAGATCGATGTCGCCGTAAGAAGATGGGAATTCCCGCGACATCCCACCGACGTTCAGCAAGTCCCTGCGTCGGGTGAGCAGGCAGGCCCCGGTAACGCTGATCACATCGCGGGCCACGTCTGCCCCGGCCGCGGCGGCTTCAGATAGCTGGCATCCCCGGAACGAGTGGATGGGCTGGGCGTCTCCAATCTCTATGCCGATGTGCTGAATCGACCGGTCGGGATACAACAAGGCTGCCCCGACCACACCGATGGTGGGATCGTCCAGGTGAGCGGCCATTTTCCCAATCCAGTCGGTGGTCTCAGCCTCGATGTCATCGTTGAGCATCAGAACAAGATCTCCGCCGCTGGCCAACAGCCCGCAGTTGACGGCTCTGGAGAAGTCGAAGGCTCCCGGGCCGCGGTGTATGACCTCGACTGGCAGGCTGTTTATTTGTCGGGGCAGCTCACCCTGCAATTCATCGCCCACGACCACTATCACCTCCTTGGGCAAGGGCTCGAGGAGGGCGAGAGTGGCCAGGCATCGGTTCAGCATCGATGTTTCAGCGCCCGGCAGGGTACGGCCGGCGCTGGGAATGATGATCGATGTGCTGGCCTGTGAAAGCGGTTGGGGATCGGCCATGAAGCTTGTTCGATGCTACCGGGGGGCTAGCTGGGCTGACAGCCGGGGCAGAGCGGCGTCTACTCGATGACCGCCACCACGTCGCCGCCGCCCACCGAGTCGCCCTCGGACACCTTGATCTCAGTCACCGTGCCGGATTTCTCGGCGCACACGTTGTTCTCCATCTTCATGGCCTCGAGCACGACGATAGGATCACCGGCTTCCACGGAGTCCCCCTCGGACACCATGACTTTGACGATGGTTCCCTGCATTGGAACGATGACGTCACCGCTCCCGGCGCTGCCTCCGCTCTTGCTGGCGGCGGCTCGCTTGGGGCGTTTGGCTCCACTCGGCCCGGAAGCGACGGCGGCTGGAGCGGTTTCGGGAACCCACATCCGCACCGAGTAGCGCTGTCCGTTGACTTCCACGTCGATGTTTCGGGCCACCAGTGGCTCGGTGTCGTCGGGCGGGGTGTCTGCTTCGGGAGAGCTCTTTACGCCGGTGAGGTCGAGGGTCTCTTCCACCCATTTGGTGGAGTGGGCCAGCGCGGCGAAATCGGGGTGCGACAGGATGGCCACGTCGGCGCTGATGGTGGTAGCCACCCCGCTCACCTCCAGCTCGTCTAGAGCTCGGAGGGTTCTGGCGATGGCGGTCGGCCGGTCCCGGCCCCAGCAGATCAGCTTGCCCACAAGATTGTCGTAGAACTGGCTGATCTCGTCACCGGCCTCGTAACCACCGTCCCAGCGGGTGCCGTAGCCGCTGGGCGCCCGGAGCCCGGTGATCGGCCCGGGCGACGGCAGAAAAGCCCCTTCGGCGGGGTCTTCGGCATTGATTCGCACTTCGATGGCGTGGCCGGAGATCTCGATGTCGTCCTGGGTGAAGGGCAGGGGCTCGCCGGAGGCAATCTTGATCTGCTGTTCCACCAGGTCGATCCCGGTGACCAGCTCGGTGGCCGGATGCTCCACCTGGAGCCGGGTGTTCATCTCCAAATAGAAGAAGTCGCCGTCCTCATAGAGGAACTCCACCGTGCCGGCGTTCACGTAGTCGCAGCCCCGGGCCACCTTCACGGCGGCCTCGCCCATGGCCGCCAGAATGTCGGCGTCGATGCCCGCCGCGGGCGCCTCTTCGATGAGCTTTTGGTGTCGGCGCTGGGCGGAGCAGTCGCGGGTGCCGAGGTACACGCAGTTGCCGTGGCTGTCGGCCAGTACCTGCACCTCGACGTGGCGGGGCTTCTCCAGGTAGCGCTCCATGTAGATCTCGTCGCGGCCGAAATAGCTGAGGGCCTCTCGCTGGGCCGACTCGATGGCCTCCTCCACCACGCTTTCGTCGGCCACCACCTTCATGCCCCGGCCGCCGCCGCCGTAGGCCGCCTTGATGGCCACGGGATAGCCGTGCTCATCTCCGAAGGCTCTGACCTGGCTGGGGTCGGTGATGAGGTCGGTGGTCCCGGGAACTCCGCTCACCCCGACCCGCTCGGCCGCCTGGCGGGCGGAGATCTTGTCGCCCATGACCTCGATGGCCTCGGGGTTGGGGCCGATGAACGCCACGTACCGGGCGGTGATGGCCCGGGCGAAGTCGGCGTTCTCGGAGAAGAAGCCGTAACCGGGGTGGACACCGTCGGCCCCGGTGCGCTCGATCACATCGAGGATGGCCTCGGTGTTGAGGTAGCTCTCGGCCGCGGTTTGACCGCCCAGCGCGTGGGCCTCGTCGGCCATGCGCACATGGAGGGCATTGCGGTCGAGTTCGGAATACACCGCCACGGTGGTGATGCCCAATTCTCGGCAGGCTCGGATGACCCGCACGGCGATCTCTCCCCGGTTTGCGATCAGCACCTTGGACAACACGGCAATATGGTGGCAGACGGGTTCTCAAGCACGCGAATAATGGCAGTTCGACAGATCGGAGATCAGCGCGTGGACATGAACGAGGTTGCCGGTTATCAGGTGGAATGGGTATCCGAAACCGGCTCGACCAATGCCGATCTCTTGGCTGCGGCTCGCCAGGGCTCAGAGGCAAACCGGGTTCTGGTGGCCGACTATCAGA